>JAIJUV010000280.1 GCA_022732315.1 Prevotella sp.
GACATGGATTAGTCGCTTGAACGCCGTAACGCCCAGGCTCTCCATGGCTTTTACAACAGAGGCATCATCAATGTTCACGATGACACCTCCATAATCAAAGACGAGTGTTTCTATCTGTTTCATGCTCTAATCATTTGATAATGATGCGCCTATAATCTGGGAGGATAAGCCATGCTCAACTCCCATATTAGCGCAATATATCTGCAAAAATACAAAAAATATTCAGAAATGTGATTTTATGAATGAATTTTGTTTGCAGAGCTAACATGATTTAACCTTATTCTTAATCTAGAGGTTGCTTCCGTAGCCCTATCGTGGGTTTCTATCAGCAATGGGCTTTTGTGGTATTGCACAATCTTGACTCCGACTGAGTTGTGCCTTTTCTTTTCCTCGATGCATTGAATGATCAAGTCCGGATTGGCAGATTTAGCCGTTGGAGTCTTGTCAAAGTTCTGAATATAGGCAGCGTTGGTCAGGAAGAGAATGTCGGAACCTTCCGGTATTTCCTGCATTACCTTGATCATGAGGGTTAGCATCATGCGGAACTCTGTGGTGTGTAGATCGCTGATTACATCACGACTGATGATATTGCCGTTATGCTCGATCACAACGGCAGCACCACCAGCTCGCTCTTTATGGCCATAATCACATGAACCACCTATCCAAACGTAATATGTAGAAGTATCTTGTTTCATAATTATTCGCTTGATTTCCGTACAAAAGTACCACAAATATTGCTAAGTGTGGTAGTTATCCTGCATGGCGAACAGTCTTTCTTGAAGTGAAGTCATAAATTCTTTGTTTTATAATGCAACATAGAAGGAGCAATTGCCTCTTTATTCCATTCTGCCATATTTCATTTCCACGCCTTCTTTATCATACTGCTTGCGCTTGCCGGTTGGTGGCTCAGTAAGTGTGATGCGAACTACGGCCGTGTGTGATAGGGAACGGGCGATGCTCTCGTCGAAAGCATCCATGTGTTGAGGAAGGAAACGTTCACTGATTAGTCGGAGACCATGAATTTTCTCTGCATCCTTGGTCACGATTTCAGCCTTGCCGAATGCAATGGCTGATTTGAACTGCAGGGTGAAACTGCCGTCCTTCGGACCAACCGTAGGCGCACAACGGGTTACGGCCGAAAGGCAAACCTCTGGATGAGCCTTGATTGCCTCCAATTTCTTGCCTTCCAAGGCACCATGAAAATACCAGTTCACATCATCATCAGATGCGAGCGACAGAGGTAAGCCATATGGATTGCCGTCTTCGTCAATAAAACTGACAGTTATATACGGAGCCTTGTGCATTACTTCCAATGCCCACCCACTATCCATAGCTCTTGATTCTTTTCTCATTTTTATCCAATTATTTTATATCTGTTATACTAAACACCTTTACCATATCAGAAAAAAATACATCTTTCTTGCTATATATATGATCATTTGATATTACTTCTAATGCCTGGATTTGGCTCTGGTTCCGCAGCCATCATTGGCTGTTCCTCAGGAAGTATGTATCTACTGCTGATGTGGAGACCAGAATCATTGTTCGCTTCTATCTCTCCACGCAGTCGTTCTTTCAACTTGGTGTTTCTGTTGATTACCGTCAGATTGCGTATTGCATAAGCGAGAGCTTTGGGCTGGCCGATAAGCACACAGATTTTCTTAGCTCTGGTAATGCCTGTATAGATGAGGTTGCGCTGAAGCATCACAAAATGAGTCATCAAAACTGGGATTACCACAATCGGATATTCAGAACCTTGCGATTTGTGAATGGTAGAAGCATAGGCCAATGTTAGTTCATCAAGCTCCGTTGCTTCATATTCCACCAGATTGTTGTCAAAGTTGACACATAGTGTGCGGTCTTCTATGTTGACTTTTTCTACAGTTCCGATGTCACCATTGTACACATTCTTATCGTAATTGTTACGTATTTGCATCACACGGTCACCAAACTTATAGGTCGTACCACCACGGCTGATGCCCAATGTAGTTGTATTGAGTGCTTGCTGTAGCATCATGTTCAGGTTGGCTGCACCTACCACACTTCTTTGCATCGGCGTAAGTACCTGGATATTGCTTAAAGGCTGATTGTAAGCTTTAGGCAAGCGATACTTCACAAGTTTTACTATTTCTTCGGCCACTTGTTCCGGGTCTTCATTTTTGATGAAGAAGAAGTCGGTCTGCTTGCCGTTGCTCGTATCAGGATAACGCCCTTGGTTGATGGCATGGGCACTCATGACGATTCTACTGGATTGAGCTTGTCGGAAGATGCGAGTTAGTCGAACTACGGGAATCTTCTCGGAGTCAATGATGTCACGCAAAACATTGCCAGCTCCAACACTTGGCAACTGGTCAATATCACCCACAAGCACTAAGCGCATGTGTTCGGGAATAGCCTTCATCAGATTATACATCAATATGATGTCAATCATAGAACACTCATCCACAATCAGCGCATCACCTTCCAGTGGGTTCTCCTCATTACGTTTGTAACCATCTTGCGGATTAAACTCCAACAGTCTGTGAATGGTCTTGGCTTCCATATTGGTAGCTTCGCTCATTCGCTTGGACGCACGGCCAGTAGGTGCTGCAAGCAAAATTCTCATTCCTGCCGTTTTATACGCAGCAATAATACCTTGCGTGGTGGTGGTTTTACCTGTACCAGGACCACCGGTCAGTACCATCACTTTCGAGCGAACCGCTTGTTGGATAGCTGCAATCTGAACCTCGTCATATTCTATACCAGAGACCTTTTCAATCGCTTTGATATCAGCCTTTAATCCGAGATTATTTGCTCCTTGACTATTTATTAAGGTCAAGAGTTTCTTTGCCGTTCCACGTTCTGAATGATAGAATGGAGGCAGATAGATGGCTTCATTCTCACGGATGAGATCTTCCGAAGCAATCATTTCTGAAATGGCTTGTCTGATAGGTTCTTCGTCCGCTTCAAGCAGTTTCTTGGCTGCTTCTACAAGCTGCTCTTCTATAGCATATACATGTCCTTCGTTAGAAAGTTCATTCAATGTATAGCTTATGCCACTTTTGCAACGTCTCAAATCGTTTTTCTCGTAGCCCATCTTAGAGGCAATGCCATCAGCAGTTTTGAATCCGATGCCCCAAATGTCATCTGCAAGGCGATAAGGATTCTCTTTCACGTTGTCGATGCTTTCCTTGCCGTAC
>JAIJUV010000281.1 GCA_022732315.1 Prevotella sp.
AAAGATTTGAACGAGAAGCCGGAGAACATCTACAATATCTATTATCCAACGATAGCCACTCGCATCGTGGACAAGGTGATAGAGCTAGAGCTGCCAGCCACCGGCGACGGCATCCACACCCTCACCCTCACTCCAAACGACCCAGCCATCGTTTTCGAGAAGATTGTGATAGATGGAAGAGAAGGTAAACAGAGAGTCAAGGTGATTTAAAGGTAGCATATAATAAAAGGTATAGGCACGCACCCACGAAAGGATGCGTGCCTATTCTTTTTACGCAAGCTATCACTATCTTCTTATGTTCCATACTTCGTAGCATTCATTTTTACATAAACAATCACAATAGTAACAAATAAATGAAAAAAAAGAGTTTTTTTTAAAATCTTTTTTGAGAAATATACGTTTATATGAGTAAAGTTAGAAACATAAAAACAAGAAACGAATGAATATAGGCAACCCAAAACTCATAAAACAACTGGAGAGTCTTGTCGACAATCGGCAAGACTGGCTATTTCGTTTTGCCTATATTCGAATCGGGCAACGTGAGGATGCAGAAGATATTGTGCAAGAGGTGCTGCTTGCAGCTTTCAAGAAACTGAAAGAAGGGCAACAAGTGGAAGAGTTGGACCGCTACATCATTCGCTCTGTTAGCAACGCATGCCGAGACTACTTGCGCAAAAAACGTCCGCAAATCATTGCTATCAATGAAGCGGCAAGCATACCTAACAGCAATGGTGACAAACAAATACACGAGGAATTTCTCAGAATATCAAAACTGCTGGAAGATATTCCACAGGAGCAAGCGGAAATCGTAAGAATGAAATGTTACGACAACTTGACGTTCCGAGAGATAGCCGAACTGGAGGAGATACCAGAAGCTACCGTGAAATCTCGCTATCGCTATGCCATCCAACATATCCAACAACGACTCAGAAAGGAGAAAAGTATATGAAAGATCAAATGAACATCCATAATGACAAAGGATTTGAGGATATAGAGCAACTGCTCCAACCTCAATGTGATTTCCATGCCTCCTCCCAAACCAAGCAACAAGTAATAGAGAAGGCAAGGAAGAGCTTGGTCAGCCATCGCACCTTGCGTATCTTTCCATGGATTTGCGCAGCATGCGTGGCTGGCATCATCGCTATCATCCTGCAACCACCCAAGGATACCACTTCTGCGTCGGGCAATGCGACAATGGCTGTGAGAAAGGCTACACAGCCGATGCAAAAAGCAATGATGCAAGAAAAGAGTTTGACGGCAGAAAAGGAAAATACAGCAGAAAAAGACATCACAGAAGAGAGCAGAACATACGAGAAGAAAAAAACTTTCGCCAAGCTAAATGCTCCCAAAAGGGAGGCTAAGCCTAAAGCTGAGTTTGGAGATGACATGCCAGACACCGAAGAAAAAGGTCCGGTACTCTTCCCTATGTCAACCTTGCCCAAAGAGCATCTTTTCAAAATGCAGACAGCAGAGGTTCAAGCCACTACATGCAATGCCGTGCAAAGTGAGGATGACCGCCAACAAATACGGCGAATCACCGTTAAACTCTAAAGAAAGTATATATAATAAGGTATAAACAATAAAGAACAAAGAACATGAAAAAGTATATCATATATTTATTGCTCATGATGTTCTCATCAATGGGAGCACAGGCACAAAAGTCTTATTTCAAAGAGGCTTTGGAGAAATTGGTAAGCAACAAGGCGTTCACCATGAATCAATCAGGAGCAAAAAATGAGGTTGGTGACACAGCACAATGGAGTTGGAAAAAATATCGCTTTAAAACTCTCAAGAAAGACAAGTTTCTCAAGGAACTGGACAAAATCAACAAGGCTTTTCAAAAAGATTGCAATCAGCCAGCAACTGACTTTTACTATATGGTGGATGGAAACAACAACCCACTGGAGACATGGATGAACTTTGACATATCCGTAGGCAACGACCTTATTATGGTTGGAAATTTCTCGGCATATAGCGTCCTTATCAATCGCCAACAAATGGGTCACTCTGGCATGCGCAGAGTCTGTGCCATAGAATGGGACCATATCGTAGAGAATGGTTGGGTTAACGAAAAAGGCTATGAAGGAAACATCTGCATCGTAGAAGGAAAAGCTCCTTTAAACAAGCACCGCGTAGCTGACGAAATAAAACAGCAACCATATAATGCCAACCATTATACAATTGATCTTACCCCAATAGACACCCAAGAAGAAAAGGCAGCTCCTAAAGAAGAGATTAAAGAAGAAAAAGAAGTGCCTAATGAGCAATTGACCAAGATGCTAAAAGATGCTCAGACCAACCTGAAAGGCAACTTTGAGATTATTGGCAAGCGTGACCCAGAGCTTTGGGATCGTGGCTACTTTATCAGTTATAAAGACGAAACAGATATGTATGTAGAGCCCATTCTTGTGGCTACCAACGGCACTAACTTCTCATACAAGCACGACCTGAAGGACATTACCATGGGAAGAGTGAGAGCACTGATGAAAGATGGAACCATCTGCTCGGCATGGATAGACATACCTTTTGTACCAGGAGAGATAGCAGAGCTAAGCGTACACAATGGTTGCTACAGCCTCACAGGATCAAGTTTCTATAAGCAGTGGGTGGAAGAGGAAAGCAAGAACCATGATGGCTGGGACGAGCGCAAGTATACGGCTTACGCACTCAGCAATATCCATTCTCCTGGCATCATCTGCTATCTGTTCTATCAGCATTTGATAAAAGATTCTTCGAATCAAAAGAAAATATTCAAAGCCCTCCCAACAACTCTACAAGAGAATCATGTGGGTCGCTTTATCAAAAAGCATATGAACAATAAATTATTGCCCCCACTTTAAAAAGTAAGGCCTGTTTAAAGTGGGGTCAGTTAAGTAACGTTATACTAATTAATATATACTGCTTTAAATAGTATCAATCCAATAAAATAATCGAATTATGAAAAGAATCTTTTGTGTACTTATTGCAGCCATCTGGCTCTGCACTTGCTGGGCAGGGAATGGCAAGAAACCTATTGTCTGGGAAAAACCAGTAGCTGAATCGAACCAGCTATTTAATGATCCTCGTCAGTCTCAGCTCAACATCTATCGTGTGGAATTCGCAGATGATGAAACACGAGTGTTCATGCACATCACTTTTCGCCCACACTATTGGGTAAAGTTTGTGAAGGAAACC
>JAIJUV010000041.1 GCA_022732315.1 Prevotella sp.
ATGCTTGGCGATTTGAGCCTTGATGTTGTCAAGCGCAAAGTTCACCTCCTTGGCTTCCTTGCTCTTGCCAATGGCTCTGTTGCCCTTGGCATCCCAGATTGCCTTGGTCACGCTCTGCTTGCAACTGAACTGTGCAATAGTTCCGTTGATTGTCACTCGCCCCATGATAGGGACAATTCCGTTTTTCTCCTTGCTTCCATTTACATAGAAGACTGTCTTGAAAGTGCATCTCATAATTCTTACTTTTTTGTTCGGTGCAAAATTAAACTATGAGAGCTGCATGGCAAAACCTAAACTTACGCAGAATGGGGAAATATGAACCGTCAGCGTTAAAAATGCTTATTAGGGCGTTTCTTCGAGGTAATGATTTGAAAGCGTTTCTATTTCATCAATCTGCATTTTTTGCATTTCCTCGTCTATGCCACTTAAAGCCAACGACTGCCACAACCACTTGAAACTCAAAATAAAAGCATCATTCTGCTATTTTTTGCTTTTTTAGGCGTTATTTTTTGAGAAAAACAGCATCTAAGAACTAAAAAAGGGTGCATTGCTGCACCCTTAATTATTATTTATGTTATCGTAATTTCGATATTACTTCATCTGAGCACCAGACAAAGAGAATGTCTTGTTACCCTTAACGATTACGAGACCATCCTTTGTCATCACCTTCTTAACAGCAGGAGCAGCAACCTCAGCAGCATTTACTGAAGAGATGCCTGTTGTGTTAGGAGCAAAGCCCTTGTAAGTCATGATTCGTACATCGCAGATAGCAGCCTCGTAACGATAGAGGTCAAAACTCTTACCTGCCTCATAAACTGCGTATGCATTGGCATCACCCTTGTCTGGGCGATCATAGCCTCCACGTGTGTGAACGATGTAGAAGTTTGGTTTGTTAGGATCGTCAGAAGTATATTTTGGATCAAGTGTCAAGCCTGCATTGTTAACAGCTGTGCTGTAATAAACGATACCCTCCAATGGCATAATTCTCCATAAACTTGCATCATACTTAGAGTTTGCGATGAAATCAGCTGTTGGAGCCAACGGAGCAAAAGCGGTTGTTGCATCTTCTGGCTGAAGGGCATTCCAGTTAGCAGAGAAATCTGCCACTGCACTTGTCTCGAAGAAACCAAAGCCTTCTCTTACAAGAGCATAGTCCTTGTCTGCCACCCAATTTTCACGGTTACCTTCTGCATCAAAGCCATACTTCTCGTTGGAATATACACGCTCCCAGTGAGACTGAGCAGTCTTTGTTCCATCAGCGTTAGTCTTATAATCCATTGCGACGTTTACTGTGGTAAAACCATCCTTGCCATTGTCGCAAACATCCTTAGACCATTCATAGTTAGTTGTACCAGCCTCTACATACTCGACATCATTATTGATGGTCTGAGATGCAGAACGTGTATAATACTCATTAGGGTTAGTACCATCCCAAGAATAAATCTCCAAAGAGCCCTTGCCATCCAAAGTTACCTTCTCGCCAGTAAGTACATTACCTTCTTCAGACTTACCATTTTCTGTCTTCTTATAGTGAATGGTCACAGTAGGTTTCAACAATGTATTGGAGTTGTCTACTGTAAGCGTATATTCCTTGGCAAATCCTTCCTTTACATTTGTAATGGTAGCTACTGGAGCTGGCATCTGTACTTCTTCACAAGTTACAGGAACAATAACATGCTGAGATTCGGTGCCATCATCGAGAGTTGTCCACATTTCCAAGTTACCAGACTGTGTACAATAGATAATCTTATGACCTAGATACTCACCATTACCAGGCTCAAACGTAGTCTTCTCATCAGCAGTTTCATAAGACTTCTCATATTCCTCACCATTGCTATAAGTATCACCAGTAATAACATCAGTAGCATCACCAAGCTGCTTCCAGTGCAAAGTCTCTCCCTCCTGGAAGTTTACATAATAATCACGCTCAACACCTACCAAAGAGAACAATTCGGAAGTTGGCTCGTTGGCGAATGGACCATTTGCCTCATAAGCAAGACCAATGTTAGAGAGCTGGTGAGTAGAAACACCATTCATACTGAATACGAAGATACCGGCACGATTCTCTTCACAAACATAATTATGAACACCAGTCTTCAGGACTGTACCTTCCTCATCTGCGATAGTGTAAGTTGCAGTCTTAGCTTCTGTATTGATAACAACAGCAAACTTGTAAGTCTTCTGGCTTGACATAACGAAAGTTTCCTCAACATCTTCTGTTTTAGGCCAATCATTATTTGCTTTAGGATTCTCATTAATTAAAATGGTGAAATCACCATTGTTGGCAGCAGGCTTTTCGCCAACTCTCCAACGGAAGAAATAATCCTCACCTTCTTGATTAAACCAATGGAAATTGTGAGAAGAAACACGTTTGTCAGTCGCAGAACAAGCGTTCACTGGAAGAAGATCAAACTCCATGTCTGCACGATTAGCCATGTTAGACATATTCAAGTCCATGGTGAACTTGTAAGTACTGTTAGGAAGAGTAGCTGGATCCACACTTTTCCAGGCATCCTCGTTCCAGAAGTAGTTGAGCATACGTCCACCATTCTTCTTGTTCTGCACCTCAAGATATTCCTTGCCTGGGGTAGAGGCAAAGTTACCTTGATCCTGCACTACCCAACCAGCATCCATTTTGTCAGTTGGTACCTTGAAGAAGTACTTGTCGTCGGCTTTTGCCATCGAACATACGATGAGCATAAGCAATGCAATAAAAGTAAACTTTTTCATCTTGTTTAAAATTAAAGTTGTTATTAAAAAATTGTCAGTATATTCTTTGCCACCTTCAGCAAACCATAAGTCTGCTAGCGAGCAAGACTCATGATTTGCGTAGATAGCTCAAATTTCTATTTATTACCAGCCAGGATTCTGCTCGATGGCATTACCCGACTTTAATATTTCTGTTTGGCTAAATGGGAAGAGATTCCATTTGCTTTCCCACTGTCCCTCACCACGGGTAACAGGCACCTTATTATATGTAAAGGTACCATCCTCATTCTTGGTGATTTCCATACGGTGGATGTGCATAAACTTATCGCCATCCTCCATCCAACGACGCACGTCATAGAAACGGTGTCCCTCGAAGGCAAGTTCCACACGGCGCTCGTTCTTATACTCAGCCCAGAACTCATCGTTGGTCATACCAGTAGCAAAAGCAGGCATGCTTGAACGTTCACGGGTCTTACTAGCCATCTTGGCTGCAGTCTGAGTGGCAGGAACAGTAACACTCTGTGCATTGCCTTCTGCATCCTTATATTCCACAGCACCACTTGCATCTGCCGCATTTCCATTACCGCAAGCCTTGAAATACTGATAAAGAGCCTCAGCATAGTTCAAGTACATGCCACCCATACGGAAGGTCAACCAACCGTGAGGTGATGTAGTTACGGCATAACCAGAACGGGCACGGAGAATCTGGTCTGGATTACAGAACTTCTTCAGATAGTAACCGGTGGTAGTAGCGTATGACTTACCAGCCGAATTACCCGTACGAGAGTGATAACCGCCAACATAGGTCTCGATGGTTGGATGCTCGCTATTATAAGCAGCCAAATCATTAGGCCATGCCTCGCCGTTCACTACGACAGTCTTGGCAAGACGAGGGTCGCGGTTGGCGTAAGGATCGTTCGCATCATAGAGAGGACTCTCAGAAATACTCTTGCCATCGGTACACTCGAAAGCATCCACAAGGTCTTGAGTTGGACAGTTGCCACCCTGACCAGATGAATAACCTACAGGGAAGTTATATCCCTCGAAGGAATTGGAAGAAGCAGTACGACGGGCAAAGAGTATCTCCTTGGTACTGGAAACATCTGAATAATATTCCTTACCCCAAAGGTCTTCCAGGTTGGTAGCCAAGCCATAACCCTTCTTCTCGGCCTCATCGATGAGTTCCTTGTTGGCAGCCACTGCCTTAGCCCAAAGATTTTTCTTCTGTTCGTCGGTCTTATCCTGTGTAAAGAGAGGAGAAGCCTGATAAAGGGCAGCCTGCGCCTTCAAGGCAAGGACGGCATACTTATTGGCACGTCCTGTCTCTGCCTTGGCGAGAATCATCTCCTTGTTGCCAGCATAGTCGTCTATGATTTTGTCCTTGATACTATCACACTCTTCGCTGATAAAGTCGAAGATTTCATCAGCATTGGTACGAGGCAGCATCGTCTCTTCTGAACCAGTGGTATTATGAATCTTGAAAGGCACTCCACCATACTGGCGAACCAGTGTGAAATAGAAATAAGCACGTGCCCAGCGAGCCTCATACTGATAGTTGTTATAGAGGAACATCTGCTGTTCATAGTCCTTGTTGTACTTGAACTGGTCGAAAGTCAACCCCGTCCAATTATCAATTACCTCATTACAATAAGTGATACCCTCATATGCTGACTTCCAAATAGTCTGGTGCGGATTTATCGCACTCCAGTTACCATTGTAGAAATCCTCTATTGAGTTACCATCATGGCTATACTCCGACTCATCGGTGGCAGAGGAAAGCATAGCTCCAGAAAGATTGCCCCAATCCGTATCAATGTCGGCATATATCGTTGTCATCAGTCCACCCACATAAGCGAATGAACGCTGAACATATTCCTTGTCATTGGCTGTATATTCATGGTAGTCCATGTTGCAGGAAGACAATGCCATGGCAGCCAATGCAAAGCTAAATAGTTTCTTATATACTTTCATAATCGTAATTCCTTAATTTTAGAATGTTACAGCAGCTCCAACCTGGAGACTTCTTGTAAGCGGCTGACTTGTGCCGTATGCAGCAGCATCAGCCTTGTCGAGATGGTCGAGCGTGAAGAGGTCAGTACCACGTACATATACCTTCACCTTATTAATAAAGCCAATTTTCTCCAACAATGTCTGTGGAAGGTAATAGTATGCCTCCACATAACGAAGCTTGAGGTAGCTACGGTCAAACATATTGAGCGTACTGTTCTTGTCGTTGTTAGCATTGCTTGTAGCCGAAAGACGTGGGAAGAGAGGATTCTCCATGTTGCCACGCTCAGCAGACCAAGAGTTCTCATAGAGATACTTAGACAAGGTGTTGCTTGCCACAGCAGAACGATAAAGTCCGTTGGTGGTCTTGAAACCAGTCCATCTGCCCACTCCCTGGAACATAGCATCCAAACCGAAGCCCTTGTACTCCGCACCAAGATGGAAGTTGTAATAGAGATCAGGAGCTGTCGTGCTATGACCGATTGCCTTGACATCGTTGGCATCGATTTTTTCATCGTCGGTCAAATCCACATACTTTACATCACCAGGAAAAACAGTGGTAAAGTTATGAATAGGATATCCCAACTGCTTCATCTCTGACGTTGAGATTATTCCATCACCATTCAAGTCATCGCTCTTTTGGAAGAAGCCATCAGCTACATAACCGAATGCCTGACCATATCGCTTGCCTGTAGAAGAGGTGTTGGCAAAAAGCTGTGGAGCCTCAGCCTGCTCCTCAACGATGGTCTTGTTCAATGTCATGGATGCACCCAAACTGATGGTGAGATCCTTGTTGAGCTTCTTGCTGTAATCAGCAGATACCTCAAAGCCCTTCTGGTTGATGACACCTACATTCTCATAAGGAGCATCCAATCCGAAGACTCCTGAATAGCTGCCTGCTGTAGAATACCAGATGTTGTAACGGTGCTGGTAGTAGTAATCAGCAGAAATATTCAAGCTGCCAAAGAGAGTGGCATCGAAACCTACGTTGAACTTGCTAGACTGCTCATGACCGAGTCCCTGAGTACGTGCTGTCCCGAGATAAGTATTACCCCATTGTGTACCAGTATAAGTGGCATCAAATGGATAAGAGTTACCATTCATCAGATAAAACTGGTCGTAATAGGTCCAAACATCGCCACCAGGAAGCACATCCAAAGCTTTGTTACCCCAAGAAGCACGCAACTTCAAGAAGTCAATCCACTTTACGTTCTTCATGAAAGCCTCGTTAGAAATATTCCATGCTGCAGAAACATTTGGAGAGAATGCCCACTTACTGCCAGGAGCCAAACGGCTGGAACCAGACTCTACGAGCGCAACATCCAAGAGGTATCTGCTATCGAAACCATAGTGAGCGAAGAGAGATACATTGTGACGATAAACAGTGGTGTTGGTACCAGTCTTGTCATTGTATTCATAATCATACTTCAACTGTCCGTATACATTGTGCTTCTCTGCAAAAGTTCTATCGTAGTTGATAGAAGCATTCCAGACGCAACGGCGAATCCAGTTATTATTGTTAGCTCCCGTACCCATATTGGAGTCCGTACCCTGTATGGAAGACATGGTGGCATTGCCTGCAGCCACGACATCACCATTGGTAGGAACCTCGTAATAGCTGTAACGATAGGTTTTGGAATGGTCCTCATATACATTCGACCATGTATCATAACCTATCTGAGCCTGTGCACTCAATCCTTCCGTAATAGAAGAAAGGTCTTGATCTAACTGCAAATCAGCATAGAGAGCGCGCTGGTGATTCTTGTAATAAGCCGCACCTTGGCTTTGAGCCACAGGGTTATTGGTAGTATATACAGTGTTGCCACCCCAAACGGCATCAGATACTTTAACAGGGAATGCATTGGCAGGAATCTTATAAACCATGCTCCAAAGGTCAGCCTGGCTACCAGGCTGAGACTGCTCAGTCAACAAGCCGTACAAATGGGTATGCAACTTAGTCTTCAAGCCTAAGTCAATATCCATATTGGAGCGCAAGGTTCCACGAGTATATTTGTTCTGTGTGGAATAGCCATCATTCTGGAAGTTCTTGACGAATCCCTTGTTGGTCAACAACTGCACATTGGTATAGTAACGGAAATTACTGGTACCACCCTTAAACTCGACGTTGAAGCGATCGTTGTTGGAAACATTGCGGAAGGTTTCGTCAACCCAATTTACGTTAGGGTAGTAAAGAGGATTGGAACCATCCCTGTAAGCACCGATAACCTGGCTGCTATACACATCACCACCCTTCTGATTATGATAAGCCTCATTCACAGCAGAAGCATAAGTAGCGGCATCCACCATTTCTGGCTTGTTGGCCAAGAAAGAGAACACGTGGTCGTAAGAGAAAGTGATGGACTTGGTATTGTATTTACCATGCTTGGTCGTAATCAAAACTACGCCATTGGCACCCTTGTAACCATAAAGTGCAGTAGCCGCCGCATCTTTCAAAATCTGGATGTTCTCCACATCCTCAGCTACCACATTCTCGATGGCACGCTCCACTCCATCCACGATAAAAAGAGGGGTGCTGCCGCTGGAAGACTGTATGCCACGGATATAGAAAGTAGGATTCTGCGCATTGTAGAGACCTGCTCCGTCAAGGCTCACCAAACCAGAGCTAGAACCCAATATGTTATTACCGATGTTGCGTGCGCCACGCTTGTTGACATCCTTGTTGGTGATGACGCTGACGGCACCCGTAGATTGCTCGCGAGTAAAGGTGCGATTGGCACCTACATCGACAGTTTGATCCTTAAATGCCAGGGTGTCTATGATGTCCTGCTGCGCCATTGCTGGCAGGGTGGTACCTGCGAGCAATGTCAACATAAATATATTCTTTGTTTTCATATACGAATTCATTTTACTTAGTTTATCCCATGAGATTGTTACTCCCAACCAGGGTTTTGCACAAGACCATACTGCTTGTTGATTTCCACTTGTGGAATTGGGTCAAGCAACCACTTCTTCACCTCGTTGCTTTTTGGGTCTTTGTTCCAAAGGTAACGGCTATTGCCCGTTATGTCCTTGACGAAACACAAGAAGAACAAAGGCTGCTGGGATGACGGGTCGTTATCACGATCGGAACCCACCCAAGCGGCATTGCGGCTCTCAAACACCTTTGCTTTCTGAATCAAACGGTACTGCATCAAACCATGGAGCTGCTTGGTCATCCAGTCGGTGCGCTTGTAACGTATCATATCGAACCAGTGTGCATCTGTAAGTCCCAACTCACGAACACGCTCATCGAGCAATTCCTCGATGAACTCATTAGAGGTTTCACCGTTGGCAAGAGCAACTGAAGCCTCAACTGCAGCGGCAGCTGTGGTTGCCGTATATCCCTTTGCCCCACGATAATCCTTGGAAGTCCAGTTCTTCGCTATGGTAGGAAGACCTACACGAGAACGAACTATATCGACCATCTTAACAGCCTTGGCTACATCCTTGGAGGAGCGCATTACAAGAGCTTCTGCATATTGCAGATAAAACTCTGGCAAGGACAAGGCCACCCATTGAGTAGGATAACGATAAGAATCGGCGGCATCGTCGCCAGGGTAAGCACCTGTTCCCAAGTAATATTTATTAAATCCATAACCAGAGCCAAACATGGTATTCTGCTGTGTCAAGACACCTGTTCCTCCATCATTTCCCTTATACCAAAGTTCCCAAGGATAGCCAGACATGGAAGCCGTTGTCCAGTCAAGGTTCAAATTCTGACCATTCACGATACACTCCTCATACAGACGAGGGTCACGTGTGAGAACCGTATTGATTTGGCGACCTCCTGAAGGGACGTCACCATCAACGAACATCGTGTGCAATGACTTCTTGTTACGGGTAATCTTACCTGTACGTGGGTTCGTCACGAAGTTGGTCACAGTGATAGTGGCATTTCCTTTATCATCATAGACCATAGTAGAATCAGGTTCCGTAGCCTGATTTGCATAGGTCTTCTTGGCAGCGTTGGTCCAATTGAAAGGCTCTCCATCACTCCAAGAGAACTTCTCCACATACTCCTGAGTTGGACAAAAAGCATTGCGTGGAACAGACTTAGAATACCAAGAGTGCCAGCAATAGCGTCCTGCCGTATTGATATCATTACCCTGCACGCGCACAGAATGCAAGATTTCAGTGGAGGCATTGAGGAAATATCCCTGGCGATAAGCCAGGCGATAGTAAGGTACCCTCTTATCGGCAGTGTTGGCGCTGCTTGGTACAGTTGCCTGAACCAACTGATATTTGCCATTTCGTGTCAATTCATCATAAAAAGCATCGCAGGCAGAGGCAAAAGCATCCCAACGCTCCTGATACTTGGAAGCATCTGTGTACATGACGAAAGGTTTCACGTCCTCTGATATACCGTCATAGTAAGGTTTCCCATCCTTAGGATTGAGCATAGGAGAAGCTGCAAACTGAAGAATCTTGCACTTCAAAGCCATGGCACCAGCTTTTGTCCAACGACCATTCATGGTAGCAGGGTTAGCGGTAATCCAAGGGAAAGCATTCTCTGCAATGGCCTTGTCGAGTTCGCCCACCATCCAGTTGACACACTCCTCTACCGTGTTACGAGGGAACTGGCCAGACACCTCGCTCGTCTCCAAGGCATGATCCAAGATAGGGATACCACCATAATGCTGGAAGGTATCAAAGAATGCCGAAACCATTAGGCAACGAGCCTCTGCCTTTAGTCGATCTTTCTCTTCTTGTGTCATATCCGTCTCTGGAGCACGATCGACATTAGCCAAGAAAATCTGTGCAGAACGGATAATCTTCCACTGGAACTCTTTGTCGTAAGAATAAAGAGGTCCGTCCAAACCGTCTGATCGACCAACGCTGGCAGTCAAAGAGCCAGTATAATACTTCTGATAAACAGCAGCACCATTCCAAAAGTCATGCCAACAATCGGTGAGGGCATCCATCTTTCCTGTATATGGGTTTGCTGTATGAGGAATGTTGGTTCCACCATTGTAATAAGGTAATCCATAGTATTGCTTCGAATAGATACCTACAAGAAACTGGCGGGTATATTCTGCATTTTGGAACACAGAGTCGATCGTAGCAGTAGAACTTGTCGCCTTGTCGAGGGATGCATCTCCCACAGCGATAGTATCAGTACAAGCTGTGAAGGCTGCACTGGCAAGCAACATGGCTACGGCAGTACGAAATAATATATTTTGTTTCATTGTTTCTTTGTTTATAATTTTCCTTTAAAGATTAGAAGCCCACATTCAAGCTGATAGTGTATGTACGCTGCAATGGGTAAGAAGGTGCATTGGATGCCCTTGTCTCAGGGTCGCCCCACTTGTAAGGAGTGAAGGTGAGCAGGTTGTAACCAGACAAAGTCACCTCACACTTGTTCATGCCAATCTTTTTGAAGGCAGGATTGATGAAGTCGTATGATAACGATACGGTCTTCAGACGAAGATATTTCGCATCCTTCTCCCAAAGGTCAGAGCCTGCATAGTTCTGAACGGCATTCGACCATGTAGCACGTGGATAAAGCGCATCTTGTGACTCATTCACTCCTGGAGTCCAGGTATTGTTAACATGGTATGAAAGAAGTCCACCCTGGGTCGTATTGGAAGAACAGTAGAATGGCTGACGGAACACATCGGTAATATAACGTGTCACATTCCAAGCACCAGTCAACTGAGCATTGAAAGTCAGGCGCTTATAGTTGAAACCAAGCGTCAGACCTGCCATGTACTCAGGATCATCCGTATAACCATTATCACGGGTCATATCGTTCTCATCTATCTTTCCATTCTTGTCCAAATCGACATACACGCAATCACCTGGCTGCAAGTTAGCAACCAACTGAGTTGGGAAAGGCTTACCAAAAGTCTGCTCATATTCTGCTTTTGTCTGCTCTCCCTCATAGTACTTCCAGAACTTATACATGGAGCGAGCACCAATACGATGTCCCTTTGCCAACATATAATCATTCTTCTGAGGAGCTTCCTTCATCTCGATGATTTCATTCTGATTGTAAGAGAGATTCAACTTACCCCAGAATCGGAAGTCCTTGCCTATCTTGTCATTGTAACCCACAGAGAGTTCCCATCCCCAGGACTTCGTCTCTCCTGCGTTAGTATAAGGCATGGTAAAACCGATGGTTGATGGCACCGTAGCGTCACGCACCAAAATATCAGTACGATGCTCACGGTAATAATCAAAAGTGGTCTTCAAACGGTCGCCAATGAAATAGAGATCAAAACCATAGTCTTGCTTGAATGCTTTTTCCCAACCAATATTTGGGTTATTCTTGATGGACTCGTAAGCACCTGCTACGGCAGAGGTTCCTTGTACGGTACCAGACTGTGCATTACCAAAGAGATAACCATATGAGTCAGCCCAGTTTGTCATGTTGTTGGTTGTTCCATAGGAGCCAGTGATATATGGATCGGCTAGATACATGAATCGGATGGCATCAACTGTCTTATCGTTACCGACAAGACCCCAAGATGCACGAAGTTTGAAGAAAGAAGCAACCTTAGAAATAGGCTTCCAAAACTTCTCCTCGCTCAGAATCCATCCGATGGAACCTGCTGGGAACGTACCGAAACGACGACCAGGGGCAAAATTCTCCGAACCATTATAGCCCATGTTGAACTCAGCCATATATCTATTAGCGTAATCATAGGTGATACGTCCTACAAGACCCACATAAGAACGAGGTACATCAGGATAGGAGGAACCAGAGTAATAATATTGCTTGGACTGGTTATAAAGCATCAATGCATTGACGGTATGCTTACCGAAAACACGAGAGTAATTAAAGCTACCCTCCAAATACCAGTCACGAGCCTTTCCCTGACTAGCCTTGTAGCCAGGATCGGTATCGTTACCATTCTGACGATATACTATAAAAGGTGTACCATCGGCATTATAAATGAGTTGCTTTTCTCCATTGGCATCCAAAATGAATTTTCCTTCAGAATCCTTTTGATACTGAACCAAAGGATTATAAGTAGCTATACCACAATTACCTTGCTTGTTTACCGTAAAGGCTGAGTTGTAAGATCCCTTCACTTTGAAAGACAAGCCCTTGGTGACAAAATCCAACTTCTGGTTAAGTACCAAGTCCATTTGGATCTTATTGATATTGGTTTGCATAAAACCATTACCGTAATATGCCATACCACCATTACCCAAGAAAGGAAGATTCAAACCATCTGTATAATCTGTAGTACAATAAACCATTTTACCATCCACGATACCTGGGCTAGAGAAAGGAGTTGCATAATAAATCTGCTTAATCAAGCCTGCAGCTCCAGAACCAGTATATGGTTTATCAGCATTACTTACATTACCAGCCACATTAAAAGACAATGTTGTGGTCTTGGTTGCCTGCAAGTCAAGATTTGAGCGATAGTTGAAACGATGATACTGATAGCCATAGTTATAATTGCTATCAAACTCCTTGAACAAACCATCTTGAGAATAATAACCCGCAGAAATAAAATACTTCACACGCTCTGTACCACCAGAGATGTTCAGGTTGTGCTGCTGCTGGAGCGTCACATCCTTCATTATATAGTCGGCCCATCGAGTACTTGGAAAACGGATTGGGTCAGCTCCAGTGGCAAACTTATCGATAATATCGTCAGAGAAGCTCTTGGCGAAGGCATTACCCTTTATATAAGCATCCACAGATGCATACTTGCCATTCGCCACAGCCACATTGGCACTCTGCAAATAGTCATTGTACGACATCTGATTATAGAAGTTGGCATACTCGTAAGAGCTAGCCTGCTCCACCATCTTAGTAGGAGCAAGAGCGGTCCAGGAAGTTGACACACTGATCTTGGCCTTGCCCTGAGCACCACGCTTGGTCGTGATAAGGACAACACCATTGGCACCACGTACACCGAACACGGCAGTGGCAGAAGCATCCTTCAATACTGTAACACTCTCGATTTCATTTGGGTCAATATCTGCCATGGTTCGCTCCACACCATCCACCTGGATAAGAGGCTGCGAATCACCCCAAGTAGCCTTACCGCGAACGAAAATCTCTGCAGCATCGCTACCTGGCTCACCAGAATACTGTACGGTTGTCACACCCGAAAGCTGACCACCGAGCACGTTATTGACAGAACCTACGGAAGTGCGGACCAAATCCTCACTCTTCACGCTGGAGATGGCACCCGTCATGGTCACCTTCTTCTGAACACCATAAGCAACGACCTCCACTGCTTTCAGGCTCACGGCACCACCTTCCTTCATGGTTACCTTCATGCCATTCTTTGCAGACACAACCTGGTCATCAAAGCCGATATATGTAACCTTCAGCTTTGCACCTGGCTTCACCTTGATACTGAAGTTACCATCCATATCGGTAACAGTACCCTGGGTTGCGCTACCACCTACGACCAAAACTGTGGCACCAATAATAGGCTCACCAGTCTCGTCGACAATTGTACCTTTAACAAGTTCTCCCTGTTGTACATTCTGTACCTCTGCAATAGCCTTCGACACCAAGATTGGTGAGAAAGTCATCGTCGTGAGACACAGCGCCAAGGGTAGAACAGAACTTTTCAGGACTTTGTTTTTGTTCATACCTGGTTTAGTTTTTAAGAAAATCAGCAGCAGAATCCAAACGCTCCGCCACCAACGTTCATGTTTGTATTTAATTTTGTTTAATTCTTTGGTTTAAAATTTGTTGCGGCAAAAGTACGAATTTCATTGTATATATATAAATCTAAATCGTACAATTATCCGTCAGATTGTACAAATATACATAATAAACAAACAAAAAGACACAATAAATAACAAAAAATAGCACGGAAAACAAAGGAAAGAGACAATAATACCTAGTTTATCTAGTGGATTTAGTTTTAGTCAGTAGGCGTTCTATCAATCCTTGAACTCCAAGGAGAGTTCTCCTGTTCCCAGAAGATTATAGCTCATGCGATGGTATGGCGTAGTGCCAAACTCCTTGATTGCCGCACGATGCTTCTTCGTAGGATAGCCCTTGTTGCTCTTCCAGTCGTACTGAGGATACTCCTCGGCAAGGGCATCCATATAGTCATCACGATAGGTCTTGGCAAGGATGCTTGCCGCTGCTATCGCCAGATACTTTCCGTCACCTTTTACTATAGTAGTATAAGGTAAATCCTGGTAAGGCTTGAAGCGGTTACCATCTACGATGACAGCCTCTGGGCGCACCTTCAACTGGTCCAAGGCACGATGCATCGCCAGAAAACTGGCATTCAGAATATTGATCTGATCGATTTCTTCGGGAGTAACCACCCCCACAGCCCAAGCCACCGCATCACGCTCTATCTGCTCGCGGAGCGCCTTGCGCTTCTTGTCGGTGAGTTTCTTACTATCGTTCAAATCTGCATTCTGATAATTGGGTGGAAGGATGACGGCGGCAGCATATACGCTGCCTGCCAAGCATCCACGGCCAGCCTCATCGCAGCCAGCCTCTATCATATCCTTATAATAATGACTTTCTAACATAGACATTAAGTTTTTTACAAGAGAGCTTCAATCCTTCCTTAGAACATCATGGCTACTCGCTTCACACCAGCAACCAGCGCATCAACCTCCTCCTTGGTATTGTACAAGGCGAAGCTGGCACGAACGGTGCCGAGAATGCCATAGCGGTCCATCAAAGGCTGAGCACAGTGATGACCGGTACGAACGGCGATGCCCAGGCGGTCGAGCAAGGTTCCCATATCCATGTGATGAATATCACCAACCAAGAAGCTGACAACGGCATCCTTGCCTTCCTGTTCACCAAAAAGCCTGATTCCATCGATGGTTCTCATCTGTTCCATGCAGTAACGGGTGAGTTCCTGCTCGTGCTTGGCAATGTTGTCCATGCCGAGCGCGGAAACATAATCGATGGCTTTTGCCAAACCATGGGTAGCTACATAATCAGGAGTACCAGCCTCGAACTTGAAAGGCAACTTCTCGAAAGTGGTCTTCTCGAAGCTTACACTCTCAATCATTTCGCCACCTCCCTGGTAAGGAGGCAACTTCTCAAGCCATTCTTCCTTGCCGTAAAGCACACCGATACCGGTAGGACCATAGATCTTATGACCGCTGAATGCGAAGAAATCGCAATCCATGTCCTGTACATCCACAGCGAAATGAGGAGTACTCTGAGCACCATCCACTATCACAGGTACACCGTGCTCGTGGGCAATCTTAATCATCTCTTTCACCGGATTCACCGTACCCAGCACGTTGCTTACCTGAGCAATGCTCACGATTTTGGTGCGTTCGGTGAATAAATGGGCGAATTCATCGAGGTTTATCTCACCTTTATCGTTGATTGGGATTACACGGATGGCGATTCCCTTCTTGGCAGCCTGCAACTGCCAAGGCACGATATTGGAATGATGCTCCATGGTAGAGATAATCACCTCGTCACCTTCGCTCATAAAGGCATCGCAGAACGATGAAACCACGAGATTCAGACTCTCGGTAGTACCACGGGTAAAGATGATTTCCTCAACCTTCGGCGCATTGATAAACTTGCGCACAGTCTCGCGGGCTGCCTCATGAAGGTCGGTAGCCTGCTGAGAGAGATAGTGCACACCACGATGCACATTGGCATTCACGTTGAGATACTCGTCGCGCATGGCATCGAGCACACACAATGGCTTCTGCGTGGTTGCCGCATTATCCAGATACACCAATGGCTTATCGTATACCGTTCTCGATAAAATCGGGAAATCTGCTCTTACTTGATTGATATCATACATATTTTTAAGAAGTTTACTCCTTTAACTACATAATTATCTACTTGCAAAGCTTGCAGCCCTCACACTTATTGAGTTCACCACGGAATCGCTTCTCTACGAGATGATGCAGGCGATCGCGCAATGGTTCCAGCTCCATCTTGTCGATGACTTCGTTGATAAATGCAAACTGAAGGAGCAACTTAGCCTCCTCACGGCTCACACCACGCTGCTGCATATAGAACAATGCCGCATCGTTGAGCTGACCTACAGTACTTCCGTGCGCACACTTCACATCGTCGGCATAAATCTCCAGCATCGGCTGGGTGAACATGCGGGCTGTCTTCGTAGCACAGAGATTCTGGTTGGTTTCCTGCGAAGTGGTCTTCTGGGCACCATGACGAACCAATACTCTGCCGGCAAAAGCACCACGTGCCTCACCATCGAGCACATACTTGTAAAGCTCGTTGCTGGTACAATGACCCACCTGGTGGTCGATGAGCGTATTGTTATCTACCACCTGGTTCTTATCGGCAATCACACAACCATTGCAGAAGCACTCGGCTCCCTCGCCCTTGAATACGAGGTCGAGACGGTTGCGGGTGATACCATTATGAAGCGTGATGACGTTATGGTTTACGCGGCTGTTAGCCTGCTGCTCAATGTAAACGTTGCTGACACGACGGTTCTTGTAATGAGTCTCCTCCAGACAATA
Source organism: Prevotella sp. (assembly GCA_022732315.1). Next base: position 16,132 of record JAIJUV010000041.1, read on the forward strand.
GAGGTCGAGACTGGCATTCTCGCCTACGTATGCCTCGATTACCTGGGTAGCGAGGAAGTTCTTGTCATCGGCAGCATGATCGCAGAAGAGGAACTTAGCCTCAGCGCCCTGTTCCATCACGATGAGGACACGACGGTTTACCATCAAATCAACATCCGAACGAAGGATATTGATTACCTGAATGGTTCGCTCCACCTTCACGTTCTTTGGAACGTAGATCAACAAGCCATCCTGTGCCAGAACAGTATTCAATGCCGTGATGCCATCTTCATCGGTTTTGGCAATCTTAGCATAGTATTTCTCGATGAAATCGGGGTTTTCTGTAGCAATCTTGCTCAAAGAATCCACGATAACACCCTCAGGAAGTTCTACCTTTGGCAATGCCTTGTTATAAAAAGCATCGTTCACCACGAAGTAGAGCGAAGTGCTCAGGTTAGGCACATCGCAGCGGAAAGCCTCGTATGGATCTACCGGGATTTCCAGACGGTTCAAGTTCAAGCCATAGTCTGGCTCGAAGATGGCACTCATATCTGTGTACTTATATCTTTCTACCTTTCGGGAAGGGAAGCCCAGGCGACGGAAGTCCTCGAAGGCAGCATCACGCACCGCATTGAGAACCTCAGCACTGTTCCTCTTGATCATTCTCGAAGAAGACTGATACAAGTCTAAATATTGATTTTCTGAAAGCATAGCCATCCTCCTATTATTTCTCATCTACTTCAGCCTTGATCCAGTCGTAGCCACGAGCCTCAATCTCCTTGGCAAGTTCAGGACCGGCAGTCTTCACGATTCTACCCTTATAGAGTACGTGAACCACACTT
>JAIJUV010000282.1 GCA_022732315.1 Prevotella sp.
ATGCGATATGTTTATGCCTTGGTATGGTATCAGGGAATGGATCGTTCGGTAAAGGGCAGTGTATATAAGTTCTACTCCAAGGATCCGCAAACCTATAAGGTGTCATTATCTTATAAGATGAAAGCAGTTCAAGGTTTGGATTCTCTTGTTTCCCTAGGCAGCATCAAGTATAACAGGAATCTGGCTCGCAGTTATGACTTGGAGATGACTCCTCCAAAGGATGCGGCAGAGTTTATGATGCAACTCAATACGCTCCGTGCAGCCTTTAAGAATGCCAAGGATTTATACCCTTATCTCGGAAATCAGGTGACTCGGCGTACCCTTCAGACGGGTATTGCCAACAAAATAGTCAAGCTTTGTAAGGGATACGGCAAGTTGCTGAATGCTGACGAGAAGAAATTCTGTGCCACTTCGCTGAATAAGATGAAGAAGGATACAGACGATGAATATCTGCAGAGTCTTCTGGAACTGACTGCCAATTCTTTGAAGAAGTAGTAAGTTCTGGAGGTATAAACAGAGGAAAATGTGAAACTCTCTCTCGTAAAATACCGCTTTAAAGCGATATTTTCTCTAAAATTATCTTTTTCTAGACTTTTGTCTTGCTATAATTTTGTATCTTTGTACGCAAAAAACAAACGATATGAACAAGAAATTGATAATGATAATAGGCTTGGTGCTTTCATCCATAGTGGTGAAAGCCCAGGCTTTTTTTATGCCTTTTCCGAAGGCGGGTGATAAATACTGGCAGAAGCAGGTACCGATGGCGATGCGCAACGACTATATCCGATTGGGCAATCTCTATCAGAAGAAGCCTTGGAATGCCATCCCTGCTGAAACTTTTGCCGAGTTCCGAACCAATGGTAACCGTACCCGATACGAGGAAGCTAGCTTTGGTATCAGAAAACAGTTTGTCTGTCTGGTGATGGCAGAAATCATGCAGGGCAGGGGACGGTTTCTGCCTTCCATCCGCAAGGGCTTACATTATTTTATAGAGAAGGAACCATGGTGGGGAATCCCGGCACATTATCCAAAAGACCATCCTGAAAAGGATATCCAACCTGTAGATCTCTTCAATGCAGAGACGGCAGGCATGCTTGCCTGGACCCTTTATATGCTGGAAGATGAAATCAATAGGAAGGAAAAGGGACTCTGCGACCGTGTGAGAAGCGAGATAAATCGCCGATTCCTGCAACCGGTGTTGAACCAGCCGCAGGGCTGGAAGAACAATGCTAACAACTGGAATACCTGGATTACGAGCAACTGGTTGGAAACGGTATTGATTTGCGAATCAGATGCCAAGCAGCGAGATGCAGCCTTCAAGGGAGTGCAGCAGTGTCTGCGAACCTTTCTGAAGGGTTATCCGGATGATGGCGGTTGCGAGGAAGGTGTCAGCTACTGGGACTGTGCCGGTGCCTCGTTCTTCGAATCGCTCTATTTCATGCAGTTTGCTCCCAAGCAGGCGGTTCTGACATTGAATGAAGCTCAGAAGAAGAAGGTGGAGAACATGGGTAGGTTCATCACTACGATGTATATCAACGACCTTACCTTCGTGAATTTCTCGGATGCCCAGGCTCAGAACGTTCCGAACATCAATATCCTCTTTCCTTATGGAGCCTATCTCCAGAACCTGCAGATGATGCAGTTGGCGGCATACGTGGGTAAGAAATACCAATATACCCTCAAGCCTACTACGCTCTTCCTAAAATCGGGCAACTATCCGAAACTGGGTAGGGAACTGATGCTTCTCTCCATGCTGTCGAAGTATCAGGAAACAGCAGCTGTGGAGCCAAAGACGGAAGATGCCTATCTGGAAAACTCCCAGATTATGGTGGCGAGCAACAAAAACTGGTTTGTGGCTGCAAAAGGTGGTAACAATGCCGAAAGCCATAATCACAACGACATCGGTAACTTTATTGTCTATCACAACAATCAGCCAGTGGTTATCGACCTGGGACGTGATACCTATACCTCGAAATCATTCAGCAACCAGCGTTTTGAACTGATGAACTGCCGTTCGGCATATCACAATGTGCCCATCATCAACGGATTGGAGCAGAAGGATGGCAAGAAGTATCGTGCCGACAAGGTGAGCCATGTATTCAGCGAGGGCATCTCTTCTCTTACCTTGAATCTCGAAAAGGCATATACCGAGGCGGCGCATGTGGATAAATGGCAGCGTACCATCGTCCTGGATAGGGAATACAACTGGGTGGAAGTAACCGAACAGTATAAGCTCGATTCCCTGCAGATAGAGAAGGACCGACTGAACGGTCAGGTATTTGATAATCAGATTATCCTGATGGCTTTCGGCAAGCCTGTGGTGCAGAAGACAGGAAGAATCCTGCTTCAGGGTGGCAATGTGCGGTTGGAATATGATGCACAGTATCTCTCGGCATCGGTAGAAAAGGTGCAGATGACGGATGGCATCATGAAGACCCAGTGGAAGGATAACGTTTATCGCATCATCTTGCGATTGAACGATAATTATCCGATGGCGAAGGTAAAATATCGCTTCGTGAAATGATTTTTTTGAGAAAAGCCTTGCTATTCCCGATTATTTCCACTATCTTTGCAATTGAATTAGTTGTACTCGATAAAACGAAGAAGATATGGATTACAAGAGATTACCTTACGGCGTTGCCGATTATACATGGATTAAGAGTCAAAACAATTATTGTACAGACAAGACTATGTTTATACCCAAGATGGAGGAAGCTGGATATTTTCTCTATCTCATCCGTCCACGTCGTTTTGGCAAGAGCGTCTTTCTCACGATGCTCCAAGCCTACTACGACATCGAGAAAAAAGACTCGTTCCATACCACATTCAAGGATACTTGGATTGAGTCGCACCCGACCGAAGGACTTGGCAAATACCAAGTCTTATACTTCGATTTTTCCAGAGCAGCAGCTGGTCCTGGTACTTTGGAAGAAAACTTCAATTTATATTGCAGCAGCGTACTCGATGGTTTCATCAAAAAGTATGCAGCCTATTATGATGAAGATTTCAACATGGAGGAATACCTTGGCTTTTCCGGAGCCTCCTATAAGCTGAATGCACTGAATACTTATTCCAAGAGAAAAGGTACGCAACTTTACCTTATCATCGACGAGTATGACAACTTCACCAACAACATCCTGAGTGAGGAAGGA
>JAIJUV010000283.1 GCA_022732315.1 Prevotella sp.
AAGCACTTTATAAGCCTGAAATGAAAGAAGGAAATCCTATAAGGTTATATAGTTTGGATGAAATCACGGAGATATTCTGTAAATTAGGACTTCGTATTTGTAACAGCTTTGCTGATTTCAGTGGAAAGCCGAGTTCTGATAATGATATTCAATTGATGGTTTATTCCATACGGGAATAAATCTTCATCAAATCTTTATTTTTTTCTGTTAGGTTATATTTCAGTAAGAAATGAAATATAGAAGGAAGGATAGTAAAGATGGAAATGATGTTACAGACACAAAATCTATGTAAATATTTTAGAAAACAGAAAGCGGTAAATAATGTTTCACTTAATATCGAAAAGGGACAGATTTATGGACTGCTTGGACCGAATGGCGCTGGTAAATCTACCACATTGAAAATGCTGACCGGTATGATGAAACCAACTGCAGGAAAGATTTACTTTGATGGAAAACTTTTGGATAGGAAAGATTTATCAAAAATAGGAGCGTTAATTGAAAATCCGCCTATTTATGAAAATCTTTCCGCCAGAGAGAATTTGAAGGTAAGACAATTATTGCTTGGTACAGATGAAAACAGAATTGATGAGGTCTTGCAGATTGTATCACTTACAAACACCGGAAAGAAGAAAGCAGGACAGTTTTCTTTGGGGATGAAGCAAAGACTAGGCATTGCAATGGCATTGCTTGGAGAACCGGAACTTTTGATATTGGATGAACCTACGAATGGATTAGATCCAATAGGCATCGAGGAATTACGAGAGCTGATCCGGTCTTTTCCGGAACAGGGAATCACTGTAATTCTCTCCAGTCATATTCTCTCAGAGGTACAGTTACTTGCAGATAAAGTCGGGATTATTTCAGGTGGAATCTTAGGATACGAAGGAGCATTAAAGCAGGGAGATAATCTTGAAGATTTGTTTATGAATGTGGTAAGAAAAAACCAGAAAGCAGGTGAAATCCATGGTTAATATTATAAAAGCAGAACATCAAAAAGCCAAAAGAACCATGCGAAAAAAGTTTATCTGGGGATTTCCTCTTCTTACATTTGTCATGGCATTTATATTTACTCTTGGGATGACAAATGCTTATGCAGAAAGTGTTTGGAACTGGTGGTATACACTTTTGCTGCCGGGGATGATTGCTCTATTTTGTTATCTTTCTGTGGCGCAGGAGAAAAAGATAAAATACTATCATTTAATGACTATTCCCACAGACAGAAGAAAATTGTTGCTGGGGAAAATTATTTATATTGGGTACATGATTTTGTTTTCTAATGTGATTGTGTTTGCAGGAGCAACGCTTGGAGGCTTTCTTCTAACGACACATGTTCCAGTTGGAGGAGCGTTGATTGCAGTATTGTTTCTGACGGTTTCTGAGTTATGGGAGATTCCGGTAGCTTTATTTTTAAGTGAACGATTTGGAATGATTGTAAACCTGTTCGTCTGCCTGTTTATTACCGTCAGCGGTGTGGTAATATCACAAACCAGAATCTGGTATGTACTTGTTTCTGCAATCCCTATGCGAATGATGTGCCCGTTGCTTCATGTTTTACCAAATGGACTTGCCGCAGAAGCAGGGAATCCTCTTTTGGATACGGGAGTCATTGTTCCGGGAATGTGTCTCTCAATCATCTGGTTTGTTTTTGTAACGGTTCTGTTTTTGAAATGGTTTGAGAGAAGAGAGGTGAAATAAGATGATTGGAAGATCTCTTAATGCAGACTTGCGAAAGATGAAAGGAACATCTGTGATTCTGGCACACTTACTGATTCCGATTATAACCAGCGTTATATTTTTAATATATTACTTTTTTTCACCATGGAATGAAAATATGAAAGTGATTGCATTTTATCAGGCAATAGGAGCAGGACTTCCGGTACTTATTGGAATTTTTACAGCAAGTGTGATGGAACAGGAACAAAATGCAGGTGATTTTCAAAATCTGTTGTCTTTACCGGATAAACCTGCAGCATTTTTATCGAAACTGTTGATGCTACTGGTTTTGTGTCTGTGCTCTATCCTATTGACAGCAATCATATTCGGAATTGGATTTGGAAGAATCGCATCAAGCGATATCGAAATCATGAAAGGATGTATATTTGCAGCATTGCTGCTGTGGGGAAGCAGTGTTCCACTTTATCTGTGGCAGCTGATTCTGGCTTTTCAGTTTGGAAAAGGGGTATCCATTGGAGCAGGGATTATATCAGGACTAATTAGTGCATTGATGCTTACCGGACTTGGAGATTATGTGTGGAAATATGTATTTGTCTGCTGGACGGGTAGAGTACCATATACTTATCTGCAATCTGTATTGGGAGAAACTAGTGTAGGTGAATGGTTGTCATTCATACCAGGTTGCTTAATATTTACAGGGATTAGTATGGTATACTATTTTTGGTGGGTAAACCACTGGGAAGGAAACAGAATATCGGAATAGAATCGAGGGAAACTATGGCAAAAATACTGGCAGTTGATGATGAACCGGCAATTTTGGAAATGATAGAAAGCATTTTGAATAAGGATGGACATCTGGTTACCAAAGTAAGTAATCCGCTGAAACTTAATATGGAAGAATTACATCGTTATGACCTGATTTTACTGGACATTATGATGCCTGGAATTGATGGCTTCGAATTATGCAAAAGAATCAGGGCACTTGTGGATTGTCCGATTTTGTTTCTTACGGCAAAAACGGAGGAAAACAGTCTGGTAAACGGACTTTCTTTAGGAGCAGATGATTATATTTCAAAGCCATTTGGAGTGATGGAACTTCGGGCAAGGATCAATGCACATCTTAGAAGAGAGCACAGGGAACATTCTGTCCGGATGGTTTTAGGGAGAGTCTGCATTCAGATGTCTCAAAAGAAACTGTTGATGGATGATAAAGAACTTCCGTTTACGAAAGCAGAGTACGAAATCTGTGAATTTCTGGCTAAAAACAGAGGACAGGTTTTCTCGAAGGAACAGATATTGGAAGCGGTCTTTGGTTTTGACAGTGAGAGTAATGACAGTACCATTATCACGCATATCAAAAATATAAGAGCAAAATTTGCGGATTATGATTATACACCGATAAAAACAGTCTGGGGGATTGGATATAAATGGGAAGAGTAAAGA
>JAIJUV010000284.1 GCA_022732315.1 Prevotella sp.
TATCGTGCAGGTGCAAAGGTATGGCAGCGGGCTTTGGAAATAAAAGGTCGAGCCTTCGGTTTTCGAAAAAATCTCCACACCGTTGGGTAGTATTTTTCCCAAAAATTCTTCTAAAATCTGCAGAATAGCTTAAAATGAGCTATTTATGAGTGTTTTACCTCAATAGAGGTAATGATTTGGCAATAGTTCAAACTTCTGTAATATGCACATGTTTACTTGTCAAACAACTCTTTCGGTTGCAAAAATACAAAAATAAAATAAGACTATGCAATTTTGACGCAAAAAATATTTCATTCTTCAAAAAACTCTTTACCAAAGCATACCATTTTACTCCAACTCAATTTTCTCGGTGCATCGTCGTCTTGCTCCGATTACAGTGGCTTTTGATGTCGGACACAACATCCCAACCTATCCATCCATGTTGATAAGTAACGGAGACCGTATCTCCATCATGGAAGTTATATTTTTCAAGCCTACCAGAGATGTCTGTTTCTTGATAATTGTCTGTGAAGTGTAGCACATAATGTGTCAGCGTGGTTTTATGTCTGCCACCAACACCTTTGTCTATATAGACACATTTTACGACAGCCTTTCGTTGTTGTACGGAAATCGGAAAATAAAAGTTGGTGATAAAAATGACTGCGTCCAGAAGAAAGGCGCACAGAATTGTATTCAACATGACATTCTCATCGTTCTTGAATAATTTGACAAGCAAATATGACACACCGATTATGACGAGAGTTGCCCATAAGCTATCGTTGACTGTTCGCAGTTTGCAAACAATCCCCCACATGAGAGCACCAATAAAAACGCCCACAATCAAGACATATTTTGAAAGCAACATCAGACAAGAGTCGTCTTTCGATTTCTTCTTTCGTTTCTTCATATAAACCTCCTTATCTTGGGTCTAAGAACAAACTCTCTTTACGAGCAATATGTTCTAACTCCTCATTACTCAGCGAGCAAGCTACATTGAGATAATAGTCATATCCAAATTTGACAAATACCCCATGCTCTTTGTTGGACAATTCCACGTAGATGTATTCCCTCAAAGCAAGGCGCAGTATATCCGACATTCTCTCTATGGATATTCTTCTTCCTTCCTCCAAGAGAGATATTGACATTAGCAAGTGATAATCTATCTCTCGATATTTTGAAGCCTTGATTTGCTTAGCGATGTAATCCTTGTCTGCCTCTAAATATTGTATTGTCATATACTTGCAGTTGGTGGCTCTCATAATCGAAAGCACTACATTAACATATCGTTGCTCGACATCCAAGTACTCTTCAAGAGTAAAGGGCTTACCGTCATAAACTGCACCGATGTCGCTTCTGCTTGACCACTCGTCCTTTATATATACGCCATTATCATCGTAATTCTTTGGACTATATTTTACTATCTCATGCCAAATCATATCAGCCTCCTTTCTTTGTGATTTTGTTTGCAAATTTACGTTGAAAGAAAGCATAGACGGCTATTGACAAACCAACAGTGAAGAGATTGAAGATTCCCCATAATATAAAAAAGAATAAAGCAAACAAGAATGCGATAGTTCCATCGGTTATGCTCAAAAACGTAACACCCATTAAGAACAATAGGACAAGGCTATTCAGTTCCAACTGCAATATCAACAGAGCCTGCTTGCAATCAGATTTCGCCAACTTCCAAGCAATCAAAGCAGTAATTACATTCAACAAGCAAATACAAATAGCCCACATAATACCATAGTAAATTTCTCCATATAAAAATATGGCAGGGACTACGTAAGCAACAAATGTACATACGGCTACGGATAGCAAATATTTCTTCGTATCCTTGTTTCTTAGTTTCATAATTCATTCTTCTAAAAAAGTTTTTGCCAAAGCATACAAGATACTCCCAAAGCCCACAACATATCCTTTGAGATAATTAATGTAATTGATGGTAAAGTTTGGAGGAAACTCACGCCTGCTTTTGTATGTGAGAACCAAGAATGCTATGCCAAAAAGGAAAGCACATAATTCGTCATATTGTTGGCAAATCATACAGATGAGTCCGACTGCGATACAGACAAAGGAAAAGCAACAATAAGTGCCATACCATACAGCACCCATTGCTTTTCTATTTCTGATTGCATTGAACAATACTACTATTCCTGTTATGGAAGCAAGTAGTCCCCAGATGTAAAACAACATATTTCTATAATTTACGCTTTACTCTAACTCAATTTTCTCCGTGCATCGTCAGTATGACAGATTGCGATGTGGCTAAGGTACGAATTTAAGGAGGCGTTACTTTTGTTAACTCCGTCAAATACAATAATTCTATATGGAGTTTTGAAGCATCCACATCATGGAATAGTACATATTCTATGACATGCCCATTTTGCTGCCTCTCATCAAGCACGAGATAAGTCTCTATCATATTGTTGTCCTTGTCATTCCGTTTACACACAAGTTTCCAAATTCCATTGCGCATATCGTTGAAATCATCTCCTTTTTCTTGCCAAGGACTTTGTGGGGTATTGCGTTCAAACATCACATCTTCCATTTTGAAAGTTCCATCAATGTCCAATTCCAACTTTATGCTTGCTGCCCTCAGATTATCGTCAAACACTCTGAACCCTGACCATGTGCCGTACATATACGGCATATACTTGTCACGTTGTTCTTGTTGGGTCTGATATAAGGTCTTGTCTGCTATTTGTGGTTCGTTGCTACAAGCTATAACAATAATGGAGACCACAAAGCCTATAAATGCCCAATAAACCTTTTTCACCATAATTATTGCAATTAAGAATAAACATATAGGCTCATATCACATATTTTCAATTATGCAGCCTAAGATAACTGGATGCAAAAATACAAAACTATCTGCATAAAAGTGCATTTTTTAAGTTTTTACAACTTTCAAGATACACTTTTATGCAGATAATGGAGTTATAGGCTACATTTCATTACATATGTTTGTCATTCGGCATACTGTTTATAGTTGGTACACTCACTTTCTGCGACCGTCGGGAGCAAAATTTCTCCGCCCTCATGGTGGAGCGAGGAGTTTTGGGGTTCCCAAAACATAACCTCGCTCCCTCCTCTAAGAACAAAAGACGAGATATTTGCCTTTCGGCTTTCCATG
>JAIJUV010000285.1 GCA_022732315.1 Prevotella sp.
TGAGTCAAATGATAGTGATATTCTAGAGCATTTTATAGTTCACCTTAACACCCGTTAACCAATTCGTTTAAACTTGTTTCCGAGTGCAAAGGTAAAAGTGAAGTGCGGGTGAATATATGTTTACTGAGCACCTTATACTCCTGCCCAGTTTAGGAGTTTAATTATTACTCAAAGAATTTAATCTCCTTGAATTGGTAACCAATGAATTTCGAAAGAGCATATTGGTCGGAACCTTTATAAGGTTGATTTATTGATATCCAAAAGAAATTTAGCTCTTCATTGACATATAAGCTTAGCATACTTTGACTTGAAGATAATGTAAGAGAGACAAATTTAGTATCAACACTATCAAATATTCCAGCTGTGTTATACTCATCCCCAGTCCAAACTTTTGTGAGTGTACCGAACAGAACATTTTTCAAAGTGCTGCAAAAATGAAATGCTTGAATACCTATTTCCGACACCTTAGGCAAATTCACTTTTTCAAGAAACTTGCATTGATCAAATGCAAGCATTTCTACAGTGCTTACTTTAGGGGCTTCTATATCCTTCAAACTACTTCCACCAAAGGCATTTTTGCCAATAGTAACAGCATCTGGCAAAGTAACCTTATTAAGCCAAGTCACATCTTTAAAAGTTCCATCAGGAATAGTCATCACATTCTTTAGAGTTAAATTGACACTTCCATCTGCAACACCTTTTTCTTTAATGGCAGTTTTAATGGCATCAAAAATATCTGAAGACGCATTTGAGTTCAATGTCAACACTACATCATTGCCCTTTTCCAATTGCGTAGTGACAGATTCTTTAATACCCTCTACCGTTATAGAGGAAGCTGCTCCACCCGATATTGCAGTTCCATCAGTCCATTCCGCTACCGTGACATTCTCTATCGTGACTCTATCCTTTCCAATCTTTAATTTATAGGTATAGCTATTGCCTTCTTCAAGATTTGGGATACCTTTGACAAAATATGGTTTTGGGTCGTCGGCAGTGTTGGTCTCTTGTACCTTAATACATATAAAATTTTTGCTTGCATCTTCTGCATTTGGAGCAACCAAAGCCATCCAGGAACTCTTTGGATTGGAATCATCCATCTTGTATGGTTTTATTTCCGTGACATCTGCGCCTTGAGTCGCAGGTATCTCCAACTGAGAAAATATTGTCACCCCAGATACTAATGGACTGTCGAACTCATTCGTGAAAGTCGAATTTTGTATATCGACAATGACACGTGCCGTCTTGCGCTTGAAGTATAATTCTAATTCACGGTTGGCTGGAATAGAAGGCTCAGTTCTATCTGCTATCATGTAATCAGACAGAGCCATTCCCTCCTTGGAAATCTGGTTCTCTATGATATGTCCTTTTTCGAAACTGTTGTAAAATTTATCCCCATAAGAATATGGGTAAAAAGCCTTGAACTCTGTTATCTCCGTTTCCCATTTCAGAGGCTCTCCATCCTTGACATCCCAAATGCCATTTTTCATTTCATACAACCGTGCGGCACCATCATTCATACTGATACCTATTTGGTCATAATCATTAAAATTGCTCTGTTTTTCTTCGTCTCCAGCAGGATTACTTCTGGTAAAAGTGCTTTCTCTGCCTATAGCTGCATCGACTTTCACCTCATTCCCAGCAAAATGTACCTGTTCCTCTTCTGTAGAGCAAGCTGTAAGCATTGCAACAAGTGCAAATGTTCCTATATAATTTGAAAATTTCATATTCTTCGTTTTAATTCTGTTGCTTATTCTGTTTCTAAAGTACCACCAGTTCCCTCTGTCCAAGGTTCTGACGATATGTAGCCAGATTTTACGACATCCTTACCTACTGTAAGGTTTAGCTGATGTTTTTTGCCAGATTCCAATGTCACACTTTCAGAAGCTGTCCACACATAAATTTTGGCATCCATTTCAAACTCCACTCTAAATCCTTGGGCAATAGTTTGGGGAATAAGAATGGCAGAGTAGTTTACTGTCGCATGGGCATCATTGTTGGCTGCAGCGTTGAAAATTCCAATTACAGGTGTAATTAAAACAGGTTCCCTGGCAGCATCCGCTGTCACGCTGATAACATCTTTTGTAAAATCCGCATAACCACGGTCGACGCTTCCTCCGATATTGATATTCTTTATCGGGTTGGATGTCAAAGGAGTTGTTTTGCTAAATTCATTGCCGAACTCTATATTTATATTCAGCAAACTGAGAGCATGCGTAAAAGTTATGTCAACTGCACCATTAGTCAAATCCTTCTCTGGCACAAACCCTTTTTTCTTGTAAACGAGAAAGTCCGACTCGTAAGTATCCGCTTCCTGTTGTACTTTTACATAAACAGGATAATTGGTGGCGTTACTCATTTTCTCGTATCTTGAAATTTTGGAGTATGGTGCATAAGCTATAATATCCACAGGTTGCGAGGCATTTTGCCAGAGCATCTGAGAAGCAGGAGTCCAAGTTGAAGCCACTTTTGTCACCTTTACATTGTCATAGGAAAATTTGGTGCTTTGGGGATTGACGATACAAAACGCAAATTCATCAAGGGTATTTGTGCTGTGAAAAGCACGTGTATTTATGTCCTTTACGCTTGTTGTAACTCGCACCACATTATCCATAGGATAATTGCTCTGTGCCAAATCTTCATCGTTGGAGCAACTGGCAAAAAAAGCTGTCGCCAAGGTTGCCATTGCCAATATTTTAATTGCTTTCATATTGTTTACGTATTAAATGTGTACAATGTTAGTTGAGAGCTTCACCATTGAATGTGCTGCCATCCTCCCAATCAGTAATTTTAACATCTCCAAGTTTTATCTCGTCACGACCAACCTCAAGGTTTACTGTGGTGATTTTACCGCTTTCCAACTTGAAAGGTGTGCCGTTATCATAAACGAAATTCTTGCCACCTATGACAATGGTGAGTTGCTTGACTTCTTCCTGTGGAATAATGACAGAAACATACTTGGTGTTTTCAGTAATCTCAGGAAGCGAGAAATCTTCCTTTGCAGTAGTGGAAGGAGTAACAACCTTTGTCAGATAATTGATGGTTGCCTCTTTTGCCGCATTGCCCACAACCACTTTCTCTACAGTTGGTATGCCACCCCATTGATTCTTATAGG
>JAIJUV010000286.1 GCA_022732315.1 Prevotella sp.
CCTGCTTCTATTTATCCCTTAAAAGAAAGAATAGGGGGAAAAATTAAGAAAAGGTAGATAAAAAGTTTGCTTGTATCGTTATTTTTTGTAATTTTGCAGAAAATAAGAAACAAGAGTATGGGCAATATGAAATATCCGATAGGCATACAGAGCTTTGAGAAAATCATCACAGAAGGATATCTTTATATAGATAAGACTCAGATGATTTATGATATGGTAGAAAATGGCAAGATTTACTTTCTGAGTCGTCCCAGACGATTTGGAAAGTCACTCCTCGTTTCTACACTTGAATGCTATTTCCAAGGAAGAAAAGAACTGTTCAAGGGCCTAGCCATTGATCATCTGGAAACCGACTGGAAGCAATATGCGGTATTCCACCTTGACTTCAATGGCAAGGATTTCACACAAGCAGGTCAGCTGGAGAAGACGCTGATTGATTTCGTTGAATCGCAGGAAGCCATCTACGGCAAAGCCCCTTTTGCTTCTACCCTCGGCGACAGATTCATTGGAGTTCTGAGAAATGCCCACGAAAAAACAGGACTTCGCGCCGTTGTCCTTATTGATGAATACGACAAGCCTCTGCTAGACGTATTGGATTCTACACTGAAAACAATCGATGCAGATGGCAACGAGCGATTGCTAGAAGACAGACATCGGGAAATTCTGAAAGGCTTCTACAGTGTATTCAAAGCAGCCGACAAAGACCTGCAATTCGTTCTGCTTACGGGAGTTACCAAGTTTTCGCAGGTAAGCGTATTCAGCGGTTTCAACCAACCCGAAGATATCAGTCTTTCCGCCCACTTCGATACGCTTCTCGGCATTACAGAAGACGAGTTGCGCTCTACCTTTTCACAACAAATCGCAGAAATGGCTGAGGAATATGATGTTTCAAAGGAAGAAATACTGATAAAACTGAAACGCCAGTTTGACGGTTACCATTTCAGTCGCAGAATGCGAGGCGTATATAATCCTTTCAGCATCTTGCGTGCCTTCAAGGAAATGCTCATCGACGACTATTGGTTCCAAACGGGTTCACCCAGCTATCTGGTTCGCCTGCTAGCTCATAGCGATGAAAACATCAACGAACTGGTGGGGAAATATTATCCCACCAAGGATTTCGACGACTATAAGGCAACCATAGAACGCCCTTTGCCGATGATATATCAAAGCGGATATCTGACCATCAAGGGATGGTCAAGGAATACCAATTCCTATCTGTTGGATTTTCCGAACGATGAAGTTAGAAGGGGATTCATCAGTTTGCTGGCAGCAGATTATCTGAAGCCAAAGGTTTCACCAGATTCCTGGGTTCTACAGGTAATCGAAGCATTGGGAAAGGGAGAATGCAAAAAGCTGCATCAGCTGATGGTTTCTTTCTTTGCCAGCATCCCTTATTCCCAGCGAAGAAAAGATGATGAACGTGAGAAGGAGCGTTATTTTCAATATACATTCTATCTGGTATTGAGGATGATCAGCTCCTATACCATCTTCATCGAAAAAGAGCAGAGCGAAGGAAGAGTAGATTGCATCATAGAAACCCCTCTGTACATTTATATATTTGAGTTTAAGAGGGATGGAAACGCAAGAGAAGCACTCCAGCAAATCGAAGATATGGGATACGCCCGGGAATATTTATCAGATAAGAGAAAGATATTCAAGATAGGATGCAGTTTCTCATCAAAAACAGGAACAATAGATGATTGGGGAGAGCGTTGAATCTCTCCCCCCGATAGCATTTTATACATATATTATATAAGGAGATGAAAGAAATATTGATAGTAAGCATCGGCAGCTTCTTCGGGGGCGGCATGAGATATTGGATTTCAAAGATGGTGCAATCCTGCACGGTGATAGCCTTTCCGTTCGGAACCATGGCGGTGAATGTGGCGGGATGCCTCATCATCGGGTTTCTCTCGGGATTGAACTGGAGGGAAGGGGGATGGATGTCGCCATCTGCCAAACTGCTGCTCACCACGGGGTTCTGCGGAGGATTCACCACCTTCTCTACTTTCATGAACGAAGGGGCGGGATTGATGAAGGAGGAAAATTACCTCTATATGATGCTCTATCTCTTCGGAAGTTTGGCACTGGGACTTATCGCCGTACTCGCCGGGCATTATCTGGCGAAGATTATTGCATAAAATACAAAAGATTATCGCATAAAATACAGAAGATAGGATTCCATCAGATGAAGAAATGATGAAAATTCTATCTTTTTTATTATTTTATATTTTCAAAATGCCTTAATTACGAAATTTATTCGTAAATTTGCAGAAAATAATCTGCACTCGACTATTTGAAAGCATGCTTTCATTGTTCTCGTTTGCTTAATTTTTGCACCAATGAATACATTAGATACAAACAATATAAAATGGAGCGAGAATGTGATCATCGCTGATGCCGACTATATCGACCGAGTGGCTTTCGACCTGACTGTCAACTTCGAGCGAATGATCAACCGACGCATCCAGCCAGCTGACATGGCACAATGGGCAGTGTGCATCGCCCTTGACGGAGGTCTCAGAGAGGGGGAGCACGAAACGCAAGTGGTACTTATCCACGATAAGAAATCCATTGCAATGAAGAACTTCCGCCCTTCTAACTATGAAACAGACCTCAACGCCCAGGCTTTCAAGGATGATAAGCTAGGAGAATTCATCTTCTCGTCTTATCCTACAGAGGAGAAGATGGCGGGAAAGGATGAATTCCTCGTAGAAGTGGCACGCACCGTATGCAACGCCAAGGAGGTGAAAAGGGTGATGGTGATTCCGAACTCGGAGGATGGAGACGCCTACGACCAGCTGAGAGATATGCTTCGCAAGGTAGATGACGATGACAAGCGCATCACCCTCTTCGCCATGCAACCCATGCCGGGAGGAAACTTCCGTCAGGAGATTCTGGGTTACTCGCTGATGAACGCCCTCGGAATCTCGGCAAAGGAGATAAAATAAACATTAAAATAATAAACATAATAATAAAAAATAAGATTATAAATGAGTAGAGTACTTATGATTGGCGCTGGTGGCGTGGCTACCGTGGCTGCCTTCAAGATCGTCCAGAACCAGGACGTTTTCACCGAGTTTATGATTGCTAGCCGTCGCAAGGAAAA
>JAIJUV010000042.1 GCA_022732315.1 Prevotella sp.
CTCCTAGCCCAGGGCATCGCCCTGGGGATAATGGCAATCAGCAAGGCGCCCTGAAAGGGCAAAAGCTTTGTATATTGCCCAGTATTTTAAAGCTTTTGCACTTACAGGGCGACAAGTTTGTGTCCGTAATTACCCAGGGCGATGCCCTGGGCTAGGAGCTTCTGCCCTTTCAGGGCGTATGGAGCTTACATGCGAAACTTGAGTCTTTATCTTTTCAAGTATTCATACCCTATCCTGCACCTCAGGCATTCCTTCTTGTCGCAGTATTCCTTCTTCAGCTGGATAAGCGCCTGGCTATCCCCGGCGTTCTCCACCTCCAATCCGCACTGCTGCCACATCCTTACTATATGGTTATTCTCAGCCTTCAGCTCCTCCAGGAAATCGAAGGCGCGGTCGCAGTATTTCTCCTCACCCCGGTGTCTTCCGTAAGCAAAGAGAATAGGAACCACGGTGTTGATGATGAGCAGATTGAGCGAGAAAGGGGAGAGGTGCTTCTCGTTGCGGATGCTCGTGCTGCCAAAGGTGTAATGGGTTTCCCAATACCCCGTAACGCTGGTGGCAAGCACCTTCTTTGCCTCCTTCACCGTAGAAGCCTCCAGCAGCTGGCTTAATCCCGCACGGCGGTTATAATAAAGATTCGCAAGCTGCGAAATGCGGATATGCGGGAAGTTCTGCGGGCGAAGTCTCAGAAAACGCCACAGCTTGTAATCCATCGGCTGCAGCGAGAACTTGTGCGAGAGATAAAGATACTCATTTCTCAATCTCGCAAAATACCCGTCGTTCAGGGTGTCTTTCTGATATCTTTCGGGAATGGTGTTCAGCTCCAGCAATCCCGCTTGCCCCATGAAGATAGCCTCTATCTGGAAGAGGTCATCTCTGTGATGATCCACCGCCCTCAGAGGCAGCTTCAGCGCCCACTGCTCAAAGGCATCGCCATTGATTCCGAAACCATAGTTTCTGGCCAGAGTCACGAAGTAAGCATTCTCCCAGTCGCCGTTGCAGCGGCGCACACGCTCCTCTATCGCCTCCGTCTTCTGCGAAAGGCGCTCGGTTTGCAGAGCACTCATCCACGAATGCACGGTGAGTTTCGAGAGCGATGGAATAATCTGATAGCAAGGAGGATACTGGTCGATGGTGAGCAGCTCCTGATAGTGCTTCAGCACATGATCCGGAATATCGAGCTGCATCTGAACCAGCAGGGCACCCTTCGAGTTTCGGGCTTCCGTATCGATGGTGCCGCAGACGTGCAGAATCACGTTGTCGTATCTCTCATCCTTGTCGTGGGCATGAAGATACCAGTCGCTCGCCTTGTCGTGAATCTCCACGTTGCCCACCCACAGCGTACCGTTAATCTTGATTTTAGCGTTGAAGAAATCGGGCCCTGCATTGCGATTGTGCAATCCGGGGTCGATGACTTCCACCTGCCTGTGGTCGGTGGTGGAAAGAGGGGAGAGTGGGAAGAGTTTGTGCTTCCACACATAGTGAAGTAGTTGTTCCATGTTGTTTCGGCTTTATAGGGTTTATAGGAATGCCTCTTTCGGAACGCAAGTTCGGAAGCTCGTATGCGGAAGGGGTATTGAAAAATCAGCTGTTAACCTGTTAACTGTTAACTCTCAACTATCAACTCCCCCCAAGGTATTTCTCGAACGCCTTGTCGTAATCCTCGCTGTTGCCCAGCCTTCCGTTAATCAGGCAAACCAGTTCAACGGTGGTCTTCAGGCAGAGCTTCTCATCGCTGGCACGGAAGATGTCCTGATGGAAGACATATCTCACGCCCTGCTTCTCCAGCCACAGGCGCGAGAAGAACTCATCATCGCATTGCAGCGGAACCTTGTACTGCAGGTTCATTCTCGCCACCACGGCATCCACGCCCTTATTGTGCATTTCGGCAAAGCTGAGGCCGCACTCCTTCAGAAAGAGATGACGGGTATGCTCCATGTAGTGCAGATAGTTGGCGTTGTTCACAATGCCCTCAATATCGCACTCGTAATCCCTCACTTCCATCTTCGTCTCAAATATGTATTTGCTCATCATTTTCTCTTTTTTAGTTACTAAATGAGGCTAAAAGCCCTAAATCACTGCAAAAATAACCAAAATTTTCTATTTATTATAATAATAACCCGTATTTTTCAAGGTTTTTCGAAGAAAAATGTGTATTTTTGCATAAGAAATGAGTAAAAAACAAATAAAATTTAGATAAAGATGAAAATAGCTTTGATTGGCTACGGAAAGATGGGACACATGATCGAGGAGATCGCCCTGCAGCGTGGCCACGAAATCGTATGTAAGATTGACGTGAATAACCCTGAGGATATCGACAGTCCTGAGTTCTGCTCTGCCGATGTTGCCATCGAGTTTACTAACCCTACTGCCGCCTACGGCAACTATCTGAAGGCTTTCTCTCACAACGTGAAGGTGGTTTCTGGTTCCACTGGTTGGATGAAAGACCATAAGGAAGACGTGGAGAAGCTCTGCGCCGACGGCAAGCAGACCCTCTTCTGGGCCTCTAACTTCAGTATCGGTGTGGCCATTTTCTCTGCCGTAAACCGCTATCTGGCAAAGATCATGAACGGATTCCCACAGTACTCAGTATGCATGCAGGAAACCCACCACGTGCACAAGCTCGATGCGCCATCAGGCACAGCCATCACACTGGCCGAGGAAATCATCGACAACATCGATAGAAAGAAGGATTGGAAGCGTGGCGTAACCTACTGGACAGAGGATGGCCATCACGATGAGGGCGATGCTAACATCACCGACGAAGATTTGGTTATCAACTGCGTACGCGATGGCGAGGTTCCTGGAATCCACGCCGTGATGTATGATTCAGATGCTGATATGATTACCATCGAGCACAGCGCCCACTCACGCAAGGGCTTCGCCCTGGGAGCCGTTCTCGCAGCAGAGTTCACAGCCAACCATACCGGTTTGCTCACCACATCAGATTTATTTAAGTTCTAATAAATCTAATAAATATGATTGATAAACAGAAACAAAACCTCAATATGAAGGTGCAGTGGGCGAAGTTCGCTGTGGTACTCGCCCTCTACCTCCTCTTCCTGATATGGGTTGAGAGCTGGCTGGGACTCATCGTGGTTCCGTTCATCTTCGACGTTTACATCACCAAGAAGATTCACTGGCAGTGGTGGAAGGATGAAGAAGGTCCTATCCGTTTCATCATGAGCTGGGTTGATGCGCTCGTGTTTGCGCTCGTAGCGGTTTATTTCATCAACCTCTTCTTCTTCCAGAACTACGTGATTCCATCATCATCTCTCGAAAAGAGTCTCCTCACGGGCGACTATCTCTTCGTGAGCAAGGTAAGCTATGGCCCTCGCATCCCTGAAACCCCGCTCACCATGCCTCTGACCCAGCACACCCTGCCGCTGGTCAACGTGAAGAGCTACGTGGAGTGGCCTCACTGGGATTACCGCCGCGTAAAGGGCTTGGGCAACGTGAAGCTCAACGACATCGTGGTGTTCAACTATCCTGCCGGCGACACCCTCTGCAACGAGGAGCGCTATCAGGCGAATGATTACTATCAGATGGTTTACTCTATCGGTGACCAGCTCCTGGAGCAGAACGGACAGCAGCAGGATGTTCGCGTGCTGAACCCATTGCAGCAGCGCCGATACTTCGAAAAAGTGTATGCTGCCGGCAGAAACTACATCGCCAGCATGCCGGGCGAATATGGCGACATCATCAGCCGTCCTACCGACCGCCGCGAGAACTACGTAAAGCGCTGCGTAGGCTTGCCAGGACAAACCCTGCAAATCAAGAACCGCATCGTTTACCTGAATGGCAAGGCGAACAAAGAGCCTGATAATGTGCAGTATACCTACAAGATGAAGCTCAAGGGCGAGTTCCCTATCGACCTTGCCGATGAACTGGGAATCACCAACGAAGACCTGCTGATGTATAATCAGAGCGGCGTGATTCCACTCACCAAGAAGGCTTACATGGCTCTGAAGGCGAACAAAAACCTGGTAGAGAGTATTTCCATCAACACCGATGCGAGATACGGCGACCTCTATCCGCTCAACGCCTACACCGGCTGGACATGCGATAACTACGGTCCTATCTGGATTCCGAAGAAGGGTAAGAGCATCGCTCTGACGCTGAAGAACCTGCCAATCTACGAGCGCTGCATCAAGGTTTACGAGGGCAACGACCTCAAGGTAGATAGCCAGGGCAACATCTTCATCAACGGCAAGTTGGCGAAGAGCTACACCTTTAAGCTCGATTACTACTGGATGATGGGTGACAACCGCCACAACTCAGCCGACAGCCGCTACTGGGGCTTCGTGCCAGAGGATCACATCGTGGGCAAGCCAATCTTCATCTGGTGGAGCCACAGTCCTGACCATCCGGGCTTCTCAGGCATCCGCTGGAATCGCCTCTTCAACTTCGTAGATAACATCAAGTAATAGAAAGATAGATTGAAAATCGCAGTTAAATTCCTAATAGCTTTAGGCTTGTCGCTGCTCCTGGTATGGGCGGTGCGAACCTATGCATTCACTGTCTTCACGGTGCCCGCCGGGGGTCTCCCTCCGCATTTGGAAGAGGGCAACCGGGTGATAGTGAATAGGATTGACTGCGATTTTTTCAATCGTGGCGAGATAGTGGTTTATGCCGATTCCGTGGCACTTCCGCTCCGCAACCAGAGTCTCAGTCAGGGTCGCAATCCACGCTTCAAGCGAGTAATCGTAGAATATTTCATCGGGCAAATAGAGAAGCTCCCTGGCGATACCCTCCGCATCGGCAAGGCGAGCTACATCATCCCCATGGAGTGCTGCAAGCGCTGCGGCTGCAAGGATTGCCGCTTCTATCTCCTAAAGACGCCTGCCGGTGAGCAGCTGGTTCACAAGCATCAGATGATAGGCAAAGCCTATAAGCTATTTTGAGAATAAACACGTTATTAATAAATACATAAGAATTTGAAAGCATTATTATCCTCCACCTATTTCGGCCCCATTCAGTGGTATCAGAAGCTGAACCGCTACGACGAGTGCCTGATAGAGCGCCACGAGAGCTTTATCAAGCAAACTTATCGCAACCGCATGCTCATCCCAACCACCAACGGCCCCCTCGCCCTCACCATCCCCACGAACCACAACACATCGCTGGCGATGAAAGACATCCGCATCTCCGACCACGCCAACTGGCGCCATGTTCACTGGAATGCGCTCCTCTCCGCCTACGGCGAGAGCCCCTTCTTCGAGTATTACCAGGACGACATCCGCCCCTTCTACGAGAAGAAATACGAGTTCCTCTTCGATTTCAACATGGAGATTACAGAGAAGATGATAGAACTTCTGGATATCCGTCCCAAGATTTCAATCACCAACGAGTACTTTTTAAGTGAAGAACGAAAAGTGAAGAGTGAAGAATTCAACAGCTTTACTAAGCATAAAGTTGAAAGTATCAAGGATTTCCGCGAAGCCATTCGCCCCAAGAAACCGCTCCCTGACGCCGAATTCGAGCCGAAGCGCTATTATCAGGTGTATGAGCAGAAATTTGGTTTCCAGCCCAACATGAGTATCCTTGATCTTCTCTTCAACGAAGGCAACGAGGCGATATTCTACCTATAATAATAAGGTAGAGTATCGCCTCGCTGCCTTTAAAAAGCTCAGTTATTCATTTATTACTTGAGTTATAGTTAATATCTTGGGTGCAATGGAACTAAAAAACGAAAAAACGAGCTCCCATCCCCATGGAAACTCGTTTTTTTCATAATTTATTTGTATAAGTAAAAGATGATGATAAAACGTTTCACAACGTCTTTTTGTTTTAACTGATGCAAAGGTACAAACTTTTTGTGTCTTCTTTTCGTAAAGTTTGCCTTTTTGTGGTGTAAATTCTATTATTTTTCCACATAAAAAACAGAATTTACCCCCTGTTTAGTTAAAAATCCACCTTTTTGCGCTATTTTGTGGTAGCAAATCCCCAGTAAAAGTGCCTGAATTTGCTGTTAACTGTTAACCCTGTTAACTCCAGCTGTTCCGATAGGGATAGAATGCAGAGTAAACTCCATTGCCGCAAGACAGAAGTTCAAAGTATAGTTGATATTCCGCGATGCTATCTTAGAAATAGTACCCCAGCTTTGCGCGCAAGCCATTGTGATCGATGCCGAATCTAGATTTGCCGTCCCATCCTGCCGGCTGCTTATAAGAGGTGCTGATACCGCCAAAACTCACGCCAGCCGACCAGTGCTTGCTGAGCAAGTATTCGCATCCCATTTCCGCATAGACACCAAAGCCATCCATGGTGTTGAAATCATCGTCAGTGCAGGCGTAGCCAAGGCTCAGCACCATATTCCAGATGAAGTGCTTATTCGTCTTGTAGGCCATTTTGTAACCCGCACCCACGAAATAGTTCATGATCACATCGTTGGCATCGTTGCCGAAGCCAGTAGGGATTCCCACCTTGGTTCTGCTGCCCACAGCATTGATGGAGAAGCCCATATAAAAAGGACGGCGGTAGGCGTTCGGCTGCTTCCACAGATTCCACAGATGGGCGTATTCCAGGGTAACGTCGAAGCCCGTAGGCGTTCTGTTCAGGCTTTTGCCGTTAGCCGTAAGAATTTCGTTGCTGAGCCATGAATATCCGCATCCGGCGCTGATGCTGTTGGAAGGCAGGAGATGCTTCTCGTATTCAATCTGGTTTAATTCAGAAAGAGTACCGATAGTATTTCTTTCGGTATTACTTTCGGTGAAACCTTCGGCGTTTCTTTCGGTGAAACCTTCGGCGTTTTTGGTAACTGCAGGCGAGAAACTCGTCAGGCTTACCCACAACAGTAGCGTCGCTGAGGCGCATGCTGCTAATTTTGCTACTGATTTTGAATTCATACGTTTTATCTGTTTATACGTTTATACTTAAAAAATAATAGTTAATATCCGGGCGCAAAGGTACAAAAAAAATACGGAAAACCATTTCAATGCGTTAAAGAATCCACTTCAATGCGTAAAAAAAACAATTATTCGTTCTTCTATTGAGAACTTGCCGGGAAAATGATGAAAATGTAACGTTAAAAAAACTAACTCGCTCTAAATAGAACTTCTATTGAATATCAAGAAGTTGTAAAAATACCTATTCTATATAGGTAACGATATGGAAACGAGCGGACTTCTGCTCGTTTCTGTATTTTGCAACATGCAAAGAACGCCTTTAATCGAGTGCAAAGGTACGATAAAATTTTAAATCTTCCATAGTTCGTGAGGTGAAATTCATGGGAATTTGAACTTTTTACGTTAAAATACATATTTGATAAGCAGATTTTGAAGAAAATATTTGGTGAAATGAAATAAAAAACGTATCTTTGCAGCACTAGAATCCGCCACGCTTCCCATAGAACAGCGTACCAGGGCGGAACTTTTTGTTTATATGCGTATGGAATATATTAATCCACCACTTGGTACAGCAACCCTTTTAGCCAATCTTCAAAATGAGGGATTGATGATTATGGATGAGAGAAAAGCATTTGCTTTCCTTGAGAATGTCAGCTACTTTAGATTTGCAGCATATTTGCGTCCTTTCAAGGCATCGGATAAGCATGGCTATAAGGAAAATGCTACCTTTGAGAAGGCAGTGAGGCTTTATGAGTTTGATGCCAAACTTAGAACCCTACTATTTTCCGCTATTCAAAAGATTGAGATTTCTTTGCGGGCAAAGGTTATCAACCAGTTTTCTTTGAATTTTGGAGCTTTTTGGTTTATCAATCCCGATTTGGCTGTTGACAAGCATAAGTTTGCAGAGAATCTTTCCTCTTTGGATAGAGAACTGCAGCGTTCCAAGGATGATTTTATCAAAGAGCATTATGTAAAGTATGGCAAGGAAGATTTTCCACCAGCTTGGAAACTAATAGATTTGACTTCGTTTGGCTGCTTGACAAAATTGTATTTCAATTTCGCCAATGGTGCTGCCAAAAAGAAAATAGCTCGTTCCTATAACATTCCTCAGCAAGAGATTCTCGAAAGTTGGATGAAATCCATCAATGCGCTTCGCAACTGTTGTGCCCATCATGGGCGTGTATGGAATCGTGTGATGCCTATAATGCCCCAACTTCCAATAAAGTTAAAACAAGCATGGATAACGAATAAGCCAGAAGTCGCCAATCGACTATATTCCGTTCTTTGCTGCTTGTTATATTGGCTAAATGCCATTGATTCACGAAATGAATTATGTGCTAAGTTCAAGGACTTATTGTCACAATATCCAGAAGTCGACACGAATGCCATGGGATTTCCTAGGCATTGGCAAGATGAGCCATTGTGGAGATAGCGGTTTGGTATTCGGACTAACTTATCCGAATACCTGCTGCCATAAAGTTTTGTTGCTAATGATGATTATTACATCTGCTTTCATATACTTTTGTAATACAGACTTTCTGCTATTCCCTTGTGTATTAATCGTAGCTGTTGCCACAAAGTAGTTGCCATCTTCCTTGTGTACAAGCTTTGTTCTATGGCTTGTCACATCAAATTGATGAACTCGTAGGTTTTGTTGTTGTTGATGGCTTGTTGCTCAAACAGCTCATAGTCGAGCACCTTTCTCCGTTTCAAGAACAAGGTCATCCATCCGCCATAGAGGATACTCCCTAACAAGAAGATGGCAAACACCAATTTGTTATAGAAGAACAACTGCGACTGTCCTTTTATTTAGCACATTGAAGCCTTGTTCACTAATTTTATGTTAGTAGTCTTCCCTTGCGATATTGCTGGGGAGTGGAACCCGTCAATCTCTTGAAGTACTTGCAGAAGAAACTGACATTGGGGAAATTCAGCTCATCGGCTATCTCTGATGTCTGCTTGTCGCTATGGCGCAACAATACCTTGGCGGTGGAAATGACGGCACGGTCTATCCACTCCTTCGCACCCACACCACTGGTAGCCAGCACCACCGTACCCAAGTAGCGGCTGGTGATGCAGAGCTTCTCGGCATAGAAGGCAAGCTGATGCTCTTTGCTGCCATGGAGATTGACAAGGCGCAGGAAACGATTGAATATCTCATTGGAATGGGAAGGAGACGACACGGATGTACGATCATGAAAGAGTAGGTCATAATAATGAGTAACCGTGGTTATCAGGCTGTAGATGATCTCCTTACTGGTGCCGTCCTCTCCCATCAAGTCGTGCAAAAGACGAAGCATTCGGTCGAGGATGGTTCGCTCCTCAAAGGATACAATTCTTCTCCCATCCTTCACCTGTCCATTGAAGAGTTCAGGCAGTCGACCTCCATGCGCCATCAAGAAGAGGTCGGTTGGCAAGCCCATTCCCTCCAACAGGAAATCATCGCTCACCTCCAAGGGCTCCACGATGGTGCCTGGCGTGATAAACACGATAGTACCTTCCTGTAAAGTATGCTCTTGCAGGTTGATGATGCCCCTCAACTGTCCACGCACAATCATTCCCATTCGATAAACTTCCACCAAGAAAGGTGAGGAAGCCATCCCTAAATGGCGAAACAAAAAACCATCTATGCCTAATGCCACTACCATACCATCCTGATAACTCAGCAACTTCTTATTTTGCCTCGTATCTTCTGGCAATATCTTATAAATCTTGTCCAAAGGAAGTCTTTGCAGTTGTTTCATCGCTTCTATATATATAAATAATGTGTAACTTATACCATGAGATTCTCCTTTCGAAGAAATCCGACGCAAAGATAATCATTTTAATCCATAAAATGTCATTCTCTCATATTATTCCTACAAAAAGAACATTCTTGCATTAAAATAGGTAGCTAAAGTTTGCAGAAATCACTGTAACTTTGCACCCAGAAACAAAAACAATGAGAAAATGAGAATGAAAAGAAAAAGTATTCTTGTAATGTTGGTCTCGCTGCCTCTTCTTGGCTTCGCCCAGTCATTGACCTTGGACGAATGCCAGAAAATGGCACACGACAACTATCCTGCCATCAAGCAGTATGGCATGGTGGAGACCTTGCGAGACTATAATGTGAGCAATGCCACCAAGGGATGGCTGCCACAAGTGAACGTGCAAGCCGGTGCATACGCCTTCACCGACATCATCAATGCCAACCAGCTGATGGAGCAGATGGGATTCGACATGAAGAACTATATGGCAAGCGGCATGGTAAGCGTGAAGCAAACCATCTATGATGGTGGACAGATAGCCGCTGGCAAGGAGGTGGCTAAGGCGCAAGCGGAGGTGCAGAAACGCCAAATCGACGTTTCGATGCACGACGTCAACGAGCGAGTGGAGCAACTCTTCTTCGGTGTGCTGACCCTCGATGAGCAACTGCACCAAAACGGCATCTTGCAGAAAGACCTCGGCGTGAGCAGCACCACCGTAAAGAGCATGATCAAGAATGGACTCGCCAACCAGAGCGACCAGGATGCTATCAACGTGGAACTGATGAAGGCAGAGCAGCAAGCCGATGCCCTCTCAGCCTCTCGCAAGGCTTACCTGAAGATGCTCGGCGTGTTCATCGGCAAACCATTATCAGAAAACACAAAGGTGGAAAAACCTGCCATGACGCTCCCGGCCGCCAAGGATTCCTGGGGATTGAACCGTCCTGAGCTGTCCTTCTATGCTTCGCAAAACCTACTCTTGGACACACAGCGCAAGCAGCTCGACACTCGTCTTCGTCCTACCATCGGGTTCATGGGCATGGGATTGCTCCATACCCAGGTTTCCGACATGGTACACAACGGCATGTTGCTCGGCGGCATCAACATCTCCTGGAACATCGGTGCACTCTACACCCGCAAGAACGACATCCATAAGATAGAGGTGCAGCGACACATGAACGACAACCAGAAGGAGACTTTCCTCTTCAACAACCGTCTGCAAAATGAGGATGCCGATGGCAATATCCAGTCTATCAAAAAGCAACTCACCAAGGATGCACAAATCGTAACCCTTCGGGAGAACATCCGACAGACCAACGAGAAGAAAGTAAAGCTCGGCACAGAGACGGTGAATGAACTCATTCGCAGTATCAATGCCGTGAACATGGCGAAGCAGCAGCAATCGCTGCACGAATTGCAATTATTGCAAGCCATCTATCACAGTAAATTAATTAATAATTAAGATTTTAAAACAATGAAGAAAGTAACATTCTATATTACGGCAGTGGCAGCCATGCTTTGCACCGCTTGCTCTAACAACGATGTACAGTATGACGCTTCGGGTGTATTTGAAACCACAGAAGTCATCGTGTCGGCCAAAGGCACTGGCGAACTTGTTTCCTTCCACGCAGAAGAAGGACAAGACGTGAGCATGGGACAAGAGCTTGGTAGCATCGATACCCTCCAGCTCTATCTCAAAAAGAAACAACTCCTCTCCAACATCTCTGCCACAGAGAGCAAGCGACTGAACGAGAGCCGACAGGTAGCCTCCATCCAGCAGCAAATCTCCAACCTGCAACGTGAGCGTAAGCGTTTCAAAGAACTGGTGAAGGAGAACGCAGCCAACCAGAAGCAGGTGGATGACATCGACTACCAGATCATGGTGCTCCAGCGTCAGCTTGCTGCTACCTCTGAACAGATAGGCAGCAACAACAGCAGCTTGACAGGACAGAAAGGCAGCATCGCAGCACAGATAGCGCAGCTCGAAGACCAGATGCACAACTCCATCATCACCTCTCCTATCCAGGGCACCATCCTCACCAAGTACATGGAGCAAGGCGAGTTTGCCGCTCCAGGCAAGCCTCTCTTCAAGGTGGGCAACATCCACGACATGAAGCTGCGTGCCTACATCACCGCCGACCAACTCACTGGCCTAAAGATTGGTCAGAAAGTAAAAGTCTATGCCGACCAAGGCAAGGCTGACCGCAAGGAATACCAAGGCACCGTGACCTGGATTTCGAGCAAGGCAGAGTTTACCCCTAAGACCATACAGACCCGAGACGAAAGAGCCAACCTCGTCTATGCCGTGAAGATTGCGGTGAAGAACGATGGCTTGATCAAGGAAGGAATGTATGGAGACGTAAGATTTTAGTGAAGAACGAAGAGTGAAGAGTTAAGAATCCAATAGTATTATGGCAATAGTTTCTGTTAGAAATATCAAGAAGACCTACAACAAGGGAAAGGTCGTGGCTCTGCGAGACCTGAGCTTTGACGTGGAGGAAGGCGAGATTTATGGCATCATCGGACCAGATGGAGCAGGCAAGACCTCACTCTTCCGCATCCTCACCACCCTCCTCTTGGCGGATCGAGGCACGGCCTCGGTGGATGGGCTGGATGTGTTGGCTAACTACAAGGAGATTCGCAAGCGCATCGGTTACATGCCAGGCAAGTTCTCTCTCTACCAAGACCTCTCGATAGAAGAGAACCTGGAGTTCTTTGCCACTATCTTCGGCACCACCATTGAGGAAAATTACAACTTGGTGAAGGACATCTATCAGCAGATAGAGAAATTCAAGACGCGCAAGGCTGGCAAACTGTCGGGCGGTATGAAGCAGAAGCTTGCCCTCAGTTGCGCCCTCATCCATGCACCAAGAGTCCTCTTCCTCGATGAGCCAACCACTGGCGTTGACCCTGTATCCAGAAAGGAGTTTTGGGAGATGCTGAAGAAGCTGCAGAAGGAGCACGGCATCACCATCATCGTCTCCACCCCTTACATGGACGAGGCGATGCAGTGCGACCGTATCGCCCTCATTCAAGATGGCGAGTTCCTGAAGATCGATTCCCCACAAGGCATCATAGCCTCTTATCAAGAACAGCTCTGGGCTGTGCGCAGTGATGAGATGCACCAGCTATTGGGCGACCTCCGTGAATATCCGAGCACCAAGACTGCCTTCTCATTCGGCGAGACATTCCACGTAACGCTATCCGATGGCAACAAGGCTGATAGCGACCCAGCGGCTTCTCGTACAGCCTTTTCGAGCAATGTCACGACACAAGTTCTCGTTAACTATCTCTCTCATCGAGGACATCACAACGTGAGCGTTGCTCCGATAGAGGCTTCCATCGAAGACTGCTTCATGGCATTAATGAAATAAATCCTTTCCTCAATGGGTAAGGACATTTCAAACTGAAATAAAAGATTAGGAACAATATGAACAACAATAACGACTATGCTATCGTAGCGGAAGGATTGACCAAGCAGTTTGGCGACTTCATAGCCACCAACCACATCACCTTCCAGGTGCATCGTGGCGAGATATTCGGCTTCCTCGGAGCCAACGGTGCTGGCAAAACCACCGCCATGCGCATGCTCTGCGGATTGAGCCGTCCTACGGATGGGCACGCTACCGTGGCTGGCTTCGATGTCTATCGAGAGGCAGAGATGGTGAAGAAGAACATCGGCTACATGAGCCAGAAGTTCTCCCTCTACGATGACCTCACGGTGTATGAGAACCTGCGCCTCTTCGGCGGCATCTACGGCATGAGTACCCAGGCGATCAAGGAGAAGACCACCTTGCTTCTAAAGGAGTTAGGTTTCGAGTCTGAAAGAAACACGATGGTAGGTTCACTGCCGTTGGGTTGGAAACAGAAGCTCGCCTTCTCGCTCAGCATCTTCCACGACCCCAAGATTGTGTTTCTCGATGAACCAACAGGAGGCGTTGACCCTGTGACTCGCCGCCAGTTCTGGGAACTCATTTACCAGGCAGCCGACCGAGGCATCACCGTCTTCGTAACCACCCACTATATGGACGAGGCAGAGTATTGCGACCGAGTGAGCATCATGGTGGATGGCAAGATAGAGGCACTCGACACGCCAGCCGAACTGAAACGCAAATTTGGTGTCAGCACCATGTATGATGTATTCCTGCACTTGGCTCGCAAGGCCAAACGCAGTTAGCCTCATGGAGGAAAAGGTAATGTCTTAACTCCCTTTTACTCCTTAACTTCTTTAACTCCTCAAATCATGAAACAATTTATCGTATTCGTAAGAAAGGAATTCCGCCACATCTTCCGCGACAAGCGTACGATGCTGATTCTGCTGGTCATGCCTATCATCATGATCATCCTCTTCGGCTTCGCCATCACCACGGAGGTGAAAGATTCCCGTGTCGTCATCCTCGACCACAGCAAGGACGAGGTGACCACTCGCATACAAGAGCACATTCGCAACAACCGCTATTTCACCATCGTGGCAGACGTTCACAGCGAGAAAGAAATCCAGCAGATGTTCTTGGAGAACAATGCCGACCTCGCCGTCATCTTCAGCTACAACTTCTCTGATGAGATGCGACATTCGGGCAAGGCATCCATCCAGCTCCTTGCCGATGGCAGCGAGCCAAACCAAGCCGCCGTGCGCACGGGTTACATGCAGCAGATTTTGGCAGGCTACTTGCAAGACTACATCCAGCAAGAGCGAAGCCACGCCCAAATGGCGCAAGCATCCACAAGTAGCTTCACCCCCTCCTTCCAAATCATCCCTGTCACAAAAATGCTCTACAATCCGCAGAGCCGAAGTGAGTGCAACTTCGTGCCGGGTGTGATAGGCTTGATTCTGCTGCTGATTTGTGCCATGATGACGAGCATCGCCATCGTCAAGGAGAAGGAGATGGGAACGATGGAGATATTGCTTGCCTCTCCCTTGCCCCCTATCGTCATCGTGGTGGCAAAGTTGGTGCCTTACTTCGTCATCTCCTGTATGAACCTCGCCACCATCCTCTTGCTCTCGGTCTTCTTGCTCAATATCCCGATAGCAGGCAGCGTGATGGGCTTCATCGCCATCTCCTTATTATACATATTGGTGTCGCTGCTCTTAGGATTGTTTATCTCCAACTGTGTGAGCAGTCAGTTGGCAGCCATGTTGCTGTCCTTGTTGCTCATCGTACCAACTGTCTATCTCTCAGGCCTTGCCTTCCCTATCGAGAGCATGCCAGAAGCGTTGCAGAATGCCTCAGCCATCATCCCTGCCCGATGGTACGTGGAAGTGGCGAGAAAGCTGATGATCCAGGGAGTGGAAATGAAATACGTGATGCACGAGACGGCGGTGCTCGCCCTCATGGCAGTGGTGCTCCTCGGCGTATCGTGGAAGCTATTCAAAGTAAGATTATAAATTATGGTTATTCGATTTTTATTAGAAAAGGAATTCAAGCAGATGATGCGCAACATCATCCTTCCTATCGTTTTCATATTGCTCCCCATCGGTGTCATCAACATGGTGCCGAGGGCAGCTACCCAAGAGGTGAAAAACCTGAAGGTCAGCGTCATCGACAACGACCATTCCTCATGGTCCAGCCGACTGATACAAAAGTTTTCCGCCTCGCAGTATTTTCCATCTCAGCGATGTCTCCTCCACCTATCCCAAGGCTTTGGAGAGCGTGGAGGCAGGCGATGCCGACTTCATCGTGGAGATAGAACCACAATTCGAGCGAAACCTCGTGAAGGAGGGAGTGAGCCAAGTGATGATTTCTGCCAACGCCGTGAATGGCGTGAAGGCAGGCTTGGGTTCCAGCTATCTCGCCCAAATCATCGCAGACTATTCCGCCCAACTGCGAGAGGAATCGGGCTTGGCGGCTTCCGCCGTGAGCATGGCTCATTATGATGTAGCGCCAAGATACCTCTACAACACCAACTTGGATTACAAGTTCTTCATGATACCAGGCTTGATGGCGATGCTCCTGATCTTGCTTGTAGGATTTCTCCCTGCCCTCAACATAGTGGGCGAGAAAGAGAAGGGAACCATCGAGCAAATCAATGTAACCCCAGTGGGCAAGTTCGACTTCATTCTCTCCAAACTGATACCTTACTGGGTAGTGGGCTTGTTGGTATTGGGCTATGCCATGCTCTTGGCTCGCCTCATCTACGGACAGGAGCCAGTGGGGAACATCGGGGTCATCTTCATCTTCGCCACCCTCTTCATCCTCGTGGTGTCGAGCATGGGTTTGATAGTATCCAACTATTCCGATACCACCCAGCAGGCAGCCCTCGTGATGTTCTTCTTCTTGGTCATCTTCATTCTCCTGAGCGGTTTAATCACCCCAGTATCGAGTATGCCAGAATGGGCGAAGGCGTTCACTCGCATCAATCCACTGCGCTATTTCATCGAAGCGATGCGCACGCTCTACCTCAAGGGCAGCAGCCTCAATGACCTCCGCCATCACTTCTATGCCCTCTCTGGCTACGCCGTCGTGATGTGGGCATGGGCCATCAAGAGTTACCAGAAGAACTGTTAGCGTTATCTTACATAAACGATAAAGGAAATGGAATTATAGGAGCCCGACTTTGGAGAGCTACCATCCCGATTAGGGCAAGGTATTTGAGGGTCCGAACATCAGCTGCGCTCGGAAGAATGAAAAGGAACTTTTCTTCTTCACTCGCTTGCACGATGTTTCGGGAGTAACCCGAAAGGTTTTGAGTAACTCAAAACATACCTTGCTGTGTCTTTGTGGACACAAGCGAAGTACAAAATAAGACTTGGTTTCTTGCGGAGCATCAAGTCCAGTTTTTTTATCAAAATAACATGAATGCTATAAGCATTTACCACCATGGAACTTTGCTGACGTGCAGATTTGCTGATTCATTGTCGTACTGTCGTATTGATTTGATGTCGTATTGCTATAGATAAATACCTCTATAATGGAGTAATAACTTGGTGCAAGGAATATATACATCTTCATTTCTTTAGACCAGCGCAATAAAATCCGTTGATGCACAAAGTTGCCTTTCCGCATTGTTACCTGCTTTACATAGGTAACTGTGGCTCACGATTTAGTAACTGAACTACTTCAATATTCCTCACTCGCTTGCTTTATGCCGATTTGGCAACTTTGTGCAAATCTACTCA
>JAIJUV010000287.1 GCA_022732315.1 Prevotella sp.
AGTATTGAAGATTAGTGGAAGTTAGTCTATTGATTTTTCAATGCTGTGATACATATCACAACCCCAATAACTCGGAAAGAGGCATCTTTTCAGGGGAAGCCGAGGTATATCCTGCCACCAAATGCTTTTAACATTTGGCAACTTCTATCTGTAAATTCTCAACTATCAACTCTCAACTCAAAACAATGTGGTTTATAGTCAAGACAGATGTTTTCACAGAGCAGAAATCAATGGATTTGCTGCGTGAAAAATTTAACGATACAATTGTTGACTACTACTTTCCCATGGGAAGAAGGACTTACACGAACGAAAAGGGTGAGGAAAAAGTACGCTTCACACCCGTCTTGCAAGGATTGTTCTTTATCAGAGTGGAGAGTGAAAGGCGTTTGGAAAGACTCCTTTCCCAGTACGGCTACTTCATGTATAAGGGTGTTGATTATGGAGCGAGAAGTAATGAAGTCGTAGAGCGAACCTTTTTTACTAAGGCGCATATCCTTTGTTCCGACAGTCAATCCCGAACATTGGATGATATCGTGAAAGAGGCGAGGATTCCCGATGATGATATGGAACGTTTCATGTATTTCAGTGACAAGATAGCCGAAGGCATTGAGGGATTGAGCATCGTAGATAAACGATACGGCGACCTCATCAAGGAGAACGACACCATCCGTATTCTCAGCGGTCCCTTGAAAGGTTCGGTAGGTGTAGTCAAGCAGGTGAAGCATAAGGGCAAGAAAGACCGTCGTCTTTTCGTGCGTTTTGGTAACAACCTCTGTCTTAATATCTCCAATGTTCGCCAATACGACATGCAGATAGAACATGAGGCACCATCCGAGGATGTTGGAGCATGGCGTGCCATCGACCAGATGATAGGCTATTTGCAGGCCAAAGAGCCTGAGAAAAATGCTTCTGCTACACTGCGCAATCATTTCAAGAACTATCTGAATAAGCTGACGGTATATCGCAATCGCCATTCCTCCGATATAGCATATAGTAATAAGGTGGCAGAGAAGACAACGGCTCATCAGCAGGAAATCCTGAGCAACATCGATGATTCTATGCGCAGCAACTTCCTTATCCTCGCCAATTACTTCAAGGCAGACGGCGGAACTTTAGAGCATGGACTGAAGGAACTGATACCAGACATCATCCTCCGCCCATTTCTAACCCCAACTTCTGGAGTGACCATCCCGCAGGAACAGGACTATGCAGTGTTACGTCATGATGGCATCCTGGAGTTTATCCTCAGATGTAACCTTCGGGAGTTTTTCAGAGGCAAGGAGTATGAGGCCGACAAGTATGCTCCTGTCTTCGACGAGGACTATGAGTATTATGCCCATTTTGCCCTCCTAAAGACAACCGAAGGCAAGACGAAGGCAATCTGCTCATGGGGAGGCTTCTATGATTATTATGCTTCGCAAAGTAAGGACGAACGGGAAAAATTCTATGCCGATCTGGAGAAGAAGAAATATTCACGCTTGCTCTACTTGCTCACACAAAGCGAGTATAAGTTTGAAAATGCCAATGGTATTGGTGGATTTTCGATAGAAACAGACATCGACTATACAGATGACATGGAAGAATTGGGAAGAAGAGCCCATGAATTCTTCACCCTTCATTCTCCACTCTTCACTCAGCTCACAGCTGCAGCCGTAGAAATGTGGCAGGGAGCACGTATGTTGGTGTGGCGACAGCTCCTCCAGCGTTATGTCCTGCTCCATAAGGTGCCGGTAGTAGACCTCCCATCCGTCATCTCTCCTGATTCAAAGATGGAGGATGCGTTTGAAAAGGCAGACGGTAAACTCGATATAGCCAAGATTTCCGAAGCCTTAGCAGAGGCAAGGAAAAACATGGAGGAACATTTGGAAAAAGGAGAACTTGCAAAAGCCGTCTTCAAGCTCCTTTCTGCCTCATTGGTGTTTTCATCTCATTTTGCTCAAGATGAGATGTATAATTATGTCACAGACACATTCAATCCAGACAACACCTTTACCGAGCTGTTCAATGTAATCATAGAACAATTCGGCAAGAAAAAAAGTTGTTCCTCGTTAATAACCCATCTACATAAAGGTATGGTTGAATTGAAGGAACAGGATTCTTGGACCTACTTCAAGTTCCCCTCATTCCTCAAGCAAGCGAGAAAGATTGATAAGATGGTGAGGTAAAAAGGTAAGATTATGCTGAAGCTCAAACAACTTGTTCTTAAGAATGTAGCAACTTACATGATAGATTAAGAATATATCCTGTTAAAGCAGGTCTTAATGATCATTGTGGTATGTTTTTCTTGGGTAAGGATAAGAAGGTAATCTGTGATGACTTGACGATTAGTCCTTATACATTAAAGACATTACGCTCTCTTTGTGACTTATTGCAAGCTAATGTTGTTTTAAAAAAGGGGTAGTACCCTCCACCTTTAGCTGGGTAATAGCAAGTTATATCAAGGCGGTCCCATCCCGCAAAACCTGGCGAGGGCTTTGATGCCCCGCCAACCATAAAGCATAGCGGTTCCGAGCACCGGAGGGCGGTTACATCCCTAATCCCTATGGTAGGGATTTAGGGCTTGGGTATAGGGTAAGGACTCCCTCTTCGCAAGAGGGGGACAGGGGAGTCGAAAAAATACAATAATTAATAAGGAGATTACGTTATGAACATAGAAGAAAAAAAGGCAGATAAGGAAGCAGAATCTTTTTGTGTGTTGTAATGTTTAGCCATAAGCCAAGTATAGGTTAACAAATGCATTTTTTCTCTTAAATCTTTGGTGATTACGAAATTAAATCGTACTTTTGTCGCTATATTAGCAATAAAAATGTATGATTATGGCAAACGACAATAATATACAGCCTGTGGCTGATGATTCACAGATAGTACTTTATCAACCTAACGAAAGTGTAAAACTTGAAGTGAAGGTTGATGCAGGACATGAAACGGTCTGGCTTACTCAACAACAAATAGCAGACTTGTTTGGTACTAAGCGACCTGCAATAACAAAGCATTTGAGTAATATTTATGGTAAGCGTCCAAAAACGGATTTGGTGATTTGAAAAAGATGATGTAACTTTGTCGCCAGTAATTTTAAACGTAAGTAAAATGTACAGCGACAAAGACT
>JAIJUV010000288.1 GCA_022732315.1 Prevotella sp.
CCGTGGCGGAGGTATCTTCCTGGAGAGTGCCAAGTTCTACAACAATACCATCGCCTACAATATGGCGACAAACGGAACCGGCATCTATCACTGGCAGGATGCCAATACCGGAGTTGCATCGCAACTTTCACTCTACAACTGTATCATCTATGATAATTACAACAACGGCAAAAGCATCACAGATCAGGTAAACTCCGCAGCATCGGGCAAGATGAAGCCATCCCACAACTGCTACATGAACAGTAGCGATGATAACGAAAAGTTCCTTGCCGAGCATGGAAATTTCACGGGCACAAATCTGCCTTTCCCATTTGAGGATCAGACCTACGAAAGTGGAAACAATTTCCGCTTCCGCAATGCCCGACTGAAGAACAACTTCCGTCTGTACGAGGCGGGTGGTTTGACGGGTAACAAGTGTCTGAATGGTGGAACCACAAATGTAGGAAATGGAATCATCCTGCCTGAAACCGACATGGACTATACCAACCGAATCAAGGACTGCGCCATTGATATCGGTGCCTACGAAGCTGACAATACTGCCAATATTGCACCACAGGAAAAGACAAACAGCGGAAGTACTGTGGATTACATTTATTATGTAACCCAGAACGGATGGGGAAACCGAAGTGGAGACAGTCCGGAAAACGCTGCCTGTGCTGACAAGCTGCAGGACGTGCTGACTGCTGCTGGCAAGAAATTTGAAACTGCAAACCAGGGCATCACAGATAATAGCCAAAAGCATCAGGTGTATGTAAAAGTAGCAGGCTATCAGGCTGATGAAACCGGAAAGCGCTTTACTTATCATGCCAATACGCTGGCAGACCCTAGCGACCCGCAGAGCTACACCTTCCTGATTCCTAACGGAGTATGTCTGATGGGTGGTTACTATGAGGGCGACCAGGAAGGAGGAAAGCTGAAAGAAGGTACCGCCAATTGGAATAATGACAAACGCGACTGTATCAGCACTTACCAGACGGTATTAAGTGCGAAGACCGAAGTAAAAGAAGGTTCTGCCGTTAACCAGGAGGTGAACGGCTACCACACCGTGTGCTTCGGCAAATGGCCTACGGGCGACTATGACGGCTACAATACCACTGCCCTGACAGACAATACCATCATAGATGGCTGTCGCCTGATTGACGGTAATGCTAGCGACAAGTCGGGCTTCAAGAGTATGGGTGGTGCAGCCATTGTACCAAGAATGGCACATGTCCGCAACTGTGAAATTTCCGACTGTCAGGCAACCCAAGGCGGTGCTCTCATGCTGCTGAAGGGTAGCATCGTAAGCGGTAGTGTCATCGTAAGAAACAAGGCACAGAAAGGTGGTGCCATTTATGCACTTCGGTCCAACGACAAGAATGAAGACATCAAGAACTACCATGCCTACGTCATCTCATGCACCATCGCCAAAAACGAGGCAACCATCGGTGGCGGAATCTACCAGGAAGAGAACTCCCTGATTGGCGGTAACTCCGTGATTTGGGGAAATTCGGCACAGACCGATAACAACATCAGCGGTGATGTGAACTATCAGTCTCACGACTTTCTGCAGGGAATCGGAAAATATTCGGAAGAATTATTCTATCCATACAACTATTGTTTCGTAGAGAAGATGGCGTTACCAGCCAACAGAATGAACACGGAAATGACCAGCGACCTGGACAGTTATTTCAACGACAACAAAATCTTCAAGCCTCGTGCCTATTCACCATTGATTAGCAACGGAGTTGAGAAAGAATACGTCAATGCATGGGAGAATTATGGCATCAGCAGCTACGACATTACCGGTAAGGAAAGAACCAGGACCAAGCAACAGACAGCCGGCGCATACACATCTGATCTGCCTGCGTTTGATAATACCAAGCTTCTGAAGCGCCTGTTCGTTTCTCAGACAGGTGGTGAGAAAGTAACAGAAGAAGAGAAGGCAAAGTATTATGGCCGCTCCTTCCTGACTCCTTTCAACAGTCTCAAAGCGGCCCTCGACTATATTAATGAAGCAAGAAGGGATAAGAATGTGGCAGATGAAACAACCCACTTCGAAATTCTGATGACAGGTGGAACCTACAAGCCGAGCAAGATGCGACAGAATAAAGACCTTTCGCCAGAGCAAAACACGATAGACCGCCGCTTGCAGAGCTTCACCATCCCTGTGAACGTAGATATCTTCGGCAGTTTCTCGAAAGATGACCTGTATTCTTCAACTCCAGTTAATCCTACTACGGGAAAAGAAACTGGAGATAAGTTTACAAGCTTTGGAGGTAAGACTTTGACTCCAGATGGAGACATCAAAGACATCTTGGCTAACCGCAACAAGAACTACATGACCGACAACAATAAGAACGGATTGATAGAGCCATGGGAGTTCCAGAATCCTACGATTCTTTCCGGTGACATCAAGGCATCGGAAAAGGAACGTAATGTATATCATGTGGTCTACAGTAATGCGGAATCTACGGGTGCTTCGGCTACCTCAAACAACGATGTGGTATTAGATGGTATTACCATCATGAATGGTGAGACCATGACACAGCTGAAGACTCAAGAAGGAGAAACTGACGAAGTTGCCGAGATTGGTCGTGGAGGCGCTATCTACACCAACCGCGTGAACTATACATTGAACCGTTGCCGACTGATCAAAAACTCCGGTCTGCATGGCGGAGCTGTCTATGTAAACAATGCAAGTCTAGACATCATCGGCAGTACAATCAGCGGTAACAGTAACGTATCAGAAAAGGCTAGTCAGGATGAAGTCACCAAACCAGGTAAGGGTGGAGCCATCTATCTCTATCTCACAAAATCGGTGAATGGAAACCTGCATATCGTCAACTCGCTCTTAGCCAACAATGATGTAACTTGTGGCAGATATACGGGCACACAAAATTCACAAGGCGGAGCCATCTATATCCGTAGAGCAAACGATGCTGGCAGTATGGCTGCGGGCTATCAGGATGCCTACATCGTAAACAGCCTCATCGTGAACAACAAGGCAAAGCAAGATGGAGCCATCCATGTGGAGAACGAGGTGACAAGCGGTACGATTACACCTATATTATATAATACCGCCATTTGGGGTAATGAATCTACAGATAATAGTGTG
>JAIJUV010000289.1 GCA_022732315.1 Prevotella sp.
TCAGAGTCTGCAAATGCAGCGTTCACTTTGACCATCAACATTCCTGTCATAAGCATCAAGATTTCAACCAACCCTGGTGCTTCCACCTCACATAGCATCAACCGCCCTACATATTCTTTGCAGGATGTGGACGGTGACGGCTATCTTGACATCGTTGAGTCTGAGAAGGAAAGCGAGTTGAAGGTTACACGCTCTGCCATTGGCAGGACAAACATGTTGAAGTCTGTCACCAATTCCTTGGGCGGAACTTTCACATTGGACTATGCCCACACCACTCCGACCTACGGCCTTCCTGGTGGCAAGTGGGTAATGTCTGCCTTGACGATTGACGACGGAATCCATGACGATGGTCCAGTCATGACAACCGCCTTTGAGTATAAGGACGGAAAGCGTGACCGCCATGAGCGTGAGTTCCTCGGTTTCGGTGAGGTCATCACCAAGAACCTTGACACGGAGAATGGCAATTCTGTTTACAGACAGGCTGTTGAGAACTACGATGTAGCTAACTACTACACGCAGGGCAATGTTACCGCCACATCCGTGGAGGATGCCAACGGCAACAAGTACACCGAGACAAAGAACCGTTACGACAGCTACTATCTGACTGCCGACGGTGACAAGTACACGTTCGCAAAGCGTGACGTGAACCTTTGGAGTGATCGTGCATCTGCATTCGTTCCTCTCCGCTATACGGCAAACTTGCAGTATGAGGGAGCGGCAAACGGTGTGGTTACATCCGAGGCATGGAACGAGTACTACCTCAATGGCTATCATGGTGAGTTGAAGTCCTACAAGTACAGCGACAAGGGAAGCCTTGGCGAGGACGGAAACGGAAAGTTTGACTATGCAACCGCCATTAAATACACGGACAATGCAGCGAAGCATATCTTCGGACTTCCAATAGATGTTACGGTGACTGGCGGTGACGGCTCGATTTACCACCATGTGACGGCAAAGTACAACACCAACTATGCCAACCACATCACGCAGATTACACAGCAGTTGAATGATGGCGAGGCTGTTACGGATTACAAGTACGACTCTTACGGCAACATCATCCAGAAGACTCTCCCTGCCAACGGCAAGGGACAGCGTATGTGGTACAAGTACCGCTATGAGCCTGAGATGAACATGTATGTTGAGCGCATTGACGATGCGTGGGGCTACCGCAGCGAGCAAGGCAATTTTGACTATCGCTATGGTATAGCCAAGGAGCATCGTGACCTCAACAACTTCTACTACGAGACTGATGTTGACGACCTCGGTCGCATCACTGGCGTGCGTGGTCCTAACGAGTTGGCTACGGGCGTGCCTTATGCCATCGCCTTTGAATATCAGCCTTTGGCTACATTCAATGAGAGTGGCATTACCGCTCCTGCATACGCCGTGACCAAGCACTACGACATCCAGCATCCTAACGATGACTTGGAGACTGTTACTTTCGTTGACGGCTTCGGAAGAGCCGTGCAGGTGAAGAAGGACGGTGTTGTGACAAGTGCATCCAAGGGAAGCTCTGCCAAGGACGAGAACGTGATGATTGTCAGCGGCAGAAACGTATATGACGCTTTTGGACGTGTGGCAAAGGCATTCTATCCTACAACGGAAGGAACTGGATCGAAATCAACGTTCAGCAAGTCATTTGACAATGTATCTCCAACGGTTACTGTTTATGACGTGCTCGACCGTGCTACCTCAGTGACATTGCCGGACAACTCTACGACAACTACGGCATATACTGTTGACAACGGCAGTCATGCACTTGTTACAACCGTAACAGACGCACTCCATAATGTTCAGGCTACCCATACCAATGGCAGTGGCAAGACCTTGAAGAGCATCCAGAAGAGCGGTCCTGACGGCGAGATTACCACCTCGTTTGAGTATGACGGCATACAGCGCCTTGTTCGTGTCACCGACACGGAGGGCAATGTAACGACCTCTACTTACGACATGGGTGACCGCCGTACTGAGGTGAACCATCCTGCAAGCGGCATCACCAGTTTCACTTATGATGCGCTCGGCAATGTGCTGACCAAGCAGACTGCCAACCTTGCAAAGGAAGGCAAGTTCATCACCTACGATTACGACTATCAGCGTCTGACGGGTATCAACTATCCTGACCACCCGGAGAATAACGTGAAGTATTACTATGGTGGTCGCAACGCTTCTCAGAACCGTATTGGCAGATTGATGCTCCGTGAGGACGGAACGGGTGCCATTGAATACTTCTATGGCAAGATGGGTGAAGTAACAAAGACCCGCCGCACGCTGATTGTGCCTAACCAGGCGATAGCAACCTACGTGACGCAATGGACTTATGACAGCCACAACCGTCTGTTGGAGATGATCTATCCTGATGAGGAGAAGATTACCTATTCTTACAACCTCGGAGGTCAGCTTGAGAAGGTTCATGGCTACAAGTCATACGGCTACGATTATGTGAGCAAGATCGGCTATGACAAGTTTGAGCAGCGCACATATTTGAAGTATTGCAACGGTGCGGAGACTTTCTACACCTATGATCCTCAGCGTCGCAGATTGCAGAACCTCACCGTGAACAGTGGTGGCAATACCATCATGGACAATGCCTACACTTACGATGCGGTGAGCAATGTGCTCAGCGTGATAAATGGTGCATCAGTGCCACAGAGTGGCAAGGCTGGCGGGCAGATGGCGCATACCTATACATACGATGCCCTCTATCGTCTTGTCAGTGCAACTGGTACTTATACAGGTGCGGACAACAAGACTGCAAACTACACGCTTGCAATGGGCTATGATAACATGCACCGTATCACTTCGAAGCGTCAGATTCTCACGCAGAACAATGTGCAGTTTGATGGTACGCTCAACGCTGGTTATGACCTTACTTATACATACGGCACAGACACTGGTAAGAAATTCCAGCTTGCTAACGTGAAGGATGTGAACTACCGCACAGAGGAGACGCCTTCGGAGAGCGAGAATGTGAACAACAGCCATGTCTATGAGTATGATGCCAACGGTAATCTTGTTTATGTCAACACAAGCCGTACCAAGAAGGATAGCATGGCTGACGAGAAGACCGCAGAGCGCAAACTCAAATGGGATGA
>JAIJUV010000290.1 GCA_022732315.1 Prevotella sp.
TCGAAGAACTTGTCATATACCACGTAGGCATCATCCTGCTGGGTGATGAAATCTTTTTCCAACAATCCCTTCAAGGCAGAGTTGACAGAACTTGGTGATGGAAGGTGGTATTTCTTGGCGAAGGCTCCGCTCTTTACGCTTCTGGCTTCGCCCTCTGCTGAGATGGCAATGAAGACATTGCGCTGCTTTTCCGGCATCTGGCGTAGAAGGGTCTCGTAGGTGTCTGATGCCATGTTGAGATTGTAGTTGATGGCGTCATCTACCATATCCAGAGTGCAGGTGCCCTGTTCGGGAGTCTTGAGGAAGAGAACATTCATTACTCGCTGGATGTATGAAGTGACACCACCGAAACGGGCGAAGAGTTCTCCGATAATGGCTGCATCGAGATGTTTGTTGCGTTCCTCGAACTTGGCTGTGGCAAACTCCTTGTATTTCTCAATATCCAGTGGCTTCAGGTTCATCAGCGTCACGCTCTGATAGAATGGGCGGGCAGGAGATGTGAACATTTCTGCCATCAGATGGCGGTGAGAACCCGAGAAGATGAAGTGGGCATTGGTGCAACGCTGAATGTAGGTACGGAGCAATGCCTCTATGCGGTTGTCGGCATAGTTGGTGATTTGCTGAAACTCGTCGATGGCAACAAGACATGGCTTGTCGGCTTGGTTGAGATAAGAGAATATCTCATCAAGCGTAATTTCGGGATTTACGATGTTGCCGATGCCTATTCCCCAAACTGGAGCCCCGTTGATATCGAAAGAGATTTCTGAACGGAGAGAAGAGAGCGCCATCAGGAATTTCTCCCAAGCGCTTCTGCCTTTAGGGCGAAGTTCATCAATAATGGCTTTGCCGAACATATTGACCAGATCGCTGACGGAATTGGTTGAATAGATGTCTATGATAAAAGTATAATAATCTTTTTGGATGACAGGCTGGGCAAAGCAATGGTGAATCAGCTCTGTCTTTCCGATGCGTCGAGGGGAAATCAGAGCCATGTTATTCTCATTGGTCAGCATCTCTGTGATGTGCTGGGTTTCTTCCACACGGTCGCAGAAGTATTCCGGACCGGCGTAACCATTTGTGACAAAAGGATTCTTCATTACCATATTTATACCTTATTATATATTCAACGGCTGCAAAGATAATGCAAACGAGCGCAATGTAAGCTTGCTTACAAATTGCCGAGTGCAGCTTATCTTCTGCAAAGATACAACTTTTATTCCGATTATCATAAAGTGATTATCATAAAATGATAATGAAATAAGGAATTTTATCATTTGACGATTATCATAAACTAATAATTATGATATGGAGACTCCTCTAATGTCAATAGAAAAAGGGTTGCAATTCTCGAAAAGATGAATTGCAACCCTTTATACCTTATTATATATAAGAGTTAAGATAACTCTATCATATACTTCTTTGAGGAGGCTTATTACAGCTGAGCCAACTCTACAACCT
Source organism: Prevotella sp. (assembly GCA_022732315.1). Next base: position 1,459 of record JAIJUV010000290.1, read on the forward strand.
TATCTACTGCAGCGCTCAAGCCGTCCTTGTTCTTACCGCCAGCCTGGGCATAGTGAGGCTGACCGCCACCGCCACCCTGAATCAACTTGGCAGCTTCGCGAATCATCTTACCTGCGTTCAAACCGTGATCCTTTACCATATCGTCGCTGAACATCACGCTGAGCATAGGCTTATCGTTGAAGTAAGAACCTACTACGCAGATCATGTTCTCAGGCAAAGCCTCGCGAACCTTGAATACCAAATCCTTGGCAGCTGCTGGCTCCATAGGCAATACGGCAGTAACAACCTTCACGCCGTTGATTTCTCTTGCATTCTCTACAAGCTTATCCTTGGTACGCTCCACAGCCTGAGCCTGGAACTTCTCAACATCCTTCTTCAAGGCATCGTGCTCGTCGATGTACTTTCTGATGACACCCTCAAGATCCTTGGCATTGTTGAACAAGCCCTTCAAGGCTACGATGGTATCCTGCAAGCCGTAGATAGCCTCCTCGCAAGCCTTGCCTGTCAAAGCCTCGATACGGCGGATGCCGGCAGCTACACTGCTCTCAGAGATAATCTTGAAGAAACCAATCTTACCTGTGCTCTTGGCGTGAATACCACCACAGAACTCAGCAGATGGACCGAAGCGAACTACACGAACCTTGTCGCCATACTTCTCGCCGAAGAGGGCGATAGCGCCAAGTTCCTTAGCCTCCTCAATAGGAGTATCGCGGTGCTCATCCAATGGATAGTCGGCACGGATCATCTCGTTGACCATGCGTTCTACCTTGCGGAGTTCCTCGTCTGTTACCTTCTGGAAGTGAGAGAAGTCGAAACGCAAGGTATCCTTATCAACATAAGAACCCTTCTGCTCTACGTGGTCGCCCAAAACTTGCTTCAGACAGTAGTCGAGCAAGTGGGTAGCTGTATGGTTGGCAGCACTTCCCTCGCGGCTCTCGATATCTACGCAAGCCATGAAGTCTGCGTTTACATCCTTTGGCAACTCCTTTACGATGTGGATGCTCTGGTTGTTCTCGCGCTTGGTGTCGATAACCTGGATGGTCTCATTCTCGCTGACGAGCACCCCCTTGTCGCCAACCTGTCCACCCATCTCACCATAGAATGGAGTGTTGTCGAGTACCAACTCATAGAAAGAGTTCTTCTTCTGAGTCACCTTGCGATAGCGGAGGATGTGGCACTCATATTCTGTATAGTCATAACCTACGAAATTCTGGTCGCCTTCCTGCAATACCTCCCAGTCGCCATTCTCTACGGCAGCAGCATTGCGGGCACGCTCTTTCTGCTTCTTCATCTCCTCGTCGAAGCCTGCAGCATCTACGGTGTAACCATTCTCACGGCAGATCAACTCTGTGAGGTCGAGAGGGAAACCATAGGTATCGAAGAGGCGGAATGCGCTCACGCCGTCGAGCTGAGTCTCGCCATGAGCCTTGAGCTCGTCCATATCACCATTGAGGAGGTTGATACCCTTCTCCAAGGTGCGGAGGAATGAATCCTCTTCCTCTTTCATTACGCGGGTGATGAGCTCCTGTTGAGCTGGCAACTCTGGGAAGGCTGCACCCATCTGCTCTACCAATACATTGACGAGCTTGTACATGAATGCCTGCTTCTGACCGAGGAATGTGTAAGCG
>JAIJUV010000043.1 GCA_022732315.1 Prevotella sp.
ACACTTCCTTGGTAAGTTCGACATCTTTCAATGTTGCTTCTAATGATTCTTTCATGTAATTGAAACTTTAGGAGTCAACCATATTTATAAAAAGACACGTGGCAATAACGTGGTATTTGTGGTAATAGCGTGGCAATAAAAAACCACTTATTACCACGCTTATCTTTTTAATAATCAAATGATTAGATAGTGCGTGGTAATAGTGGTAATAAAAAAGCGAAAACTTTTCTATGTAATTTTATTTTCTTCTGCCTCTTCCTTCATTTCTTCCCTGGTTACCACGACCACTGCCACGCTCGTTCCTGTCGCCGCTGTTGTAGCGGTTCTTGCGGTTGTGGTTGTTGTCGTCGAAATTAGGGTTGAAACTCTTTTTCTTCTTGTCCTTGAAGAAGCCGGCACCCTGGTCTTTCTGATTTCTCAGCTCGGCTCGGGCTGCTGCCACGGCATCACGGATGTTGGCATTCGAAGGCTTACCTGATTTTAGAGATTTTCCATTGTTCAGGTATTTCTCCTCATCATAGCAACCCACGTTTCCATATCCCTTTGGCGCAAAGCGGTCTTGGACATTTCTGCCACGGCCTCTTCCGGCTTTTGGCTCCGCTGCATTTCTGCCGGCTCCACGCTTGCCCTTGGCACCTCTGCCTACGCCCGGATTATCATAGGTAGAACCGATAGCCTTGTCGTCGTAACGGGTGTTCTTACCCTTAAAGCCTCCGCCAAAGCTCTTCTTATCGTATAGCTTATCTATCAAATCCGTTCTGCCTATGCGGCGAAGCTCGCTCTCTATAGCACGGCGCTCCTCCGGCTTGTACCAGAAGAAGAACATGCGCTGGGCAAGCTTCTCCTTCTGCGTCTTGGCACTGAACACAGGCTCCAGGGTGTATGGATCGTATCCCGTGTACCAAGTCTCGGTGGAAATCGTCATTGGGGTAGGAGTGAAGTCCTGCACCTGCTCCAGATGGAAGTCCAAGCCCTTGGTGATTACCGCCAGCTCCGCCATATCCTCTTCATGACAGCCCGGATGCGAACTGATGAAGTATGGAATGATTTGCTGGTTGAGGCCCTCTTCCTTATTGATCTTGTCAAAGATGCGCTTGAACTCGTAGAACAGGTCGAACGATGGCTTGCGCATGAACTTCAAGACCTCAGGACTGGTATGCTCCGGCGCCACTTTCAGTCGGCCGCTTACGTGCTTGGTAATCAGCTCGCGGGTATATTCCCTTGCCGCCTGGTTCACCTTCTCGTCCTTGCTCTTGTGCAGCAGCAGGTCGTAGCGCACGCCACTACCGATGAAACTCTTCTTGATTCCCGGCAGGGCATCCACGGCATGGTAAATCTCCAGCAGCTTGCTATGGTCGGTATTGAGGTTCGGACAAATCTGCGGGTTCACGCACGATGGACGCTTGCACACCTCGCACGCCTTCTGGTTCTTGCCATGCATGCCATACATGTTTGCCGAAGGACCGCCCAGGTCGCTCAGATAGCCCTTGAAATCAGGCATTTCTATGATTTTCTTCACCTCTTTCAAGATGCTCTCCTTGCTTCGGCAAACCACGAACTTGCCCTGGTGCGCCGAAATGGTGCAGAACGAGCAACCGCCAAAGCATCCGCGATGAAGGTTCACGGAGAACTTGATCATCTCGTAAGCCGGAATGGTCTTGCCCTTATACTTTGGGTGAGGCAGACGGGTATAAGGCAGGTCGAAGGCGGCATCCAGTTCCTCTGTTGTCATCAGCGGGAATGGTGGATTCACCACCACATACTTGCCGTCGGTCTCCTGTATCATGCGCTGGGCATGCATCTTGTTGGCTTCCTCCTCCAGATGGCGCACGTTCTCAGCCTGTCCCTTCTTGTTGTGAAGGCACTCCTCATGACTGTGCAGGATGATGTCATCGTCTTTGAATCCGCCCGGAATGTCCTTCTCCTTGCAGTAGAAAGCCACCTGCGGCATCTCGTGAATCTGGTCCATGGTCTTGCCTTCGGCGAAGGCGTTGGCAAGTTCCACGATAGAGCGTTCGCCCATGCCGTAGAGGATGAGGTCGGCACCCGAATCGCAGAGGATGCACTTGCGCAGTTCATCCTTCCAGTAGTCGTAGTGGCTGATGCGGCGCAACGACGCCTCGATACCGCCCAGTGCCACAGGTACGTCGGGATAGAGTTTCTTCAGTATCTGGGTATAGACGATAGACGGATAGTCGGGGCGCATGTCGTGGCGGGAGTCGGGACTGAAGGCATCCTCGCTGCGCATACGGCGGTTGGCCGTGTAGCGGTTTACCATCGAGTCCATGGCTCCCGGCGATACGCCGAAGAAGAGGCGAGGGCGACCCAGCTTCTTGAAGTCACGGAAGTCGCCATGCCAGTCGGGCTGGGGAACGATGGCTACGCGATAGCCGTTCGCCTCCAATATTCGTCCCAGGATGGCTGCTCCGAAGGATGGGTGGTCTACGTAGGCGTCACCCGAGAAGAGGATTACATCCAGTTCGTCCCATCCCCTGAGCTCGCACTCCTTCTTGGTTGTTGGCAGGAAATCTGTTAACTTATATTCCATTCAAAATGCTTTAATCATTTACTGCATCTGGCTCTGCATCAGCAGCTTCCTGTGCATCCTTCTTCTCCTTCCAATCCACGTAGAGCAATACGAGGTTGTGGAGTCCCAAAGCCTTCATGTTCTGGTTGTAGATCACGTCGAGGCAGAGGTCGAGCAATTCCTTGTCCTTGATGTCGCTGCTCTCCAGGAGGGCGCGTACATTGAACTTCAACTTGTCGAGCACTTCCTCGTCGATGATGCCGTTGCTATCTACGAGGTTGCGGAGCAACTGATACTTGTCAATAGTCTCTAAATGCTGGTCGCTCACTTCGATAGAGCGTGTGCCAGACTGGTTTGCTTGAATCTTATACATATAATTATTAATTTTAAATTATTCCGTCAGGAAATTGAGGATACCCAGCATGATGCTGTGGCGGGTCTTCTCATCGCTGATGCACTCCAGCGGGATGCCCATGGTGAAGGTGCGGTAGCTGCTGCTCTTGTAGGCCACAGCCGCACTGGTGCCCGAAAGGTATCGCATGGCGCAGAAGGCGGTGCTGCCCACCGGCTTGAGAATCTCGGGATGCGTAGCGGCATAGTGGCGGGCGTTCAGCTGGTTGTAATAGCTGAATTCCTTGCCCAGACCCTCGATGATAGGGTCGGTGCCTACGATGCTGTCTCGCTCGGTGATGGTGGAATCCTCAGGGTTGATGTCCTGAACGATGAATTTCGTGCCCGTTGGCTCGTAATGCACCTTCAGGATGTCGCTCATGAAATTCTGTTCCTCTTCTGTCTGCATGTCGCTGCCGTTGTAGGAACCGCTTACCAGCAGTCTGCCGCCGTTCAGGGCGTAATATCTGATGCGCTTCTGCAGGGTTGGGGTAAAGGTCTTGAAGTACTGATGGGTGTAGCCATCGTTGCGCTCCAGTCCGTTGATGAGGTCAACCACCTGATAGTCGGTCATCTTCACCTTGCCCGATGCGATGGCTTCGCTTGAACAGCTGGCGATGCTGTATTTGTTGCTCGATGCGATGGCACGGGCATGTTCCTCGGTGTAGTTGAAGTCGTTGCCTGCCACAAACTGACCTGCCATCTCGTTGCCGCAATAGCCCAGTCCGCTGGTGGTTTCCAGACCCATCTTGTTGATGTCGAACATCAGCTGCTTGCCGCTCCAACCTGCCGTGAGCCCGTAGCTTACGCCCGGATCCTTGTCGAAGTCGAAGCCCTGGAAGGTGTCGTTATCCACCACCTGTGGCGAAGCCAGACGATGGAAATTGTTGACCACCAATACCTTTTGCGAGGCTGATGGATTGTAGAGGGCCGAGAGGGTTTCTGATGGGAAACTCTCGCCACCCTGGTTTACGGCTGCCACACGGAAGTTGTAGAGCTTTCCCGGCTCCAGCTTCACGAAGTGCTGTGGCGAACGCACCAGGGTTCCGTTGTCGAATCCGCCGTTGCCCTCTGCCTTGTAAACGATGTAGCGGGTAGGCTTGGCGCTAGGCTCCAGCTTATCCAGTTGCGGGCTCCAGGTGAGTTTGGCGTATCCGAACTCATCTATCTCTACGCTGAAGTGGTTGGGCGCCAGTGGCTGCACCACATAATCCTCGCCGTGGTTGCTGTTCACGAATCTCAGGATAGTCTTGTAGATGGAGCGGGCGATGGTAAACTTGCCCATCGGATCCTGGGCGATGCGCATATCCGGGAAGCTCTGGTGAGAGAGCATTTCGAGGATAGCCGATGGCACTTCGGGCAGTCGGGTCTCAGAATAGTTGCGGTCCCAGAGGTATCGCTTGCCGAATGCACCAAAGGTTTGACTCATGTCTTCTACTAGATTGTCACGCAATGCTTTAGCGAAATCCTTTGATGTGAATCTCGAAACTCCGCTGTTGAGCATCCCGTCGTTGAAATCGGTGGTGCAGATGGCGAGTGCGCCCCAGGTAGATTTGCCGTCGGGGTTGAAGCCTGCGTCGCTGTGCAGGGCGAGCGAGAGTTCTATCGGCACCTTCTTTCCGCTGAGGGCAGGCATGTATACGCTGCCTCCGCCCAGCCAGTTGGTCATCAGCGAACGGGTATTGATGTCGTCAGCATAGTCGTTCTTGCCTTGTCTGCCGCCATAGACCTTGTAGGGAGCGCCTGCCCACTGGGCGTAGTATCTGGCTCCCTCCAGGCATCGTGGCAGTCCGCTCACGTCGCCGCCGCGCTCTATGTTGCCCATGCCTCCGCCGAATCGTACGGCATCGGTGGTGACAACGCCTCTTTTGGAAGCCTGGTTGGTGCACACCACCCGGTTGAACTCGTTGCATCCCTTGTCGAAGTCGAAGGTTCCCAGATACACCCAGGTTCCGCCACCCATTCGCTGGTTCACGGTAAACTCGGTGGCCTGTCCCTTGTGGTATACGATGTATTTGGCGTCGGGCACGCTCTTCGGCAGGGTCTGATAGCTTACGTATACGGCATATTTACCAGCCTCCTTGAATTTAGGCTGGTAGCTGACGAGGCTATATTTCTTCTTTTTCTTAGTGGCTTTGGCTTGTCTTACTGTACCCATGGTGAATGGGTTTTCTCCATCGCTATACAGGGTTTTGGCGTTGGCGAATCCCAGGGAGTCGCAATCCTTCCATTTCTTGGAGTTATCCACTTCGATGTAAGAGATGGATCTTCTGTCGTTGTTGTCGACGATGATTTCCTGTTGCTGCCAGTCGCGTTCACGAGGAGTGAAGACGATGGCTCCTGCATTCTGGAGCATGGGGATGAGATAGGGCACCACGATGGTTTGCGTAAAGAGGTCTTCGTTGGTGCAGAACAGGTTGGGGCGCTGCCATTTCCATCCGCGCTCCGCATCCCAATATCGTCCGTGAGAAGCCCACAATGAGAGGTGTCGGTTCTGCAAGCCGGCAGTCACGAAGTAGGGGCGGGAGCTGTTGAACACCCATGGGTCGTCATCGTATTCGATGTCTTCCCAAGCGTTGCTGTTGCCCTCGTCATATCGGTTTGCATTTTTGGCGGCAGCCTTTGCAGCGGCAGTTTTCGCCTTTTTGGGCGAGACTTTTGCTGCAGCATCAGCCTGGATTCCTGCTCCAGCCGGAATAAGCAAACTGCTTATCAGACAATATTTTATAATTCTGTTTTGTTTCACTTTCTTAAATCATATTTTAATGCTTTTGCCCTTACAGGGCGCATTGCTAATCGCCGATTAAACCCAGGGTGCTGCCCTGGGCTAGGAGCTTTTGCCCTTTCAGGGCGATTCCATCAGTCGATATTTCCAATTGTGAACTTCTCGGGTTTCTTTCCTTTGAAATCCTTGAAGTAGAGCTTGATTTCCTTCATGTCCTTCTCCACATCTCCCGAAGGGATGATGACCTTGGTACACTGGATGAGCTTCTTCTCGTAATCCACACCGTAGAGGAGGATAGGGATGCCAGCCTTCAGGGCAATGAAGTAGAAACCCTTCTTCCATTCCGGATTGAGCGAACGGGTGCCCTCTGGCGTGATGCAGAGGCCGAAGGTATCTCGCTTGCGGGCAGTCTCGGCAAGATTGTCGGTCATGCTCGTATGCTTGCTTCTCCACACCGGCACACCGCCCAGCTTCCTGAAGATGGGACCCAGCGGCCAGAAGAACCACTCCTTCTTCATCAGAAAGTTGCTCTTGATGCCCTCAGCTCTGGAGAAGAGCAGGCCTATGATGAAATCCCAGTTGCTGGTGTGGGGAGCCAGGCAAATGATGAACTTCTTGGGATGGCCTACGGTTATATCCTTCTTCCATCCCAAGTGTTTGTATAATACCCACTGACAAATGTCTTTTATCATTCCTTATCGTTTGTTCTATATATATAAATAGGTGTATCTGCTAAAATCCTGTTATCCCAGGCTCAGCAATCCTCTTTATCCCAAGGTAGCAATCTGGTCGATAATCTCGCTCACCTGCTTGTTGAAGTCCTTGGTCAGGTTCTTGTAGTAATCACCCGCCTTGATGCCCGGCTCAGGATGAGACACTCTCTTGATGAAATCGTCGTTCACCATGACGATGGAAGAAAGGATTCCATCAACGTCGGCCTGCTGTGTGCCGTTGTACAAAGACGCTGCTACTGTCTCAGCGAAAAGCTCGCTGGTGATGTAGTTGATTGTTCGTTTTAAATCTCTTTTGTTAGCCATAATTCTTTTCTCTAAATTAATAATTGGTTGAAAACAATGCTCAAAGATAATAAAAATCTCTGGAAAAGCAATAGAAAATCAAAAAAAATATCTTAATTAACGCATTTTTAGCATTTTTCTTTCCGTATCTCGTAGAAAAACCTTAAATTTGCAGTGTTTTTGAAGTTTCAACTAATTAAAATATAAAAAGGAATTATGGAAAAAAGTGCATTGCAGATTGCAAGAGCGGCTTATCAGCCAAAGTTGCCAAAGGCTCTTCAGGGTCCAGTAAAGGCTGTTGAAGGTGAGGCAACACAGTCAGTAGGTAACCAGGATGAAATCAAGGCGTTGTTCCCTAACACTTACGGAATGCCTGTCATTACTTTCGAGGCTGGCGAGGCTAAGGAACTCCCTGCTTTCAACGTAGGTGTTATCCTCTCTGGCGGTCAGGCTCCTGGCGGTCACAACGTTATCTCTGGTCTCTTCGACGGCGTGAAGTCTCTCAACCCAGCTAACAAGCTCTATGGCTTCATCCTCGGTCCTGGTGGTCTCGTAGATCACAACTACATGGAGATTACTTCTGAGATCATGGACGAGTACCGCAACACTGGTGGTTTCGATATCATCGGTTCTGGCCGTACAAAGTTGGAGAAGGAAGACCAGTTTGAGAAGGGTATCGAGATTCTCCGTGAGCTCGGCATCAAGGCGCTCGTTATCATCGGTGGTGACGACTCTAACACCAACGCTTGCGTTCTCGCTGAGTACTATGCTGCCAAGAAGTATGGCGTTCAGGTAATCGGTTGCCCTAAGACTATCGACGGTGACTTGAAGAACGAGCAGATTGAGACATCTTTCGGTTTCGATACAGCCTGCAAGACTTACTCTGAGCTCATCGGTAACATCGAGCGCGACTGTAACTCTGCACGCAAGTACTGGCACTTCATCAAGTTGATGGGTCGTTCAGCTTCTCACATCGCTCTTGAGTGCGCACTCCAGACTCAGCCAAACATCTGCTTGATTTCTGAGGAGGTAGAGGCTAAGGAGATGTCACTCGACGACGTTGTTACATACATTGCTACAGCCGTAGCTAACCGTGCTGCTGAGGGCAACAACTTCGGTACAGTTCTCATCCCAGAGGGCTTGATCGAGTTCATCCCAGCTATCAAGAAGCTCATCGCAGAGTTGAACGAGGTTCTTACTGACCCTGCAACAGGCGAGAGCCGTGAGTTTGCCAGCGCTGAGGAGCAGATTGCATTCGTTAAGGGTGCCATCGCTAAGGACAACCTCGCAGTATTGGAGTCATTGCCAGCAGACGTAGCTCGCCAGCTCTGCCTCGACCGTGACCCTCACGGAAACGTACAGGTATCTCTCATCGAGACTGAGAAGTTGCTCTCTCGCATGGTAGCTGAGAAGTTGGCTGCTTGGAAGAAGGAGGGTAAGTTCGTTGGTAAGTTCTCAGCTCAGCACCACTTCTTCGGTTACGAGGGACGTTGCGCAGCTCCTTCTAACTACGATGCAGACTACTGCTACTCACTCGGTTACAACGCTTCTCGCCTCATCGCTAACGGCAAGACGGGCTACATGTCAGTTATCAAGAACACAACAGCTCCTGCTGCTGAGTGGATTGCCGGTGGTGTGCCTATCACTATGATGATGAACATCGAGCGTCGTAACGGTGCTAACAAGCCAGTTATCCGCAAGGCTCTCGTAGAGCTCGACGGTGCTCCATTCAAGTTCTTCGCTTCTAAGCGTGAGCAGTGGGCTAAGGAGACAGCTTATGTATATCCAGGTCCTATCCAGTACTGGGGTCCATCTGAGGTTTGCGACCAGACCACAAAGACTCTCCAGTTGGAGCAGGCCAAGTAATATACGGAATATAAGTATATTATATAAGTAATATAAAAATACTCATATATTTTATATGTCAACAAGACGAACGGCTTCTACACAGAAAAAGGGGACTATGGCGAGGAAGAGTACATCTGCTCGGCGTGGTGGCTCTCGTGGCAGAAGGCGTTCGTCTTCTGTTTTCAGACGCTATCCCCGCTGGGCTTGGTGGATAGGCGGAACGGCAGTAGTCGTTCTCTACGTCTTCCTGTTTTATCATTTCTTCGTCAGTCCTACGGGATTCCGCTGGCGTGCGCTCTATGGCGACGAGGTTTATCCCGAGGGTTATGAGATTCATGGCATCGACATCTCCCATTATCAGGGTGAGATTGATTGGGAGCGCTTGAAGGGTGCGATGATTAAGAGATGCCCTGTGCGCTTTGTCATCATCAAGAGCACCGAGGGTTCCAGCCGGCTGGACGAGAATTTCCGGTCTAACTTCAACCAGGCGCGTGATTTCGGATTCATCCGTGGCGTATATCATTTCTGGAGCAACAAATCTTCTGCCCGCGACCAGGCGTATTATTTCCTGGATCAGGTGCATCTTACGGATGGCGACCTGCCTCCGGTGCTCGACATCGAGCATAAGCCTGATGACAAGAGTGTGGAAGATTTCCAGCGTGATGTGCTTACGTGGCTGCATATCGTGGAGGATAGGTATCATGTGAAACCTATCATCTACACCTATTATAAGTTTAAGGAGCAATATCTGAGTGCGCCCGTTTTCGATGACTATCCTTACTGGATAGCCCACTATTACGTGGATAAGGTGCAATACAAGGGCAAGTGGAAGTTCTGGCAGCACACCGATGCCGGAAAGCTGCCTGGCATCAAGGGCTACGTGGATTTCGATATCTACAACGGCAGCTATTACGACCTGAAGCAGCTCTGCATCGGAAGCAACAAGAGCGAAAAGGTATTTGATGAGAACGAATAAAGGCTGATTTCCCGTAAATCCGGAAAATCAGCCTTTATTCGTTTTGTTTTATTCCGATTCTATTTTAGAACCAGTTATTTCTTGAATCAGTTTTTATCCCAGCACCAGGCAGGTCCAGTTGTTATCCACCTGTCTCGTTACTTCGTGCAGTCCCAGTTCTGCCGCCTTTTCCAGCAGCACCGGCACATCTTCCTCGTAGAAACCGCTCAGGATCAGAGTTCCGCCGATGTTCATCACGCTGCGGAAGAGGCGCATGTCGCTGAGCAGGATGTTGCGGTTGATGTTCGCCATCACCACATCGAAAACGCCGCTCACGTGGTTCAGCACATTGCAGTTGCCGAAGAGCACCTCCATGTTGTCTACGCCGTTCAGCACGGCATTGTGCTTGGCGTTCTCCACGCTCCATTCGTCGATGTCGTAGCCCACCACTTCCTTGGCACCCAGTTTGGAGGCAGTGAGTCCCAGAATGCCTGTTCCCGTGCCGCAATCCAGCACGCGCTTGGTCTTCACCGGCATCTGCAGCAGCTGCGAGATGATCATGCGGGTGGTTTCGTGGTTGCCGGTTCCGAAGGCAAGCTTCGCCTCGATGCCAATCTCGATGATGTCAGGGCGGTTGCTGGTGTCGGGGTAGAGCTCTGGATGCTTGGCGTCGTAGATGACCACCTGGTCGGCTACGAAGATAGGGTCGAAGCCCTGCTCCTCCCATTCCTGGTTCCAGTCCTTGTCCTCGGCATCCTTGATGTCGTAGGTGATGCGGGTATCCACGATAGGGAAGTCGGCGATGTATTCGTCCAGTGCCTCCTTGTCAAAGAGGTCCTTCTGCACGTAAGCCTCCATGCCCGTTTCCGTTTCCTCGAAAGATTCGAATCCTGCCTCGGCAGCTCCGTCGGCAAGCAGGTCCTGGCAGGCTTGCATCAAGTCGGCGGTGGTCTCGATGTTGAATGTCGCTACTAAATATTTCATGTTTAATTTGTATTAATTTCTTGTCATAAAACGCCTTTTAATGTTCAAAAAAGCTAGAATTATTTTAAATCTTCTGCAAAATTATAAAAAAATAGGGGAAAACCTACATTATTTTAGGGAAATTCTGTATTTTTGCATAAAGATAAGCAATATTTTTGCACTAGAATTATTATATAGATAGGAAAAGGCTGTTTTTCAGCCCTCCCTTGCATATATAATTCAGCAGATGATTCATGGATATGCAGGCCGTGATGATTCGGGAAACGAAACTAAAGAATAGGAGAAATATACGATGAAGAAAATGTATCTTCTGGCAGTCCTGATGGCAGCAGCCATGCCATTGACTTCGATGGCGCAGGACGACGACCTCTACTTCAACCCGAAGAAAGAGGCGCAGGAAAAGGCAGAGAAGCGGGCACGCCTCCAGCAGCAGTATGCTGCGCAGCGTGCACGTAGAGATAGCATCTACTCACTCTATTGGAGTGGAAGCGGGCGTGATGTGGATGAGTATAACCGTGGCGGACGCATCTTCAGCCATTATGAGCATGTGGGCACTGATTCGCTGGGCAACGACATCATCCAGTTTCATGTGGGCAAGGGCGTGGCGCCCGACAGCATCTATGATGATGCGTATTTTGCCCAGAAATACATCAACCAGGATGAGGATTTCGACTGCACCCGCCGCATGAGCCGCTGGGATGGCTATTATGATCCGTGGTTCTACGGCTACTATGGCTATGGTCCGTATTATTGGCGTTCGCGCATGTGGGGATGGCACAATCCTTGGCGCTACGGCTACTATGCGGGCTGGTACGACCCATGGTACGACCCATGGTATGATCCATGGTACTACGGCTACGCCGGATGGTATGGCGGCTGGTACGACCCATGGTATTACGGCTACGGCGGCTGGTATGGTCCTTGGTACTGGGGTGGTCCGATGATTGGGCATGTAAGCTATGGCGGCCGCAATTCTGGCGGATATGCAGGAAATCGCAGCTTTAGATATAACGGCGACAATGGCTATTCGGGTAATGGTTCACGCCGAAGTGTGGCCAACCGCAACTTTGGCGGACGTGACAACCAGCGTAATTACAATACTCGCAGCAATAACAACACCAATACCTTCGACCGCAGCAATTTCGGTGGTTTCGGCAATCGCAGCGGTGCCAGCTTCGGAGGTTCCAACTCCGGTGGTCGCTCTGGTGGCGGCTTCGGCGGTGGAGGAAGCTTCGGCGGTGGTGGCGGAAGCCGTTCCGGTGGAGGTGGTTTCGGCGGTCGCCGATAACACGTCCTGAAAGTTCAAGCAAAAGTCTTGAAGTTCAGCCCCACACGCCCTGAAAGGGCAGAAGCACCTAGCCCAGGGCAGCACCCTGGGTATTGGCAGCATTTAGCAATGCGCCCTGTAAGGGCAAAAGCATCAATATCAATAAAAACAATGAATAAAATGAATAATTTAAAATTTAAACATATCTTATTTGCCAGTGCACTCATGGCATCCATGAGCGCCACTGCCCAGGAAACCTACCTGGATACTAAATTTGCGGAGAACTCCCTTACGGGAACTGCACGCTATGTAGGTATGGGTGGTGCGATGGAAGCACTGGGTGCCGACATCTCAACCATGTCGAGCAACCCTGCCGGCATCGGTCTCTTCCGTAAAAGCATGGTAAGTCTTTCGGCAGGCGTCGTTGCACAGCCTGATGCCGATACCCGATTCAGTTTCGATAATACGCCGATATCTTTCAATGGAAAGAAGTCGGTGCCTAGCTTCGACCAGATTGGTTTTGTCTGGGCTGGTGGTGACAACAGTGCCGGTGTAAAAATCAATGCCGGTTTCAACTTCCACAAGAGTACCAATTTCTCGCAGATTCTTACCGCAGCCAACTATCTGAACGGTGCCTCACAAACCAAGTGGGCATCTGCCAAGACTGCCTATGCCAAGGATTTGGACAAGAAATACGGCAAGGATGCCGGCGACCAGGTTTGGAGCGCTGTGGATGCCAACTACAATAAACTGATGGGAACCGACGACCAGGGCAACCAGTCAACCTACGACGGAAAATCCTTCCTCTATGGTCAATACCAGAAGGGCTACATCGGCGTATATGATTTCAACCTGAGCTTGTCGTTCAACAACCGTGTATGGGTGGGCTTCACCCTCGGTCTGCACGATGTACATTATCGCAGCAACTCGTACTATACCGAGAATTATGTGGCAGATAAGGAGGCATACGGTTCTGCCTGGGAAAGCCAGCGCATCACGGGTACGGGCTATGATGCCAAACTGGGTGTTATCTTCCGCCCTGTGGCAGATTCTCCGTTCCGCATCGGTGCCTACGTCAATTCGCCTGTGTTCTACGACCTCTCGCTGAGCGGTGCTGCCGACCTGGAGCTGACAGATAAGAACATTGTTGACGACCAGGGCAATTATGCCGTGGGTAGCAATTCCAATTCCGTGGATCTGGATTATCGCCTCAACACACCATGGAAGGCAGGCGTGAGCTTGGGTCACACCGTGGGCAACTATCTCGCCCTGGGTGCTACCTATGAATATGCCTGGTACGACCACATGGACAATCGTGTGAAGGATGGCGGCTACTATGATTCCTGGTATGGCGACTATTACGAGACCAGCAGCAGCGATGCAGCCATGAACGATCACACCAAGCATTCGTTGCAGGGCGTAAGCACCCTGAAGCTGGGTTTGGAGTACAAGCCGATTCCGCTGATGTCGCTCCGTCTGGGTTACAACTATGTGTCTCCGATGTTCAAGGAGAATGCCGACCGCGACCAGACCATCGCTTCGCAGGGAACCATTTATTCCACATCTACGGATTATACCAACTGGAAGGCTACGAACAGGGTGACAGCCGGTGTAGGCTTCAACTACCAGGGGCTTTTCTTCGATGTGGCTTACCAGTATAGTTGCCAGAAGGGTGATTTCTACCCATTTGCAGCCTGGGAGAATGCCGGTGCCAAGGCGGCTCCAGCCACCTCGGTAGATAACAATCGTCATCAATTGCTGATGACAGTGGGGTATAAGTTTTAAAATGTATTAATATTCGCCACTTTCTTTTAAAAAAGTTTAGAGAATTTGGCGAATTCAAATAAATTGCATAACTTTGCAAATGGATTTTAGGAGAAGAGGTTTGGTGAACCTCTCGAAGAGGTAATATCCTCTTTGTTGTTTTGTAAGTCAAGGAGTTTTTTCCTCTAAGGAAAAAAAAGATATTAGTTTTTTTAGTGGTTAATTTAGTTTTAGTAAGTATGTGATAGGATCTGTTGTGAAACAGGTCCTATTTTTTTGTGTTATGGTTTTCAACCTTGATTGAGGCTTACATCTCTTTTGAAAAAAATATAAAGATTGTTATTTTTCTTAGGTTGTTGAAAGCAATTCCATGGATTTGTATTATCTTTGCAGATTGAAGAGAAGTTGCTCCTTAAAGAGGCTCATATATATAGTGTAGTAGTAAAGGATAATATATAATAAGGTATGAAACGTTCGTTCAACATAATAATGGCTTTGATGCTCTCGCTCATGGTGGTTTACATGAGTGTTGGTACTACCGTTATGCATTGTCTCCGCTCTAACGAGGTGATAATCAAAGAAACAACATATAATTTAAATTAAATGTATTCAAGATATTTGTTGCTCAGTGCCTTGTTGGTTGCCGGCGCTGAAGCTTATGCAAAAAATGAGAATATTTCCATCTCATCAGCGGAATCCATTTCTTCTGTGAAATCCATCTCTTCTGCGGATTCCATTTCCTCATCTGATTCCATTTTCAAGGACGAGGAGTTGAAGGAGGTGAAGATTGTGGCCCGAAAGGCGGGAACTTCCCGACTGGCTGGGGCTGTGAATGGCATTGCCGTGAACAAGGATGAACTCTTCAAGGCGGCGTGCTGCAACCTGGGCGAGAGCTTCACCACCAATCCTTCGGTAGATGTGGCTTATAATGATGCGACCACTGGAGCCAGACAGATTAAACTGCTCGGTCTTTCAGGCACTTACGTGCAGATGCTTACCGAGAATCTGCCTAATTTCCGTGGTGCTGCCATCCCTTACGCCCTGGGCTATGTGCCGGGACCCTGGATGAAGGGCATCCAGGTGTCGAAGGGTAGTGCTTCGGTGAAGAACGGCTACGAGTCGATTACGGGTCAGATTAACGTGGATTATCTGCAGCCTGAGGATGAACAGCAGGTGGAGGTGAATCTCTTTGGCGATACGAAGAGTCGAATAGAGGCGAATGCCGATGCCAATGTGCATCTGTCAGAAAAGTGGGCTACGGAGATTCTGCTTCATCATGAGAATATTCTGAAAAATCATGATGATAATGGCGATGGCTTCTTCGATATGCCGGGCAGGGAACAGTATAATGTGCAGAACCGCTGGGTGTATAAGGGGGAAAAGTACATCTTTCATGGTGGATTAGGCGCCTTGAAGGAGATTAGAACGAGCGGACAGGATGAAGATCATCTGAACTCTCATGCTTCTGCTTCATCTTCTGACTCTCAGAATCTCTTCAGAATCAAGCTTCATACCAACCGCTATGAGGGCTATATGAAGCATGCTTTCATTCTGAATTGTGAGCACGGCACGAACATCGCCCTGATGTCTTCGGCTTCTATGCACCAATTGGATGCGCAGTATGGAAATAAATTTTATTATCTCAACGAGAAGAATCTCTATGGTTCGCTGATGTTTGAAACGAACTTTACCCAGCAGCACAATCTCTCCGTGGGGTTGAGCGTGAACCATGATTATCTGGGGCAGCGCACGAATGTGAATGTCATTCCCTATGCGTCGATAGATGGTAATCATCCTTATATCTTGCCTGAGATGCAGCGCCTGAACGAGAAGGAGACTACTCCCGGTGCTTACGCCCAATATACCTATACTTTAGGCTCCAAGCTCACGGCGATGGCAGGTGTGCGTTTAGATTATAGCTCCATCTATGGTAATTTCTTTACACCTCGTTTTCACTTGAAGTATTCGCCTGTAGATGCTGTCAGCATCCGATTATCTGCCGGAAAGGGCTATCGCACGGTATTCGGTTTGGCGGAGTACAACTATCTGCTGGCGAGTGGAAGAGAACTTCAGCTTTCAGGTGATGGTCTGAAGCAGGAGGAGGCCTGGAACTATGGGGTCAGCACGGCCTTCTATATCCCTCTGTTTTCCAAGACTTTGAAGCTGAATGCCGAGTATTACTATACCGACTTCAAGAATCAGGCAGTGGTGGATTACGATTATCATAGTGGCTACATCCTGATAGATAACCTGCAGGGCAAGTCTTATTCTCATACCTTTCAGATTGATGCATCCTATCCCTTGCTCAAGGGTTTGGAGGTTACGGCAGCTTATCGTCTGAACGATGTGAAATGTTCTTACGGAATTAAGAATGAGCTGAAGGAGAAACCGCTTACTAGCAAGTACAAGGCGCTTTTCACCGCTTCTTACAAAACCCCATTGGCGTTGTGGCAGTTTGACGCCACGGTGCAGTTGAATGGTGGCGGAAGGAATCCGGAGCCTTATCAGTTGGCAGATGGAACCCCATCGTGGTCGTCTAGATTTCATAGCTTCGAGCAGGTGAGTGCCCAGATTACCAGATGGTTCCGTCATTGGAGCATCTATGTGGGAGGCGAGAATCTGACGGGTTTCAAGCAGAAGACTCCTATCTATGGTGCTGCTCAGCCATGGGGCAAGGGTTTCGAGCCTACCCTGATCTGGGGTCCAGTGGAAGGCAGAATGTTCTATGCTGGAGTAAGAGTGAAGATTTAATTTAAAGAATAGAATAAAGATTTAAAGAATAGGATTAAGATTTGGTTTTAAAATATAAGAGTATGAAAAAGATTTTATTAATGTTTGTGATGATGATGGTGGCAATGGTTAGCTTTGCCAAGGACATCAAGACTGTGGTTTTCACAACAACCCCTCAGATGCACTGTGCGGCTTGTGAGAACAAGATTAAGAGCAACCTCCGTTTTGAGAAGGGTATCAAGAGTATCGAGACCTCGGTTCCTAACCAGACGGTAACCGTAGAATATAATGCCGATAAGACTACTCCCGAGAAGCTTCAGAAGGG
>JAIJUV010000291.1 GCA_022732315.1 Prevotella sp.
TATAATAAGATTCCCTTTGTGAAGAAAGACTACGATTCAACTAGAATATACAGAAACACACAAAAAGAAGGGTGCGTCACAGACTTATGACACACCCTCTTACGAATGGTTTGCTTATTTCGTATTTTCCAACGCTTCCTGTTTCTGCGGAATCACCACCGAAGCCCCGATGCTGACGAGCAGTACGAGGATGATGAATACCAGCGAACTGACTGCATCAATCTCGAAGAAATCGTGGATGAGCATCTTCACACCGATGAACACCAGCAGCACGCTCACACCCACCTTCAGATAGCGGAACTTATCAGCTATTGCTGCCAGCAGGAAGAAGAGGGCACGCAAGCCCAGGATGGCGAAGATGTTGGAGAAGAACACCACGAACGGGTCGAGCGAAACCGAGAATACGGCAGGAATACTGTCGAAAGCGAAAATCAGATCGCAGAACTCGATGAACACCACCGTCATTACCAGAGGTCCCAGGTGCAGGCGTCGCTGCATGAACTTCACCACCGGATGATCGAGGGCGTTGATCTCTTCCTTCTTGTTCCTGTTCAAGAACATCTTGGCGCCGCTGTAAACCAGGAATCCTCCGAATATGAGCAATATCCAGGCGAATCGGCTGATGAGGGCTGCACCTGCAAAGATGAAGACGAAGCGAAGTACGATGGCTCCCAGAATACCCCAGTTCAATACGTGCTGGTAATCTTTCTTATCTACTCCAAACGAACTGAAGATCATCATCATCACGAAGAGATTATCCACCGAGAGCGTCTTCTCTATCAGATAACCCGAGATGTAAGAGATGGTCATGTAGTGGCGATATTGCTGCAGACTCCCTTCATAATCGTTCGGATCCAGTTTGAGATGAGAAGCATAGCGCGAGGCTATCAGCTTCAGGTCGTCGAAGTTCTCTATGCCGTGCACCATGTCGCCATGGAAGTAGATGAACACGGCGAAGGCGAGAGCGAGAATAATCCAGACAGCCGTCCAGGAGCCAGCTTCCTTGATGGAAACCACATGCGCCTTTCGGTCGATGACCAGCATGTCTAATACGAGTATGGCGGCGATGAATATCACGAAGCCCACCAAAAACATCGATTCAGTAAAAACATGTTCCATTTTTCTTTTTCCTTGTCTATTTTATATAATACCTAATTTTATAATCTAATCTTAATATTCATTTCATCCGTTGGAAACGTGGACGCAAAATTAGGAAAAATATCTGAAATAGCGAAAGTTATGAGGTAAAACTTAATTGTATTTAACGTGAAAGATGAGAATGTAATGGGTTTGTAATACCTATCATATCAAATGTAGCTCTTGAATTCTCGAAAAGTACACCTGATTTCCCGAAAAATACCCTTCGCTTTCGTCGTTTTTCTGAAATTTTGCATTATCTTTAATGATCATAGTCATATTTGATTCTGTGATTATAAGTAAAACTGACAATTCCGCCAACTGCCACAACGAAATTCCGCCAACTGCCACAACGAAAATGCGCCAACTGCCACAATGGATTTGGGTCAACTGCCACAACAAAATTGGGTCAACTGCCACAATCGAATCGGAAAATAACAAGGTTTAACTGTTTTATTTGCTTGATATTCAATAATATATATATGTGTATTGAAAAATATAAATAAGGTTTTAGAAAAGAATATAAAGCAAGAATTGCAGATAAAATATTGGCAGAAAACTGGATGCGATGGGGGCTGTTTTGAACTTGATAAGAGAACTATCAGAATGCAGGGAAAATGTTTATCCGGCATTGGCGGATGTGTATTCGCCAATGCCGGATGTCCGTCCGCCAATGCCGTATTTCCATCCGCCACTGGCGGATAGAAAATATCTGGGCAGAAAAGTTCCTTTTTTACTTCTTCTTAGTCAACACATAGTGCTTGGCAATCTCGCCTTCTGGCTCATTGCCGAGTGAATCGGTCATGATGAGGCTATGCTCATCCTTTACCTTATAGAAAGAGTTCTCGCCAGAAGATGGACGGGTAATCATTACCACGCCGTTGGCAAGCATCTTGTAGATGCCGCTGAACTCATCGTGACCATCCTTGCGGTCGATGTAATCAGAAGTAAACTGATAGGTGCTGTCTGCCTTGAGCGTCAACACCGTCTTGATGCCTGGGCAGTCGGCTGCAGGGAGAGTTCCCTCGTAAGTGCCTTCCACGGCTGGTAACTTTACGCTTCCGTCTTTTTCTACCAAGGCAGAATCTTCTGTATAGCTGGCATTTTCATCGTTTCCATTCTGTCCCGCTTTCTTGCTGTTACAAGAAGCCACTGACAATGCAGCGATAACGGCTGCTGTTAAAACTAATTTCTTTTTCATATCTCTAATGCTTTTTAAAGTGAATACTTTTCGCAAAAGTACGCTTTTATCTGTTACAAGCAAACTTTTTGCATAGAATTTATGGAATATTATACTATTTTCTTAATTGATGATGATGGGTACTACTTCTTCTTCGTTAGGCCAATGGGGCAGATAGAGCAGCGGGCGGGGTGTGCCCCCCAAGCCCGTCCAGTCTATCCGTTTCACAAAGTCGAAATCGGGAGGACCGAAGTCGAAACTTCTTCCATAGAGAACGATGGCGCCCCTGCCTTCATCAATTTTCCATAAACCTCCGCCGTAGGTGCATTGCTCGCCTGGTGCCAGCATGTCACGGTGAAGATAGACGTGGCCGAACTTCAGCACTCCGTCTCTATTGATGATGAATTTCTGAAACATCTCTATTTCTGATTGAATTTATAATGAGACTTATTTCTTCTCCCAGAACATTTTGTCGATGAAATCATAGCGCTTCTCCATCTGGGCATCAGTCTTTACTTCTGTCTTCACGTCTATCTGAAGCACAGGGGCTACGGCCTTGCCATTGGTGGTTGACCACTCCGGCAGACCCAAACCATTTGGATTGCCGGTCTTCACGAAGTTTACATAATACTGGCTGAAGATGTCGCTAATCATGTAATCCTCCGGTTGCCAGTTGAACACGCGGTTGGTAGGCAAAGTGCCCATTGCATATTCTATGTCGGCAGAGTGAACGGCTCCCTTA
>JAIJUV010000292.1 GCA_022732315.1 Prevotella sp.
TTCTGGTTATAAGAGAAAGATTGGTTTCGAAGGTGGTCAGATGCCATTGCAGCGTCGTGTTCCAAAGGCTGGTTTCAAGAATATCAACCATAAGGAGTACTTCGCAGTAAACCTTTCAACTCTTCAGGCTCTTGCCGAGGCAAAGAGCCTTACAAAGATCGGTATTGAGGAACTTAAGGCTGCAGGTCTTACCAATGGTAAGGAGCTGGTTAAGGTTCTCGGTAACGGCGAACTTAAAGCAAAATTGGAAGTTGAAGCTAATGCTTTCTCAAAGACTGCTGAAGAGGCAATCAAGGCAGTTGGTGGTAACGCAACTATAATCTAAGTAAATGAAAAAGTTTATTGAGACACTAAAGAACTGTTGGAAGATTGAGGATCTCCGTCAGAGACTCCTTATTACTCTTCTGTTTACGGCTATTTACCGTTTTGGCTCGTTTGTTGTACTTCCTGGTATCAACCCGAGCATGTTGGAAAAATTGCAGTCGCAGACCTCTGGCGGTCTTATGTCGCTTCTGGACATGTTCTCTGGTGGTGCATTTTCCAATGCGTCTATCTTTGCGTTGGGAATTATGCCTTATATCTCAGCTTCAATTGTTATGCAGCTTCTTGCTGTCGCTGTACCTTATTTCCAGAAGATGCAGCGAGAGGGTGAGAGTGGCCGCAAAAAAATACAATGGTATACTAGAGTCCTGACTGTCGCCATCTTGGTCTTTCAGGCTCCTAGTTACCTTTTGAACTTGAAGATGCAGGCAGCCAATGCTCTGGCAACAGGTATTAGCTGGACTGTCTTCATGATTCCGGCAACTATCATCTTGGCAGCAGGTAGTATGTTCATTCTCTGGTTAGGTGAGCGTATCACTGATAAGGGTGTTGGTAATGGTATCTCTCTGATCATTATGATTGGTATCATCGCTCGTTTGCCTCAGGCATTCGTTCAGGAGGTAACTTCTCGTTTGCAGGCAATATCTGGTGGTGGTCTGATTATGTTCATTGTTGAGATTCTCATTCTCTATGCTGTAGTTTGTGCTTCAATTCTTTTGGTACAGGGTACACGCAAGATTCCGGTTCAGTATGCCAAGCGATTGGTTGGCAATAAGCAGTATGGTGGTGCACGTCAGTACATTCCTTTGAAGCTTTTTGCAGCCAACGTGATGCCTATCATCTTTGCACAGGCTTTGATGTTTATTCCATTGGCGATAGTTCGCTATCAGTCTGAGAACGCAAGCAGCGTTGTTCAGCAGTTGATGGATAACCGCAGTTTGCTTTATAATGTTGTTTATGTAACCTTAGTGATTGCATTTACATATTTCTACACTGCGATTACATTGAACCCAACTCAGATGGCTGAAGATATGAAGCGTAACAATGGTTTCATTCCAGGCGTTAAGCCAGGTAAGGATACCGCTGAGTACATTGATACCGTAATGTCTCGTATTACTTTACCAGGTTCATTATTTATAGCATTTATTGCGATTATGCCAGCTCTTGCAGGACTTCTTGATGTGCAGCAGGCCTTCTCACAATTCTTCGGAGGTACATCTCTGTTGATTTTGGTTGGTGTTGTCATAGACACATTGCAGCAGATTGAGAGTCATTTGCTTATGCGCCACTACGATGGTCTTCTTAATTCAGGCCATACTCGTCAGGGTGGTGTTGCTGCATATTAATCTTTATCTTTTGAAATGCAGATATTTCTGAAGACAGAGGATGAAATTGACCTAATGCGTAAGGCAAACCAACTCGTTGGTGCTACCCTTGCAGAGTTAGGTAAACATATAAAACCAGGTGTAACGACTCTCCAATTGGATAAGGTAGCCGAGGAATTCATCCGTGATCATGGTGCGATTCCAACGTTTAAGAATTTTCCTAATCCATTTGGAGAGCCTTTTCCCGCTAGTATATGTACATCTATCAATGATGTAGTTGTACATGGAATACCAAGTGAAAAGAGTGTCCTCAAGGAAGGAGATATTATTTCCATTGATTGTGGAACTCTTCTCGAAGGTTTCAATGGTGACAGTTGCTATACTTTCGCTGTTGGAGAAATATCTTCTGATGTTAAGCAACTTCTAAAGGTAACTAAAGAATCTTTGTATCTAGGTATTGAACAGGCTATAGCAGGAAATCACTTGGGTGATATTGGTTATGCGATTCAAAATCATTGCCAAGGTTTTGGTTATGGAGTTGTTCGTGAATTGACTGGTCATGGTATTGGAAAGGAAATGCATGAAGATCCTCCTGTCCGTAACTACGGAAGCAGGGGTTCTGGCATCTTGTTGAAAGAGGGCATGTGCCTTGCCATAGAACCAATGATTACTATGGGCGACCGAAAGATAGGATTACTTCCCGATAAATGGAGTATAGTAACTAGAGATCGTCTGCCAGCTGCTCATTACGAGCATACTATAGTTGTTCGAAAAGGTAAAGCTGAAATTTTATCTTCATTCGTAGAAGTTGAACATTTAGAAGGACAAAATTTTTAATTATGGCAAAACAGGCCGCTATTGAGCAAGATGGAACTATTGTAGAGGCATTATCAAATGCTATGTTCCGCGTTGAATTAGAGAATGGTGTTGACATTACTGCCCACATCTCTGGTAAGATGAGAATGCATTACATCAAGATTTTACCTGGTGATAAGGTTAAGGTGGAAATGAGTCCATACGACTTGACAAAGGGTAGAATTGTTTTTAGATACAAATAATTATCACTATATAAGGTTATGAAGACAAGAGCATCATTGAAGAAGCGTTCAGCTGATTGCAAGATCGTACGTCGTAAGGGTCGTCTCTTCGTTATTAACAAGAAGAACCCTAAGATGAAATTGCGTCAGGGCTAATGTTAAAGTTTGGTAAAAGTATGGCTAATTCAAAAAAAAGTTGTACTTTTGCACCGCTTTTAAAGCAAGGTATTAATTTTTAATTTTTTATTAAACAATGGCAATAAGAATTGTTGGAGTAGATTTGCCCCAGAATAAGCGTGGCGAAATCGCATTGACCTATATCTATGGTATTGGTCGAAGTAGTTCAGCAAAGATATTGGATAAGGCAGGTGTAA
>JAIJUV010000044.1 GCA_022732315.1 Prevotella sp.
TCCTCCACAGCATCCTCTATAGAAAGAGTATGCTCTGCAGCATAACAATCAATAAGGAAATCTATACCTTTAAACCTACGCAAGTAGGCATACGACTGTGCCAATGTCAATTTAAAGCGATTAGCAAAAGCTCCGACACAGCAGTTTACATATTCTATGATATTATGCGTCAAATCCATATATTTCAAAAACTTGAGTGGTTACTCAGAATAATTATCTCACCACAAATCTACAACATTAAATCCAAACGGCAAAACCTTTTCAAAAAAAATGGTTGACAACTCGCTTGGTGCGAATTGACAACCATTCTTATTATTGTCTTTTATATAATTCCGAGCCTTGAATCCTAAGAATCTCAATTCAAAATTGAACAATTCCTAATCGGCGTAGCCGACAATTCTTGCTCTGGCAAACGGCAAAGCCGAGCGCAAAACTCAAAATTCACATTCAACACTTTACATCGCTGTAGCCGCAACGAGCCATCCGTAGACGCAGCTGCATACGCCGAAGAGGAGTACGCCTGCGGTGCAGAGGGCGAGTGCTGTGCGTGTAGCGCAGTCGCTCTTGAACGGAGCGAGCGGAGCATCGGTCTTGTTGATGTACATGCACTTTACAATCTTCAGATAGTAGTAGAGTGACGGTACGGTGTTGATCAATGCGAGGAACACTACTGCGTATGCGATGTTAGAGCCCTGCTCGGCTGCTGCCATGAACACGAAGAACTTGCAGAACATACCTGCGAACGGCGGGATACCTGCGAGCGAGAACAGAGCGAGTGTCATGAGGAACGAGAGCTTCGGGTTGGTGGTGTAGAAGCCGTCGAATACAGACATCTCGGTGTTGCCCTTGCCACGTGTCTCAACAACGTTGATGATGGTGAACACTGCCATGTTGGCTGCTACGTAGATGAGCACGTAGTACATCAGCGCCGGCAGACCCATTGCGCCGTTGCCTACCGCTGCAAGCATGATGTAGCCTGCCTGCGAGATAGAGCTGAACGCCATGAATCGCTTGAGCTCTGTCTGGCGGAGTGCGAAGAGGTTGGCGATGGTGATGGTGAGGACGATGACGATGTACATCAGCATCTCCCAGTACTCTACCATCGGGGCGAACACCTTGGTGAGGATGGTCATCAAAGCGAACGCTGCAGCGCCCTTAGACACTACGCTCAGATAGCCTGTTACGGCTGTAGGAGCACCCTGGTATGTGTCGGCTGTCCAGAAGTGGAACGGCACGAGCGAAATCTTGAAACCGAGGCCACTGAAGAAGAACACGAGGCCCATGATGGTGAGCGGTGTTGCTGTGATCTGCGCCATTACGTCGTCGAAGTAGAGTGTGCCGCAAGCTCCGTAGATGAACGAGATGCCGTAGAGCATCACGCCGCTTGAGAATGTAGCGGTGAGCACGAACTTGGCTGCGCCCTCTGCCGATTCCTTCTTGAACTTGTCGAAGGCAACGAGGCATGCCATAGGCACTGATGCCATCTCTAAGCCGAGGAAGAACATGAGGAAGTGGCCTGACGAAATCATCATGTACATACCAAGCAAGGTAGAGATGATGAGCTCATAGAACTCGCCCTCCTTGTTCTGCACGTCCTTCTGCTCGAGCCACGACTGTGCCATCACTACCACGATGAACGCACCGGCTGTAAGGATAACCTTCATCACCTGCGCTGCTGCGGTGGCGGTGTAGAGTCCGGCGAAAGCCTCTGCAGGCTCTGCGGTGAAGCAGACTGCAATCTGAGCTACCAACAGCAGACCTGTCAGCAGGCTCAAGGTAGTATGTTTCTTCTCGCCCTTCAGTATGAGGTCGGCGAGGAATACTATCACGAGGGCTGCCATGAGGCCAGCCTCGGGTATCATATTAAAAAACTGACTATAATCCATTTTTTACTGCTGAACTGTTATTAAAGTGTTGGAATTACGCTGAGGATTGGTACTACGGCATCGCTGATAACATGGCTTGCCCAGATCGGGAACGAACCCAGACCTGCAACGCAGAAGATGAGGCAGCATACAGCAAAGCGCTCGTCCCATGTAGCGTCGGTGAGCTCCTCGAAGTGCGGGTTCTTCACCTTCTCGAAGAGGATGAAGCCCACGGTACGGAGGATGTACACAGCGGTCACAACGATTGAGGTGATAGCGATGACGGTGCAGCAACGGTGGAAGGTGTCGGCATTCTCGAACGAACCGTTGAAGATGGTCATCTCGGCGATGAAGCCTGAGAAACCCGGCAAACCGAGGTTAGCCAAACCTGCAATCACGTAGCCTACAGAGAGGAACGGCATAATCTTCATCAAACCGCCAAGCTCACGGATGTCACGTGTGTGTGTACGACCGTAGATCATACCGATGAGGGCGAAGAAGAGGGCTGTCATCAAACCGTGAGAGAGCATCTGAAGGATAGCACCTGTGCAGCTCACCTTGGTCATCATCAAGAGTGCGAAGAGCACCAGACCACAGTGAGACACTGAAGAGTAAGCGTTGATGAACTTCAAGTCGGTCTGAACGCAAGCCGAGAACGCACCGTAAACGACAGAGATGGTTGTGAGGATAAGGAATATCCAAGCCAAGTCGTTAGCTGCCTGAGGCAGGAGGAACATTGCGATGCGGAAGCAGCCGTAGCCGCCAAGCTTCATGAGCACACCTGCGTGGAGCATAGACACTGATGTCGGGGCGCAACCGTGACCGATCGGAGACCATGTGTGGAACGGAAACAACGCGCCGAGCACGCCGAAACCGATGAACACAAACGGGAACAGCACGTTCTGAACGGCTGCCGGGATGTGGTTGTTGTGCGCAATCTCAAGGATGCTCATCGTAGAAGCACCGTTGAAGAAGTAGATGCCTACCAAGCCCAGGATGATGAGAGCAGAACCGCCCATAAGCATCAACGTAAGCTTCATGGCTGCATACTCCTTGCGACCCGAACCCCAGAAACCAATGAGAAGGTACATCGGGATGAGTGCCACCTCGTAGAACATGAACATGGTGAAGAGGTCGATCGAGATGAAGAAACCGTAAACACCTGTCGAGAGAAGAGTGAACCACATGAAGAACTCCTTTGTGAGGGGCTTGAGCTTCCATGAAGCGAATGTACCTGTGAAGACGATGATGCTCGAAAGCAGCAACATCACAACAGAGATACCGTCTACACCAACCTCATAGTTGATGTGCAAAGCCGGGAACCACGCAGTAGAGGCATGGAGAATCATCTCCTCGGTGTTGCCGCCAGCGCGCTCGCTGATGAAGTGGAGCGTGAGCCATACGCTCATTGCCAAGAGGCAAGATGAACCGGCAACCATCACACCACGCACCTGATTGACGTTGCGTGCGATCCACAGACCGAGCAGCATCAACGCAGGGATTACTACGAATAAACTTAATATATTCATATTCTAATTATAAGCAAAGTAATAATAATGTTAAAGCTACCGTACCTGTGATGAACCAAACGGCATACTGGCGAACGTCGCCACTCTGCCATGGGCGGATGGTCTCACCTGCCTCGTTAGCACCCCAAGCAGTGAAGTCGATAAGACCGTTGATGATCTTCTCGTCGATCCACTGTACCGGACGGCTCACGTAGCGGAACAGAATCTTGTGAGTAACAAACTGATAAACCTCGTCCATGTAGAAGCGCTTGTAAGCCCAACGATGCAGACGCGGGAATGTAGCGTACAGCTTGTCGGCGATAGGCTGCTTCTCACCCTTATAGATATATGTGGCAAGGGCGATAGAGAGGATAGCGATCACTGTAGAGGTGGCAGCTACCTGCGGGTCGAAGTGAACGGTGTAGGCTGTGCCTGCTGCGCTCACGATAGAGCCGAAGCTTGCCCAGCTCCAGTCGCAGAAGCCTCCGAGTGTGGTGACAACACCAACGCCTACGGTGACGATGCTCAGGAACACGAGCGGGAAGGTCATCGTAACCGGAGCCTCGTGCGGTGTGTGGTGAGCGTGCAGCTCCTTGTTCTCTGTACCCCAGAAGATGCCGTAGTAGAGACGGAACATGTAGAACGCTGTCATAGCGGCAACGCCTGTCATCCACCAGCCGCAGAGCGGTGAGTATGCGAAGCAAGCAGTGATGATCTCGTCCTTAGAGCTGAAGCCCGAGAAGAACGGAATACCTGCGATAGCGAGGCAAGAGATGAGGAATGTGATGTGTGTGATAGGCATGTACTTGCGCAGACCGCCCATTGCCGACATCTCGTTAGAGTGAACAGCGTGGATGATGCAACCGGCTCCGAGGAACAGACAAGCCTTGAACATGGCGTGTGTGAACAGGTGGAACATAGAAGCCATGTAGCCAAGCTGTGCGTGGTTGTCGAGAGGCGCACCGTGGTGACCCGGCAGACATACGCCGAGCGCTACCATCATGAACGCAATCTGAGAGATTGTAGAGAAGGCAAGCACACGCTTGATGTCGCTCTGTGCGCAAGCAACGGCTGCTGCGTAGAAGGCTGTGAAAGCGCCTACGATAACGACTACCTCAAGAGCCTGCGGAGCGTACTCGATCCAT
Organism: Prevotella sp.; assembly: GCA_022732315.1. The sequence continues at coordinate 4,519 of JAIJUV010000044.1, forward strand.
ACCGGGAAGAGACGTGCAATCTGGAACACACCTGCAACGACCATGGTTGCGGCGTGGATAAGTGCAGAAACCGGTGTCGGACCTTCCATAGCGTCCGGCAACCAGATGTGCAACGGGAACATTGCCGACTTACCAGCACCACCGATGAACATAAGCACGAGGGCTGTAGGCAGAATCATGCCGCCTGCAGCAAGAGCGCGTGCGCTGTCAGCAGTTGTAAATGCAGCAGCACCGTTGAGATACTCTACATGACCAGCAAACGAGAAGTTGTAGCTTCCTGTGTAGTAGCCAAAGATGAGGATACCGATGAGGAAGAACATGTCGGCGAAGCGTGTCACGATGAACGCCTTCTTAGAAGCGTGAACGGCTGCGTGCAGAGTGTAGTAGAAGCCAATGAGGAGGTAAGAGCTTACACCCACGAGCTCCCAGAACATATACATCTGGAAGATGTTAGTAGCAAGCACGAGTCCGAGCATTGACATCGTGAAGAGAGAAAGGAAAGCGTAGTAGCGCTGGAAGCCCTTCTCGCCGTGCATATAGCCGAACGAATAGATGTGCACCATAAGACTGACCGTTGAGATGACGATGAGCATCATCACCGAAATCGGGTCGAGCAGCACACCGAGATCGAAGTGCAGATGGCCCAGCGGCAACCATGTGACGTTGTAGGGAACGAAGGTTGCGAAGGTGCCGTCGGCAAGACGGTCGGCTGTGAAATACTGGAACGCTGTGTAGTAGCTGAGTACTGTCACCAAGCCCAAAGAGCAGGTGCCAATCAATCCGGCTGTCTTGTGCGACCAGGAATACTTCTTATTCACGAATTCTGGCAGACCGATAACCAGGAAGCTGATCAGCGGCAACAGAAGAATCCATATTGAATATGTAAAATCCATAATCTAATTAATATTTCATGTTTTCAATACTGTTCACCTGATCGCTGTGGAAATTGCGGTAAACGTTAATAATAATCGCGATAGCTACGGCGCTCTCTGCTGCGCTCACGCCGATTGAGAAGAGGGTCATGAAGAAGCCCTCGAACTCGCCGGGGAAGAGCAGACGGTTGAAAGCCGCGAAGTTCAGGTCTACGGCGTTGAGCACGAGCTCTATAGAGACGAGCATGGCTATCAGGTTGCGGCGTGTTACGAAGCCGTATACGCCGATGAAGAACAGAAGTGCGCTAAGCACGAAATAACATTCTACTGGTACCATAATTTACTTGTCCTCCTTTTCTTTACGTGCTACAACGATTGCGCCAATGATACATGCCAGCAGGAACACTGAGATGAACTCAAAGGGCAATACATACTGATACTTTTCTGAACCGAGAAGAGCCTCGCCGATGGTCTGCATGGGCACCTCTTTGCCTTCAACAAGGACAGAGATGAAACCGTTCTTGAGCTGTACGCCGGCTACGGTAGCCAAACCTACGAGGCAGATGAGTGCGTAAGAGAGGGCACGGCAGCCCTTAACGCGCTCTACCAATCCCTGGAGTGTGCGCTTGCTGACGAGCTGCACGGCGAAGATGTACATCATCACCATACCGCCAGCGTAGACGCTGATCTGTGCTGCACCGAGATAGGTGTAGTCGAGCAGGAAGTAGAGGCCTGCCACTCCGAGGAGTACGAAAAGCAGGAATGTGACCGAACGCATGATGTGCTTTGTGGTCACGCACATGACAGCCGATCCGAGGATTACTGCTGCCAAGATGCAAAACATTACTATACTTGCCATATTTTCTTACTCCTTATTTTGTTTTGGTGTTAAACGTTCCGATTTCGAAGTCGGCACCACCGTCAATGATATTAGGCAGCGAGCCACCCTCGTACACCTCCTTGTCGAGGTGAAGCACGAGTGCTTCGCGGTCGAATACCGAGTTCTCGAAATCGTTGACAAACTTGATTGCGCCGAAGTTGCAGGCGTTCACGCAAAGCTCGCAGAACATACAGTCACCGAGGTCGTACTGGTAGTCGACGAGCTGCTTTTTCTTCTTGCCTGTCTCCGGGTTCTCAACCATCTGCGACACAATCTTGATAGTGCCGTTCGGGCAAGCCTTCTCGCAGAGTGTACAAGCTGTACACTTCACGACACCATTCTCGTCGCGGTTCATCACCAGACGTCCGCGGTGGCGTGCTGCTACGTGCAGTGTGGTCTTGCGGTTCTCGGGATACTGCTCTGTGCTCTTCTTAGTGAAGAGCTCCTTCCATGTGGTCTTCATACCGATGGCGAGGGTTTTCATAGCCGACCCGATTTCTCCGAAATATGATTTTTTGTTTTCTTCCATTGTTTTAATGATGTGTTTTTAGAAGTGCCAACCGAATGCCACAACTACAGTCATGAGAATCAAGTTGATAAGACACAAAGGCATCAAGTACTTCCACTCGAGCTTCAGAATTTGATCGACACGCAGACGTGGGAATGTCCAGCGCACCCACATAAGCAGGAACACTATGCCGAATGTCTTGCCGAGGAACCATACGATGCCCGGAATCATGTCGAGCACGCTGTCAACGCCGGCAACACCGATGTTGAACGGAGCCCAACCGCCAAGGAATACTGTGGCAGCGATACCTGAAACTACAAAAAGGTTGAGGTATTCAGCGAGGTAGTAGAAGCCGAAGCCCATACCCGAATACTCGGTGTGGTAGCCGGCTGTAAGCTCCGACTCAGCCTCAGCCAAGTCGAACGGACCACGGTTTGCCTCGGCGTTGCCTGCTACGAGGAACACAAGGAAGGCGATGATAGCCGGGATGTGTCCCTTGAAGATGAGCCAACCGAAAGCACCGGTCTGTGCCTCTACAATGCCCGATACCCGCATTGTGCCGGTGAGCACAACGGCGGTGATGAGACAGAGTGCGAGCGACATCTCGTATGAGATGAGCTGCACGGCGCCACGCATAGCCGAAACTACCGAATACTTGTTGTTAGAGCCCCAACCTGCCATGAAGATGCCCACGATGCCGATGCTTGAGATTGCCGACATGAGGAACAGACCTACATTGAAGTCGAGCACCTGAGCACCATTATTCCACGGGAGGAACGAGAAGGTGCCTACGGAAGCTATAATCACGAGGAACGGAGCGATGTAGTAGAGCACTTTGTCGGCACCGTCAACTGAGAAGATCTCCTTGATGAGCATCTTCAGCACGTCGGCGAACACCTGGAATATGCCCCAAGGGCCTACGCGCATCGGGCCAAGACGGCACTGGAACCATGCGCACACCTTGCGCTCCATGAAGATCAAGATGATGGCGAGGATGGCGTAGCCTGCGAGGATGCAGACACCAACCAGGATGCACTCGATCAGTATTGTCCAGAAATCTCCAAGACCGCAGGTCACTGAGAGGAGATTGTGGAGCCAGCTTGTTATGTTACTAAAGTCAAACATTTCTTTTAATTTATGATTTCGTTAACGGTCGATGTCAGGAATTACGAAGTCGATAGCTGCACCGGTTGTGATGAGGTCGGCAATCTTCTGTCCGCGAAGCATCGGGTCGAGAGCGCCGGTCAGTGTCAGACCCATCGGGCGCATCTTCATACGGTAAGGACTCTTGTCGCCCTTAGAGTCGAGATATACGCCGAACTCGCCGCTGGCTCCCTCTACAGAGAAGTACCACTGTCCCTCGGGCACCTTGATGATTGGCTTCTGCTTAACGTAGAAGTCGCCCTCCGGAATGTTGTCGATGAGCTGCTCGATGATGTTAAGGCTCTGATAGAGCTCCTTGATGTGACAGTAGTAGCGGTCCATTGAGTCGCAACCGGTCATTGTAATCTCCTCCCACTCTACCTTGTCGTAGAGGTCGTACGGGTGGCGCTTACGTGTATCGTTCTTCCAGCCTGCAGCACGTCCTGCCGGACCTGTCACGGCGTAGTTGATACAGTCTTCGCGTCCCATCGGGCCAACGCCAACCAAGCGGTTGTGTGTGATTACGTTGTCGCCGAACACGTCGAGATACTCCTGAATCATCGGGCGCAGATACTTGCAGAGCTTCTTTGTGTTCTCCACGAACTTCGGGTCGATGTCTGCCTGACATCCGCCGATGCGGTAGTAGTTCTGGATGAGTCTGCCGCCGGTGGTCTCCTCCATTACGTTGAGCACGTGCTCGCGGTCGCGCATACAGTAGAGGAACGCTGTGAGGGCGCCCAAGTCCTGCGCTGTACAACCGAGGTAGAGCAAGTGGGAGTCGATACGCTGCAGCTCGTCCATGATGGTGCGGATGTAGTGGATACGGTCGGTAAGCTCAATGCCCATACCCTCCTCTATCACGCCAACGAGAGCGTGGCGGTGCATCATTGCCGAGAGGTAGTTGAGACGGTCGGTGAGAGCGAGTGTCTGCGGATAGGTCATGCCCTCCCACATCTTCTCGATGCCACGGTGAATATAGCCCAGATGCGGATAGATGCGCTTCACCTTCTCTCCGTCGAGAACGGTCTGCAAGCGGAGCACACCGTGTGTAGACGGGTGGTTCGGACCGATGTTCACTACAAAGTCGGTGTCCTCGAAGAGGCGCTTCTTTGTAGCTACGAGGTGGCCGTCGGCGTCGAGGCTGTACACAACGGTGTAGTCAGACTCTGGCTCGTCGGTAAGTGGGAACTGGTTAGCCTCGGGGCTCATGTCGAAGTCCTTGCGCAACGGGTAGCCGTTGAAGTCGGTACGCAGGAACAGACGGCGCATATCGGGGTGGCCGAGGAACTTGATGCCTACGAAGTCGTACACCTCACGCTCAAGCAGCTCGGCTGCCTTCCAGAGCTCAACGACGGTAGGAATCACGTCGCTGCCGTCCACCTTCTTTGCGATGGTGCGTACGGAGCAGCGCTCGTTGTTGTCGGTGTTCTCAAGAATGTAGATACATCCCAAGCCTTCCTCGCCGAAGTCCTCGCCGATGATGGTAACAAGGTAGTCGAAATGTTTCTGGTTCTTCAGTTTCGACATCTCACTCGCAAAATTGTCGAATGAGAGTTCTATGTTTTCAAGTTTCATATCTTATACCTTATTATATTAATCAGTTAGACCTTTCTTTGCATCGAAGCCTTCCGGCACCTCGTTCACTACGATTGTCTCGCGCTTTGCTTCGCTGGCGAGAGCCTCGTTGCTCAAGCCGTGCAGACCACCCTTCGACATAGAGAGTTCTTTCTCCTCTCGTGTCATCTTGTGGTTTGCTCCGCCGAAGAACTTCTCGACCTTCACCTTGCGCTGCAGCTGCATCATGCCGTAGAGGATAGCCTCCGGACGCGGAGGACAACCAGGCACGTACACGTCTACGGGCACAATCTCAGAGATGCCGCGCACTACGTTGTACGAGTTCTTGAACGGACCGCCAGAGATGGCGCAACCGCCCACTGCCACTACGTACTTCGGCTCAGCCATCTCGTCGTAGAGACGCTTGAACACAGGTGCCATCTTGTTGGTGATGGTACCGGCGCACATAATCAGGTCGGCCTGACGAGGAGAGTTACGTGTCACCTCGAAGCCGAAGCGAGAGAAGTCGTAACGGGCACAACCTACTGCCATGAACTCAATACCGCAGCACGATGTACCGAATGTTAATGACCACAAAGAGTTGGAACGACCCCAGTTGATAGCCTGGTCGAGTGAGCCAACCACTACGTTGACGCCGCCCTCGTGGAGCTCGTCTACGATTGTCTCAAGGCCCTTGTTGTCCTTGAACTCATCGTAAGGAATACTCTTGATGACAGGTTTTCTTACTTCCATTCCAACGCTCCTTTCCGCCAAGCGTATGCAAGGCCAAATACCAATACCAGCATGAAGAAACCAACGCTCGCAAGCGCCATTACTCCAAACTGCTTGACAACTACTGCCCACGGGTAGAGGAAGAGGGTCTCAATGTCGAACATAAGGAAAAGGATAGCAAAGAGATAGTAACCTACATGCACCGGAATCCAAGAAGATCCGCGTGTAGGAATACCACACTCAAAGGGCTGACCCTTAACCGGGTTGTACGAACGAGGACCTACGAGTTTCGCAACTACGTACGCACCTACTACCAATACAACAGCCGTCAAGATGACTGTGATTAATAAAATAGAATCCATAAAAATTTTTAAAACAATTTGTTTCTTTTTCTACGTAGAATACCGCTAAGTATTCGAATTGCAATTTTCAGTTTGCAAAGTTAGCAATAATAATTGGATTGTTGAGGGTTTTTACTTAAAAATATGTAAAGAATAAATGCATAGACTCTCCGCTTATGTCATCGTGCACCGAACGCAATCCAATCAGACACCGAACGCAATCCAATCAGACACCGAACGGAAACCGATCGGACGGCGGACGGAAACACCAGGGGGTGCAGCTGTCTCAGCTGCACCAACAAAGTCTACAGAACCACCAAAGTCCTAAAATCAACAAAGCCTACAGAACTATCATTTCACGAACCGCAGCCTTATCCACGCACAGCGCGGTATCATGCGCCACGCTGCCACGAGCAACCGATAGCGCCAATCGATGGTCACTACCTTCTTGCCACGCTCCACCGCACTCACGATGTCCGCAGCCACATGCTCCGCCGAGAGTTGCAACGGGAAATGGCTGCCGGCTATCAGGTCCGTAGCCACGAAGCCTGGGCGTATGTCGGTGATGCTGATGGGCAGGCGGCGCATACTGGCGAGCTGCGCTAAGCACTCGAGGTAGTGCGACTGGTAGCGCTTCGTAGCCGAATAAGCTGGCGCAGCACCCAGTCCGCGTGTGCGTGCTATCGACGTGATGCACGCGATGCGCCCACGGCGAGCGTTGTCGGCAAAACACTGGTAAGCCGCCAGCACCATTCGTGTAAAACCAACGGCATTGGTCTGCACCGTCCGCATCTCCTTCTCCGCATCGAGCGAGCAGTTCTCCCACCCTATTCCCGAACTGTGGAAGTACAAGTCCATGCCGCCCATCTTGCCGATAAGCTCGTGCAAGCCCTCGGTGGCATCCTCTGCGTTCACATCAATCTGCTGCCACGCCACTATGCCGTCCGTGGTCTCCACAATCTCCTGCAGTCGCTCCACACGCCTGCCGGCTATGCCTACGCTGTAGCCACGCACGGCTAAAAGACGAGCCACTTCAAGCCCAATGCCAGAAGTAGCACCTATTACTATCGCTTTCTTTGTCATATATTTTTATAATAATCTGTGATGAAGAACAAAGTTATATTATTTATTGTTAACTCACAAAATAAACCGCCCACAATAGCGTTTATTTAACGTATTAAAAAGAAAGGAACAATACTATGATTTTCTCAACAACACCAACACTCGAAGGACACCCCATACGCGAATATCGCGGCGTAGTAACCGGCGAAACCATCATCGGTGCCAATGTTTTCAAAGACTTCATGGCTGGCTTGCGCGACTTCTTCGGCGGTCGCAGCGGTGCATACGAGGGTGTGCTGCGCGAAGCTAAAGACTCAGCTATGCGCGAAATGGCAGAACGTGCCGAAAGCCTCGGCTGCAACGCCATCGTAGGCATCGACCTCGACTACGAAACCGTAGGACAGGGCGGATCGATGCTCATGGTGACATGCAGCGGCACAGCGGTGATCATATAAAAGGCTAAAACATTTGCTCAGAATTAACTACCTTTGCGGTAGAATCACCAACTCGTTAAACTTTGTAGCATGAAAACATCAAGAACAATTCATTCCTTCCTGCTCAGTCAGCAGGAGGGGCAGACGCTCCTCACGGCTCAGGAATACCCCTGGAGCGTGTTGCAGGTGATCCCGACCACTCCGGCGGACTTCGACCGCACAGTGACAGTTCTTGAGCAGCGAGGCATGGTAGCCTATCACGACATTGACCGTACATTCTGCATCATCCATTTGACAAGCGGCGACCACGACGGACAACACCCGGAGCGATATATCCCTATAACTCAGAATAACTACATGCAGTTTATCGAGGAGTTGAAGGACGTAATGGCGCAGGCTGCAGTATGGTATGAGTCTAATGTCATATACCGTTTAAAAACTCACTAAATCAGTTGTGAATTGCCAATCATCCCCTTTTATTCTATAAGAACCAATAGAAATGTAGCCTATCATACTGTTTTCCAACATTTTTATACAAGTAGAAAAGCAGATTCCAATACTGATTTTTGGAGTCTGCTTTTCCGAAATGGTTAAGTATATCTTATTTAATGTTTCATAGATTTAATGGTTGCCTAAAGAACGTAAGTTCTATTTATGGCTTATGGTCAATATATACCAGCATGAAGTGGTGAAGAAATTTCTGATATACTTCATCTTCCAGACACAATGTGGCAAGAGTCGTGGGGTAAGGTGGAACTTCTGCTTGTAATGAGGATTGATGAACCAAAGTTTTTGGTCTGTTACCGAGAAGCCGCATTGGTGTATGAGTCTTTCAAACAACTCTATACTTGTTCGGCATTCTTTTATGCTCATAAGTTCATTCATAGTTCCTTTCTCTTCATTGCATGTTTTTAGCAACAACTTGTATAAAGGGTTTGGCAGCAAGTGAATGAATGGCAGATGTGAGCAAAGTTTGCTTCTGCAAATCTGTTGATGTCCTCCAAAAGGCATTTGCCATGCGGGGAATCTGACAAACAGCACGCCTTTTGGTTTAATAAACTTTCTTAGGTGTGCAAGAAATGGCTCTTTTGTAGGAACGTGTTCTATCACATCATGTAATAGTATTACGTCATATTTATCCTCTTCATTACATGGAACAGGATATTGCATGAAATCACAGCATACAAATGTAGCATGATTGCTGATTTCGGAAAAGTATGCTTTGGCATCTTTAATTCTGCACTCGGCAATATCTATACCTGTCACTTTGCAGCCCAACTGTGCAAAGGGAACTAAGTTTCCTCCTTCACCACAGCCTACCTCCAAGATTCTACTCTTTGGTGTCAGTTCAGTAAAATCTGACAAGTAGCTGATGTAAAACTCCTTAGATGTTATCTCCAAGTCACGGAAATACATCTTCCTGTCTGTATGTCTTTTTTGCATGTATCTTATTTTTTGACTTTTCTGTATATATAGATACAGATCATTCATAAAGACTGCATGCAATTTGATACTTTCTTACCAAGAGAGCCTAATACCGAAAGGTACAGTCAATGTAAATGGACGTTCTGTCCAAGTATTCTTGACTTCGCTTCCATTCGGAATGTACCAATTCAGCGTTGGCTCAACAAACAATGTCAACTTTGGTGCAAATTGGTATTGTATTCCGATGTTAGTGTTTACAGTCCACTGTATAGAAGGTGTTGTCTTCCAATCCGTTGTATAGCCAGACTTTCCTCCTACTACATAGTCTGCATATGTCTTCCCAGACAATGGTATCTGAATGCTTGCTCCTGCAGAACCATAAGCCGACAGTCTCTTGTACGCCATGAATTGGTACGAGAGCTTGACGGGGATACCGATGTAATGCAACTTTTGTTCCTTGTCAACACGGTAATTGCCGGTACCCAAAGTAAAATATGACTTCAAGTAAGAGTATTGGAGTCCTGTTTCTAAGCTCCAATGCTTTCCTATGCTCTTGTTCACAGCCAATCCTAATATTATAGGTTTGTCATGATGTTCTGCCTCTTCAATTTTGCCCTTGTTGTTATCGGTAATATCCATCATTGCAATATTTTCCGCCGTTGGGTCAGTTGGAGTTAAGCGATGTAGATATTCAGAATACTCTTCCCATGTAGTAAAACTCTTTTTTGAAGGTTGTTCACTCGTAATATCATCACCGCTACTTGTTATAATCTTATAAACATTTTGCGCAATAGTAGTACCCAAAGAACCAGCTGCAAGCAACTGCCATTTACTTTTCTTGTGCGTCCTTGTATCATCCGCAATCCATCTTTCCTCGTTTGGAATAGGTGTATAGATAGAATCTTTTGTGATGATGCTATCTTGCTCGTTATATACCAAAAATTGTTGGCTTTTCTGTAAAGAATCGGTTATTTCGACTATGACATTTTGACCTGTCTTAATAGAATCACCACCAGTTATCACCGTGTTCTTTCTCTGTTGAACACTTCGATAATTAGAGCACAAAATAGCATTTTGCGCTCTAATAACAGAAACATTAGGCTTCTTTTGTATAGGCGTAATGCCTTCATTAGGCTTTCGAGTTCGAACTACATTCACATCATTCTCAGAAACGAGTTTCTTCTTTACAGTAAAATATCTATATACAGGGATGACTATCAACGCCAATACGATGATAAGCATAGCTCTTGGAGACAATATGTTTCGCAACATTGTCTTTGCCCTTGACAATTGTGAGGAAGAACTATGTGGAGCAATATCAAGTAATTCGCTGATTTCTTGATGAGACAAGCCATCCAAAACAGACATATTGAATATTTTCTTATACCCTTCAGGCAAACTGTCTATTGCTGACATAATTTCCTCATACGAAATTGACTGCTTGGAAGTGTTGCCATCTTCCAATACGGTACTGTATTCTTCCTCTACATCAGACAAGGAAATGAAATCGTGTCTCTTACCTTGCTCCTGATATTTCAATACAAGGTTAGTGGTGATACTTGTAAGCCATTGACTAAACCTATGAATATTCTTCAAGTCTTTCAATGAAACAAACGCAAGTATAAAAGCATCTTGGACAAGGTCGTCAACGACAGCCTTGTCCTCTCTAAGAATATTGATGCATATCCCTTTCATCTTAGGATAATACATTTGGTATAATGTGCTGAAAGCGTCAGCGTCACCTTGTTTCGCTTTTTCTACTAATGTTGTTATATTTGAAGCCATGAGCGATTTTTCGTACTATCTATCTTGATATAGATACACAAACGGCTTGATGACTGCATAACTTTTAGTTAAAGAATATAAATGAATGTGTTATTTTTAGGCAATGTTATACTTGTATTCTCATTTTGGGAACATTTCAAGTGACCACCAAGCAACAAGTATTGGGTATCAATGCAATAACATCACTCTTATATAATCCTACCAAGATTGCACATGATAACAAATATACCTTGTATCATTGTCCATTCTCAAATTCTACCTGTTTTATTTTATCATTGATATGGTTAGCGTAAGAACCTTTCTCTCGCAAAAATATAAGACATGTGACATCTGTCAAGGATTGCAGCAATAGCAATACTTCCGATTATGCTAACGGCAATAGTGAAGACCGTATGTACCCCCCCCGAATTATCAAAATGGAATAGTGGCAATGCTAACTTGCCTCCCATTGTGAATATTGGATGAAAAAGGTATATAGGAAGTGTGTTTCTTCCGATATATCCTATAATTCCCAAGACCTTCTTGTTATTGATACTCTGTATGAGTTTCGGAACGAAAGAAAGGAATGACAATGCTAATATTGTAACCGCTAAAAAGTTCCAATTTTTATAGTTTGGAAAACTTGCTATTGCTATGAAAGGCAGAATACTCCACAACGATGGTTTTATAATTTCATCAAGACGTTTTTCAGACAGACGCAAACAGACACCAATGAAATAAAAAGCTGCATTCGTAGAATTAAGAACTGGAGTGTATTGTGAGACTAACATAAGAAATGTGGCAAATAAGCACAATTTGCCCATTATGCTCCATTTGCCAACCAAATTGAATGTCAAATAATATATTACCCCACATATAGCCATTGTGTACAAGAACCAATACGGACCAATAGAGGTGACAAATATCGTATTAAGAATTATAGGTATTGTAAATTCGTTTACCCCATCTCTTACTGGTAGTAATGTTGAAACAAAAGCATAACCGGTAACCATTATTATATAAGGAATGAGAATCTTCATGATGTAAGACACAAATTCCTTATACGTTTTTCTGATGTTTACCAAATAGCCTGGGTAGTGTAAACAGAACTGTGTCACGGCTCTGATTTTTTATTATTTCCCTCTTATTTGTGTGCAGATTTCATATCTGCATACAAATAAGAGGAACC
>JAIJUV010000293.1 GCA_022732315.1 Prevotella sp.
GGTGGCATCAAGGAGCAGACTCGCCAGAGCCTCACCAACGCCCAGAACATCCTGAAGGCAGCCGGAACAGACCTTTCTCATGTAGTTAAGACTACAGTTTATCTGAACAGCATGGACGATTTCGCAGCCATGAACGAGGTTTATGCCGAGTTCTTCAGCCAGCCATATCCAGCCCGTTCTGCCGTAGCTGTAGAGAAGTTGCCAAAGGGTGCCCTCGTAGAGGTTGAGGTTTTGGCAGCCAAGTAATTCTTCCTTTTTTCTATCAGGAAGTAAAGTTTCTAGGTGAAAATATTCTTTAGATGGTATCAAGCATTACATTAAAGAATCTGATTATAGGCTATCGTTCGAAGCATCAGCTCCGGGCGATAGCCTCACCTGTTCATGCCTCGCTCCAAGCCGGTGAACTGACCTGTCTCATCGGAGCCAACGGAGTGGGCAAATCTACCTTACTCAGAACTTTAGCCGGATTTCAGCCAGCACTTGATGGCGAAATTCTGATTCAGGACAAATCTCTTTCTGATTTCTCAGCCCAGGAACTCGCCAGAGAAATCAGCATCGTTCTCACATCGAAGACAGACCATGCCCAACTCTCTGCTGAAGAGATTGTAGGCATAGGCCGTTCTCCCTATACCGGTTTCTGGGGTACATTATCTGCTGCCGATAAGCAGATTGTTGCTTCTGCTCTTCAGGAAACGGGCATTCAGCATCTTGCCCAGAGAAATATCAGCAAACTGAGCGATGGTGAGCGCCAGAAGGTAATGATAGCCAAAGCCTTGGCTCAGCAAACCCGCATCATCATCCTGGACGAGCCAACCGCCTTCCTCGATTTCCCCAGCAAGATAGAAACTCTCCAGATGCTCCACCGTCTGGCGCACGAACAGCACAAGTCCATATTACTGTCCACCCACGATGTAGAGTTGGCGCTCCAGCTTTCCGACCGTCTCTGGCTGATGGAAGAAAGCCGTTTCTCTATCGGCACTCCTAAAGAACTGGCTGCCGATGGCTCCTTATCCAGATTCATCAATCGTGACGGCATCCGATTCAACAAGGCCTCCCTCCGCATCGAAATCAAATGAGTTTTCTTAATTTGATTTTATTCTATGCTTGCACGCAAGCACATGAAGAAGAATACTCAAGTGGCTCAGTTTGCTAACTCAAGTAGCTCAGTCAGGCTACTCAAGTAGCTCTATCAGACAACTCAAGTAGCTCAATCAGCGAGTTCAGTCGTCTCAGTTAGCTGATGCAGACGTCTCGATGAGCCTACGGATACGGCTCCGTTAGCCTACGCAGTCATATCTGTAACCCGATGCAGTCATATTCGTAACCCAGCGCAACCATATTCGTAACCCAGCACAGCCATATTCGTAACCCAGCGCAACCATATTCGTGAATAAGTTTTAGATAATTATCTATCATCCATCACGATTTACATACACCACGCGCATTAATACACTAATATACTGATACTTAAATAGCGTGATAGATACTCCGGAAACGGGAATATCCATTACGCTATACAGAAGAGATAATTACCTCATTATCAAACGTTTAAAGATTTAAAAAGAGGAAACGTGAGGGATGTGAGGGATAAAAAGAGGAAAAAACTTATAAGGGCGTATACAGAAATGGTTTGCCAGCGTATTATGCTATCTTGGCCCCTCATCATTGATATTAACGTAAAAAACATCAAAAACGATAAGAATCTCAGGGAAAAGCATCTCCTTATCCTAGGAAATGTGCATTTTTGCACCTACGGAAACCTAGGAAACGTGTAAAATATAAGATTACAAAACCTAGGAAACGTGTAAAATCTAGCACTTTGAAAGCTAGGATACGTGCAACAATAAGAATACCAGGAAGTTATAAAAACGTAAAATCTACAGTCAATTATTAACAGAACTTTCGCATGTGGTTCAAGTACGGGCTGAAGGCTCAAAAGCTCCTAGCTCAGGGCGCGTGGAGCAAACTTGCGTATATATTGTCAATAGAAGCGCTTTCAACCGTACAGGTTGCCAGATTTACTATTTCCGCTTTTGCTGTTCTCTTATTATCCTAACCGTCAAATCGGCAAACTTTTTTATTGCTGCCTGAACCTGTCCTCGTCCGAAAGCCCAGAAGATGAGGGCGGCAGAGGCTGGTGCAGCATGTGTTCCTACATACTGGCGCATTTTAAGAACCGTGCAGTTTTCAATACCAAGTTTTTTCATGGCAGCGAATACTTGGGCTGCTGGTACTTCAAAATCAGCCTTAGTGCGCTGATCTCTAAGTACCAATGCGGTCTTGTTTACCTTAACTACCTTGTATTCCTTATTGGCGTTACTGCGATATGTCTTGATAGTCTTAATCTTTTGAATAAAGTTATCGAATGTCAATATATTAATATCTTCCGTCATAACTAATGGGGTTTAAATGTTGTGGTGATAAGCTAATCATTCCACCTTTTATTATAATTTTCCTTTATTATTATTATGCAAAGATAAGTTTTTTCCGTGAAAAAACCAAGAAAAAATGCATTTTTCTAGAACATGTACAATATATTCTTTTATCAGGTATCTATTTACATCTTTTTAATTGCCAAAAACTTGCATGATTCAAAAATTAGCCGTATCTTTGCGGCTAAAGATAGGAATAGGAGAAAAGATTATGGCAAACAATGAATGCAGAAAGCTGCCGGTAGGCATACAGTCTTTCAATGTTATCAGAGAGGAAGGATACCTCTATGTTGACAAAACTGACATGGTTTGGAAATTGGCGAACCAAGGTTTAAAGTATAATTACTTGAGCCGTCCTCGCCGATTCGGTAAGTCTGTGCTTGTTGATACACTCCAGGCTTACTTCGAAGGAAGGAAAGAGCTCTTCGAAGGACTGAAAATCATGGAGTTGGAGAAGGAATGGAAACAGTACCCGGTTATTCGATTCGACATGAGCCGAGGGGGAGCGACTGCAAATGAAGTTAAGGCATACCTGGATCGAACTTTTGATGTTTATGAGAAATTATATGGCATCCATATCAAACCAACAGATTCACTAGGAAACCGCTTCGACCTCATCAT
>JAIJUV010000294.1 GCA_022732315.1 Prevotella sp.
CAGATTTCATCGAAAGTAATCCTGTTGCCCATACGCTACGTAATATGTATATTTATAAACAAGCAAGTTGATATTTATTCACTTGCGAAACTTTAGAAATTAATATTCAAAATAGTATATAGCTATATAACTCCTTATCAATGCGTAATATGGAATTTACCTTTATAAACCAAATTGCCCAAAACAATCATGATAGTATAATTGCCTGTGGGCAAATCTTCTGTTTCAAGAATACTATATGTGCGTCCTTCTACAATACCATTTGTATTTGATAAAGGAACTCCATACTCATCAGAGATGTAAATTGCGTACTCTCCAGAATAACGACTTATTTCTACAGTAACATATGCAGACTCTTGGTCAACCATTACTGAAGGAATAGCACTGCGTGCACCACCATGTTGCCGCATCCCATCCATATGGGTCTTTATACCCTTTGCTGTAGAGGGCAATGTTGTTAGTAACAACAATAATGTAAAAATGATAATTTTCTTCATACTGATTTCGTTTGTTGTTAATTTCGGTGCAAAGTTACGTCAATTCCAAACACTCAGCAAAGAAGTTGGGTCTAATTCTTTAATTTTGCAACATTTTTATTATGTACTGATAATCAATGTATTACATACCCCCCCAGAAAAATGGAGGTCTAAATTTGAAGTTTTGCTACTGATTTTAGTAGTTTTCCATGAATTCTCGTAGAGATTTTTGTTCTTTTTCTATGCCTACTTTTGCCTTGTAGAGAAATAGTTTCTGCTTAATTGCTTTCTCGCTGATACCATAGATTAGTGCAAGTGCCTTCTGTGGCATTTTAAGACGGAGCAGCATCATCAGTCGTAGGTCTTTCTTCGTCAATCCCGAGAACTGCGCTCTTAATCTTGACACAAAGAGATTCTCGACACTATCTAAAAACACTTCTATTTCATTCCAATCATCTTCTGATATGAGTATATGTTTCTCTGTCTCGTTTCTCATGGACTCGATCTTTTCCATTATATCAATTTTCTTTAGAAGAAAATTCCTCATAGTGCAAATTTGAATATCTCGGTGAGAGAGTTCTTGCGCATGGAGCTGTTCTGCCATTGTAGCCTTTTGTTTTGCTTGTTTCTTATTGGTATTATATATGTAGAGTACAAAAATGATAACAATTAGTGCCAGTACAACCGTCAATACTGTTGCCGCTTTTTGCGATGTAATCTCACCTTGCAATCTTGCTTCTTCCTTTTCTTTTTGCAGAACAGAGACATAATAGTCATTTTTGACTTGCATGGTTGTACAGTACATTTTGTCTAAATAGTAGTTTGACGAGTCAAGGCAAACAATAGCCGGTTGTATTTGTCCTTCTCTTATTGCCGCCTTACATCTGATATAATAAATAAGGTGTCGGCTAGCATGAGAATCTTTACTGACCTTTGCAAGAATATCTTTTGCCTGTAGCGTTGAATCAACATCACAATATGCATCTGCTAGGGCAAGGGCGTTCGAAGTATCAAACATCGATTTCCTATATAAATAGGCTTCCTTTGCACAAGTAAGTGCCTTTCGGTACATTCCTACATCATGAAATAACCGCGACATATCTTGATAGACATCAGCTAAAACCAGGGAGTCTCCCAATTCTTTAGCCAAATTCAAAGCTATTTTACATTCTTTCAGGGCTATAGCAGAGCTATCAGCAAACTCAAGTGCCTCACATAAGTTCAACCTGAAGTAAATCTTATTGGCAAGTGATGCCGTCGTATCTCTTTCATATTTGTCAATAGCCATTCTTGCATGAAGCAAAGCTTGTTTGGCATCCGTCATCTTCTCTACTTTAGAAAGTTTTTCCAAAGCAAGGCATTCCGTAAGGATGTCGTCTATCTTTTCTGACGCTTTATATGAGCGATCTAGACAACGGATGGCAAACTCCGTGCTATCATTTAGCATATAGTATTTGCCCATATAGTATTGGCATTTTGCATAAAGGGAATCTTCGGGATGCTTTTCATACCAGTTGTATCCAATGCGAATTAGCGAATCTTCGTCCACATCCAACCCCGACTTATCTTGTGCCATTGTGTACACAACAGCGTACTTTGCCTGTTCAGACTTGCCCAGTTCACTGAACTGCATGTTGTTCAGGAGTGCGAGGGCACTATCCGGGTGTTCTCCTGCCAGTAGCAATGCTTGTGCTATCGTGGTATTAGGCTTGTGTTGGCAAGACGACATAAACACCAAAACCACAATAATCAATGAACTGATGTGAATATAAAAATTTTTCATGACTTAATTCTTTTATGTTTTTTGCCTGCAAAAATACAAATTTTCCGAGAAATACGACCAGAAATAAGGTCTAAATTGCCAATCTATAATCATAGCGATTATCTTGCTGATACACAGTAGATTATTTGTATTTAACTGCTTTTTATAAGTCTAAATTTTAGTTTCGGTAAACACAAAAGTGACTTTTATGCCTGCGATTAGTGAAAAATATGCGGTTAAGGTCGCCTCTTACCAACAAAAGATATTTTTGTCATCTCAAAAGAAATTTTCAGTGCAAAAAACTACCTTAGTACTGAGCGCTCCGGTTTTCAGATTGATGAACAGCATTCGCCCATGAGCAGGTTGATGTGACTGATGTTGCGTTTCAGCGAAAGCAGCGATTGCTTGTCCCAGTTTACATACCATGCAGCTCTGATTCCCATGCGCGGATCGTTCCACTCTCTGAGATATTTCTCGGTAAGCAGGCTACCATTTCCTGTAAAGCGGGTCTTTCTGGCCGATGCCTCGGCATAGGCGTTGTGCATATTCTTCTCGTGAAAGAAGCGGCGAAAGGATGAGAACATGCAAACCAAACAGAACATTCAAAAAACAGGAACCCTTGCCACATAAGTTTGAATGGATTGAAATGGAAATAGCAAAGAATAGAGAATAATATGGTTTAATAAAAACAGATTTACCAAGCAAAAAATCGGTGATAAAAAATCTTAAAACATTCTTTATCCCCGATTAAATATCGTACCTTTGCAACCGAAAGAGTTCTTTGGATGGTTATGCAAATCACAGCAGGATGCT
>JAIJUV010000002.1 GCA_022732315.1 Prevotella sp.
CAGTTGGTGATGTATTTCATCAGTTCCGGAGCGTCGCGCCAGATGCTGTTGGTAGGACTCATATCTACCGAAGCATAGAATTTCCAGCCTGGCCATGTATCGTTCTTAGGCGAATAGGCGGTGCCGTGGAAGAACATGTGGTTTACGCCGGCGCAGAACATCAGGTCCATATCCGGTTTCATCTGGCTCAGGGATGTGCGGAAGTGCTCGGTGAGCCAGGTGAAGGTTTCGCTGGATGTATATTTCTTTCCGGTGATGTGCGCAGCCGATGGAGCATATTTCAGCATGCTGAGGTCGCTGAAGTTAGGACGGGTCTTTCCCGGATCCTTGCGCAGTCCCTTGATGCCGAAATCGGTCAGTCCGAAGCCTTCTATCTCCGGGATATCGACGGCAGCATAGCAGTCGATGAGGTTGGCAGGTGAACCGTGTGCCTGGTTGCGGGTGATGGCACCACGCTTGTTTGCCCATTTGGTCCACTGCTCCGTGAAGTTGTGGAGCAGCATGTCGCCCAGGGTCTCACGGTAGTCGCTTACCACCCCAGCATCGCCATCCAGGAACTCTGGGAACTTATCCTGCAGTTTGTATCCGTGAAATTTCTCGAATTCCGTCAGGAGGTTAGGAGTCCAGTTGGCGCCATACACCTCGTAGCTGTCATTGAAGAAGGTATGCGGATATGGAGTCTTCGATGCTACGAAGGCGCTGTCGATGTGCTGCAGGTAATTGGCCACGGCAGTAGAGTCGAAATGGTCGATGACATATCCCTCTCCTCCAGGTGCGGCACGCTTCACCTTCTGACGGGTGCGGCTTTCATAGAGAGCGATGACGCGTTTCTTGTATTTTTCACCCTCCACAGGGAACGCCTTGATGACCTTCAGCTTGGCGAAGGCACGCTCTTTCTGTGGCACGTTGAATTCTATCTCCATCAGTTTCTGCTTCATATCCACGATGGTATCTACGAACACCGCCTTGCATGCTGCTTCGCTGATAGGCACCCAAGGACCTCCGAAAGGCCAGCCAGTTCCGGTGGCCATATCCGTCTCGATGCCCACCTGCTTGTTTTCCTTCTCCACGAACTTGAGCATGTCCATCCATTTAGGCGAGAGATAAGGGATATCGTTCTTATCGTTGCCCTGCACACCATAGAGCGGTGTGATTTCCACGGCACCGATGCCAGCCTTGGCGTATTCGTCAAGGTTCCACTTCAGGTTTTCCTTATCCACGGCAGATCCCATCCACCACCATCTTACGCCCGGCTTGGCTTCCTGCGTAGGGGTAGGGAGGAACTGAGCCTGGCAGTTGAGTGACGACATCAATGCCATGGCAAAGGATAATCCTATAAATTTATATTTTTGTTTCTTGTTCATCATATTGATGGCTTTTAAGTTTTCCTTAATTGATTATTACTTCGGTTGCAAAGATAGTGAAAAATACTCAATTACATCTGTGTTATAGTTCTTAAAAATGTAAAATAGTACAAATATGCTAGGTGTTTTGCCAAAAAGTCAAGGAATTGCAGAAAAAAAGATGACCTCGCAAACGCAAGATCATCTTTTTCTTGTTATAGTCTTTTCTTTATATCTTTTTTTATTCTTTTCTTTCTTCTTTATGCTTTTTCCCAATCCAGCAGTCCTTTTCCTTCATCATCCAGTTCGATTCCCAGTCCTATCACTTCTCGCTTGTCAGCCATGAACGGCTCAAGATATTGGTTTTTGATGATTTGCTTGACGGCAGCTTCCTTGCCACCATTGTTCTTCAGCTTTAATTCTATTACATAGATGTATCTTGATGTGGTGGCGAGAATATCGATTCTGCCTGTGGCGAGCATGTGTTCCACTTCAACCTTCAGTCCGATGGCATTGAGGATGGTGCTGATAATGAGGCGATAGCGTTCTTCCATATCCATGGAGGCAAGCTTCTTGTTGCTATATGGCACATCGGCAATGAGAGCCTTCATGGATTTCATAGCTTCTGCCAACTGAGCTGTTCCTAACTGGTAGTACAGATTGGCTTGCAATGACTGGATATCGCCTTCCTCTCGCAGGGTCAAGGCTGGGAGAACCATTTCATAGAGAGCTTGCTTCACTTCCTCGTTAGGGAATCCCAGTACATAGCCGAATTCATCGCTGTTCTTGATGGTGAGATAGCCCGACTGATAGAGGAACAGGGCAGCTCCACCGCCCGTTACATCAGATTGTTCCAGTATATTTCGCAGGATGCGGCAATGGTCGAAATCGCCTAGGCGCAACTCGGCATTGTTTACAAACTTAGGGATGAGAGAGGTGGCGCCCGATGCTGCCCAGAAGTTACTTAATCTGGATTGCTGTAGTGCATTGACCAGGCTATAAGGATTGTAGATGTCCACCATGTTTTCTTCTGAGAAGTGGTAGCCATCGTAATAAGCCTTTAATCTATCATGGGTTTCCTGTACGGACCAATGATTGGATTCTGCCATTTTCTCCAATTCTGGCATGAAATTTTCCAAAATTTCCTCTTCTGTAATACCGCAGATTGTGGTATATTCTGGCAAGAAACTGATGTTTGTCAGATTGTTGAGCACCGAGAACAATGAAATCTGAGTGAACTTGGTGATGCCTGTGATAAAGACAAGCTTCTCGTATTCATCAGCATTCTTAAGTACAGAGAACACGGTGCGATATACTTCCGTGCATGCCTTGTGTTCCGGAGTCTTCCAGGAGTGCTGTAGGGGTGCATCATACTCATCAATGAGCACGGCAACCTGCAGACCGGTCTGTTCGTATGCTGCAACGATGATGTTTTTGAATCGGTTTGACAGAGCGGTCAGGGATCTTGGTGTGATGCCATATTGGGTTTCGTATTTGGCGAAGGTCTCGTCAAAGTAAGCCCTGATGCCTTCGGGGGTGGCATCAGCCATGCTCATGTCGAGTCGAACAACGGGATATGATTTCCATTCTTTCTCCAATGACATGATTTTCAATCCCTCGAAGAGTTCTTTCTTTCCTTCGAAGTACGACTGTAGCGTATCGACAAGCAATGACTTGCCGAATCGGCGAGGACGGCTCAGGTAATTATATTTAAAGCCGTTGGTTACTAATTTCCAAATAATGTCGGTCTTATCAACATAGAGAAAGTTCTCTTTTCTGATAATCTTGAACGACTGGATGCCTGCTGGCAGCTTTCTGAGATTGTAATTTGTCATATCCGATACTTTTTAAATGTTCGAACTACTTGCCTGCTGTAGCTTAACTTTTTGCAAAGGTACAGAGAAAAAATGGTTACGCCAAGAAAAACCGGTATAAAAATATTTAATGGCACTGGAAAACTAGCCTATTCTTGATACCTGGCAAAACGTGAGGTGTCAAGAAGAAGGAAAGGTGGTCATCGGCTGATGATCACCTTTCCTTTTGATGGTTCTATCTGAATCAGATATTTTTCGTCTTTATATTTGACGGCAAGGTTCTTGCCTGCCTGCGTCGCCTTGATGGGTTGGAAATCCAAAATCAGGGTGAGTGGTACTTGGAAGATGTTCTTGTTGAGTTTCATCTTCGGGGTAACCATTATCTGGTTCTTCCTGGCTTTTATCTTCAGGGTGGTGTTGTCACGCTCCTGCTGGTAGGCTGCTACATCATGAAAGGTAGCAATCCAGAGTTTCCCATTCTGGGCTTGGTTCAGGGCGTAATCGAACATTTTCCAGAGACGGGTCTCATCGCCGAAGCTGTCGTATCCCATGCGGATGCCGTGGGTCATTGTTACTGCCCATTCACCTTTATCAATCACTCCTTGTAGATAATTCTCAAACCATTCCTGGGTGCGCTTGCTGCCAAGACTAACCTGATAGGTGCGCGTACCCACACGATCTTTACTGCAGTATGCCACCGCCCCGTCGCTCTTCCTGTTGCCTGGATAGAAATAGGTGCGAGGGAAGATGCCAGTGTGCTGATAGATGAGTGTGTCGTTGTGCTGCACCTCGTAGCGCAGTTCATCCTGAGTCAGTTTTGATACGTTCTTGTGGTTGTAGCCATGACTCGTCATCTCCTGTCCATCCAGCGCCATTTTTTTTGCCTGTTTCCAGGTAAAGGTTTGCTTCTCGGGGTTCTTGGGCTGTTGGTTCATGCGTGAACCGATGAGGCAGAAGGTGCCCTTGATGCCCAGTTCTTTCATCTTCGGGAAAAGGATGGAGTATTGCTCTTTGAGACCATCATCGAAGGTAAAGGAGATGGCAGCCTTTCTGTTGTCGGCATACTTGGCGATGGAAATACTTTGAGCATGAATGCCCGAAGGCACCATGCTCAAAAGTGAAAGTATAATGTAACCTATTGATCTCATGTCTTTACTTCAGAAGTTTTTTCTTCTCAATAAGCTGGAACATCTTGTTGCCCAATTCCTGAGCCCCCTCGGCATCGAAGTGCAGAACATCGCTGCGCAGGCTGGCATTTGGCACATCTACCACATAGATATTCTTGTCTTCCTGGGCAAGTCGATGCTGTGCATCTTCCACACCTTGGCTCCACTGCTTGCTCTTATGTGAGATTCCACCTATTATAATAGGTAGGTTGGCATATTTCTTATTGCCTGTTTTCTCTACAAGATAGGTGCGGATATAGGTGAGCATCTGCTTCAGGTTGTGATAGTAGTTCTTTGCCTGATGGCGGTCGCTTTCTCCCTGGTGCCAGAGCATGAATTTGATGTCGTATCCCTCTGGCAGATGGCTCAGCTGGTTGTCGATGCAGGCACCGATATTCTCGGTGAAAGCCTTGAGCAGGCTCTTTCCGCCCTTGTCGGAAGCCACGTTTTTGGCAAGGTATTCTGGTGAAGCATTCCAGTATTGCTTGCTAGTGCTGCGGCAGAGGGTGTCGATGGCGGTGCCGCCCAGACTCTCCTTAATGACGTAGAAGTTCTTTTTGAGTTTCTTCTCTACGTTCCAATATACGATGGCATCGTAAGCCCAGCGACCCGGTTTGTTTCGGTTGTTGATTCGGGGCCAGAAGGTCTCGAACTTACCTTCGCCTGAGAGGCTGCTGGAACCGAAACTCCACTGGCAGTATTTGTATTTCTGCTTCTGGATTTCGGCAGGAAGGTCGGTGTTCATCACTCGTCCATCGGTGTTCGACTGTCCAGCGGTGAGGATTACCACGGCTGGCTGTTTCTTGGCAGCCGCTGGCATCAGGCTCATGGCTGCGAATAAAATGCAGATAATTTTCTTCATCTTCTGATTGTATTGTTATGTTGTTATTGATTTGCCTGCAAAATTACGCAATAAAAAAGAAAAAGGCGTGGTTATATCGTTCGAAACCACGCCTTTTTGTGTCAATTATGCCTATAAAGACATGAATTTATGTGTAGAAAAGCAATTCATCCTTCATTTTTGAGATGAAATTCGGCTTTTAGTATCCCTTGTTTTGGGTGTATAGCCCCTTGCGTACTTCTATCTGACTTTGTGGGATAGGATAGAGATACATGTCGGCGTTCACACGGTTGGCGTATTGCTTGTAGGTGCCATTCTCGGTGTCATCATCATCAATGAACATCTGCTTGATGGTATCTACATACTCGTTTCTGCGAACCAGGTCAAACCATCTTACGCCTTCTTCGGCAAGTTCGTATCTGCGCTCATCCTGCACAGCCTTCTGGAATTCTTCTTCAGATAAGTTGATGTCCAGATCAGCAAGTCCTGCGCGGCGACGAATCTTGTTCACCACTTCTCTGCCTTCGATGGTATTGCCCACGCACTCTGCATAAAGCAACATGATGTCTTCGATGCGGAGTAGCTGGAAGTTCTGTGGCCAGTAGCTGCGATCAACGATAGTGGCATCCATATCCGACATTCCAAACTTGGCACGCTTCACCTTGCTTTCGAAATACTTTGTATAGAACGTTTTTCCTTCGCTGGTTACGATGTTACCGTCTTCATCTACAGTCTCCTTGAGGTTGAGGGTTCCGTCGGCACGTTTGTCTATATATTCTCCCGTAATTTCATCTTTGGCAATGAAGTGGCGCTGGAGTCCTCGTTCTATATAAACGTGGGTACCAGTCACGAGGTTGTTGCCGCACCAGTCTGTGCCTGGGTTGCTATGTACGGTGAGTGTTACCATCGGATTGCCCTGTCCGGCTTCTGCGATATACTGAATCTCGAAGATGGCATACTTGTTATCGTTCTCGTGCAGCCAGCTCTGGTTCCAGGCGTCCATGTCGGCCATCCAATACTTGTTCCTGGCTGTGGCATAATCGATAACCTCCTTGAAGAGCTGCTGTGCCTCTGCTTTCTTGGCTGTATCGTTGAGTGGGAAGCCTGCCATGGTGAGATATACTTTACCCAGGAATCCCTTGGCTGCCACCTGGGTAAGGCGCTCGTTGTGTGCCTTGCCCTGATAATCGGAAGCCGTCTCTGCCAGGTTTTCTACTGCATATTGCAAATCGGGTACGATGATGCTGTTATATACATCTACCGCCTCGCTCTGTCTCAATTCAAACGACTGGTTGGTAGTGAGAATATGGGTAGGAGCAGGAACTCTGCCAAAGAATCTGACCAGGTCGAAGTAAGCCAGGGCTCTGATGCAGCGTGCCTCTGCCTTATACTGCTTCTTTACTTTCAGGTCGTTGAAGTCGAGTGCCTCTATTTTGTCGAGGAAGGTGTTGGCGGCGGATACAATCTTGAAGTAATCGCTCCAGCATCCCGACACGATGTTGTCGGTAAGAAGACCATTGGCATTAAAGGTGGCCACATCGGCATAGTCGTTCTGCTTGCTGTCTGTGAGCACCCAGGTATTGTCTGAACGGAGTTCGCTCATGGCGAAGAGATACTTAGGTATAGGCTTCAGCGTTCCGTAAAGTCCGGTAAGAGCCTGGTCCATCTGAGCTTCTGTCTGGTAGAAGTTATCAGTGGTCTCCGTGTTCTTTGGTGTTACCGTGAGGAAATCATCACAGGCTGTGAGACTCAGGGCTGCTACACCTATTATAATATACTGATATAGTTTCATAATTGTTTTGCTTGTTTAGAATTGAATATTTACACCAAAATTGAATGTTCTTGCCATTGGATATGCTCCGTAATCGTAGCTTGAGATGCGGCTTGTTGAGTTGTTGCTTTCTGGTGAATAACCTCCATCATATGAATCAATCATGAATACATTCTCTACACTGGCACTGAGGAGAACGTTACTGATAAATGCCTTTTTAGGCATGCGCCAGTTGTAAGAGAGGGTTACATTCTTCAACTTGATGAAGTCGCTGCTGTAGAGCCAGCGGTTATCATACTCTTCGTTGATACCCGATCCCCATGCACGTGGTGTATGGCCATCGCCCGGGTCGCTTTCAGAGAACCACATGTTCTTCCACTTTCTCAATACATTCACCGATGTTCCCATACCCTGACGGTCGAAGGCACGGCCTAGCGCACCATATATCTTACCACCAGTCTGTGCCGTAATGAGGAAAGAGGCTGTCCAATTCTTATACTTGAAGCTGTTGGTCATACCATAGGTGCATGATGGCTGCGGATGTCCCATGTGAACACGGTCGGCCTCGGTAATCTTACCATCTGGCACACCATCTGGACCACTGACATCACGATAACGAACCGTACCTACTACCGAACCTGTCTGGGTAGGATATTTCTTCAAATCCTCGGCAGTCTCGTAAACGCCTACAGCATCATAGAGATAGTATTCGCCTGCAGGGCGACCCACTTCAATCACCTGGGTAGAATGGTCATAGCCTGTAAAGATGGTAGAGTTAGCTCCCAAGTCAATCACCTTATTCTTGTTCCAGGAGAACTGGAAGTTGGTGGTCCAGCGCAATCTTCCCGTCAGGTTCTCTGTTTTCAATTCCAGTTCGATACCTGTGTTCCGGATATTGCCCACATTGGTATATCCACGTGTATAACCCATATCGGCAGGCAGGGTAATCTGATAAAGCATATCACGGATATTCTTCATGTAGTAATCCACAGCCAAAGAAATGCGATTGTTGAAGAGCCCCAGGTCGATACCGGCATTCCATGAATCCGTCTTCTGCCATCCCAACTCATCATTGGCGGTGCTTCCCGGGATGAAACCCGTGGTCAGTTTGCCGTCCTGGCTATAGTTGTTGTTACTGAGTATGCCATAGGCAGAGTTGCTCGGGATAGAGTTAGAGCCATTTACACCATAGCTTATACGGAGTTTTGCCTGATTTACCAGCCAGTTGTTCTTCCAGAACTTCTCGTTGCTGGCTCTCCATGCACCAGAAACGGCAGGGAAGGTGCCCCATTTCTTATTCTTTCCGAATCGGCTGCTACCATCTCTTCGGATGCTGGCATTGAGTAAATAGCGGCTATCGAAGCCATATTCTGCACGGCCAAAGTAAGATACCAGTCGGTCTTCTGTGTTATAAACAGCAGATACATTCTTCAATGTAACGGTGGTCATATCCGAGAATCCGCCATTCAGGGCATTGTTTGGATATTGTGTGGCACCAATGGTGTAAGAACTTCCGTCCTTGGTCATTTCCACAGACCAGCCGCCCACCACATTGAGATGATGCTTGCCGAAATCCTTATTATAAGTGGCAGTGGCTTGACCTAAATATTTATGGCTGCGACTACCTGTCCAGCTTCCGTCGCTATAATATCCTTCAGGATAAGAAGCCCAATATCTATTAAGGCTGCTTGGGGTGAAGCGATGGCGCTCGCTGTTGACAAACAGCCAGCTGCCCAAAACTTCGACTGTCAGTTCCGGAAGAATCTGATAACGGGCAAAAGCAGATGCATTGAGTCGGATTTTCTCGTCACGATAGCTGGAGTATTCCATGTTGGCAATAGGACTAATCGCACTTCCTGCCCAGAGATAGCGAGTGTATGGCTGGGCACCGGTATAGAGTCCGGCTTCGGCTTCGGCAACCGGAGCCAGGGTCAGGGCCAGCTGGGCGGTATTGCCCTTGCCGTCCACGTTGCCACCCTTGGTAACGGTAAATTGTGGAGCCAGGTCGAATCCCAAGGTCAACTTGTCCTTGACGGTGGTCTGTGCGCTCATCTTAAGATTGATGCGTTCGAATCCTGTCTTGATAACGATACCTTCCTGGTTGACATAGCCCAGGGAAGCACGGAAGTTGCTCTTCTTGTTGCCTGATGAAACAGAGAGGTTGTAATTTTGTGCCAGGGCTGTCTGGAAGATTTCCTTCTGCCAGTCGATGAGAGAGAGACCGCCATAGTTTGGCATATCCCATCGAGGATCGTTTACATAGTTTACGCTCACACTGCCGATGAAGGCGATGCGTTCAGCGTAAGTATCGGTTTCCTTTGCACCCTTTAATCCATATTGGTTGACGTAGCGCACATTGTTAGCCTTCTTTCTCCATTCAATCCACTCAGTAGGACTCATGATGTCCATGTATCGTTCGGGAGCGTTCAGGGAATAGTCGGCACTGAAGTTTACTCTCACCTTGCCCTCATCATTACCTTTCTTGGATGTGATGATTACTACACCATTGGCACCACGGCTTCCATAGATGGCGCTGGAAGATGCATCCTTCAATACCTCGATGCTCTCGATGTCCTGAGGGTTGAGGTTGACGAGGTCGAAGTCTTCGTCCATAGGAACGCCATCTACCACGAAGAGAGGATTTGAGTTGCCACTCTCGTTGATAGATGTTGCACCACGCACGTTGATCTGAACGCCACTGCCTGGCGCACCGCTGGTGGTACGGATTTCAACACCAGCCAACTCTCCCTGCAAAGCACTTGCAATATTGCTCACAGGACGGTCTTTCAACTGGTCTCCCTTTACTTTGGCTACGGCATTGGTTACATCGCCTTTTTTAACGGAACCATAACCGATAACCACCACTTCGTCCATCATTTTGGAATCTTCCTGCAGGGTGGTACTAGCCTTGTTGCCTTTGATGCTGACTTTCTTGGTCTTCATGCCGATGTAGGAAACTTCTACCTGGTGGGTGCCATTAGGAACCGACAGGGTGTATTTGCCATCCATATCGGTAACGGTGCCCTGTTTGCCCACCTTGATGGTGGCGCCAATCACCGGGTCGCCGTTTCCGTCGGTGATGACACCATGGATGGTCTTTGTGTTTTGTGCCATGCCAGAGATGCTGGCTGAGGCTAAGAGTAGGGTGAATAATATATGTTTCATGACTTATTCTTCTTCTATTGTATTAAACTTGCTCCAGAGTTTGTCGGCTTCGTATGCACTCTTGCAGCCTGTAGGCACATAGAGTGTAGCCTTCGAAATATAATCGCCCAGGGAATCTTGCAATGCCGGAGGGGTTGTTGCCTTGACATGAACCTTGGTCAGTTTGCTGGCTCTGTAGAAAACGTTGCCGCCCATCTTGCTGACGGTGCTTGGCAGAGTGATTTCCCTGACGGCTGAGCAACCCAGGAAGGCACGTTCGCCGATGGTGGTGATGCCCTCGTTGAGCTCTATCTTGCTTGCCTTGGCGCAGTTGGCGAATGCCAGGCTGCCGATGGTCTTCACCTGCTCTGGCAGGGTGAAGGCTTCCATCTTCTTGCATTGGGCGAAACAGGCGCCTGGGATTTCCTGGATGGATGCAGGGATGTTGACGGCTGTCATCGCCGAACAGTTGGCGAATGCACCCTGTCCGAAGGTGGTAATGGTTTCCGGAAGGGTGAGTTGGGCGAGCGTAGTGTTGTTGGCGAAAGCCATCTCATCTATGCTGGTTACCCGGTAAGTCTTTCCATCCACGGTGAAAGTCTCTGGGATGGTTACTGATCCTACGTAGGTGGTCAGTTTTGCCTGGTTGTTGTCGTTGAGCTGTATGGGATATTTGCGGTTGTAGGTAACCATGGCAGTGCCATCCCCATTGTCGAAGAAGAAAATCTTGCTTTCATCTTCCAGTGTATAGGCTATTTGCCCACGAGTAAAATATTCCTTGTCGCCATCCACCGTGTCGCTGCTGCAGGATGTAACGATGCAGCAAGCGGCAAGGATGGCTTGAATCATGAAAGTTTTCTTGTTCATTGTTTTGAGTTTTATATCTGTGACACGTGAAATGATTTTATTCTTTCTATTTGGCTGTTGCGTTGCCGTTGCTCTGTCTGCGCTCGATGGTGATGCTTTCCTGTTTGTTTGGACTCACCAGATAAGCTCGCTTGATGCGCAGCGAAGTCTTTCCGTCGGCTGGGATAAAGGTAATCTTCTTCTTCTCGCTGGTAAAGAGATAATTGTAGCCGCCTTTTTCCTTGGCCTTGATGGCTTCGGTCTTTTCGCTCACCCTGAGCAGGTTCTGCTTTTGACGCTTGAACATCGGAGCCTCTGTGGTGGCTGTAAGCGAATACTCGGTGTTGGGCTTGCCTCTTACGATAATCCCTACGTTCATAGGTATCACGTTGCCCACCTTTACGAGTTTTACCAGGTTGCTCTCTGTGCCTTGAATCACGCCGTAGGCAATCAGACCTTCTGGAACTGCGAGGTTTTCGCCTGAAAGATTGCCGAATACGGCATAACCATCGGCTCCCGTCTTTACCATATAGTAGTTCCAGTCTTCTTCTGCAGAATCGGAATCATTCTTAGGACTGGCAACAATGGCTATCTTTCCGTCATTTTTTGGAAGATAAATCTTGTTGATGTTGATGTATTTCTTGAGGATATTTGCCTTGTACATCAGCTGTGCCACCAGTTGGGCGTTTACTCTTGCACCCAGTTCGTTGGTGTGGGTAGAACCGCCGGCTGGGAAAAACTGCTTGCAGCCTTCTGGTCCCCAGGATTCCATATATTCCTTGCAGGCTGCTGTGAGGTTGAGGCATTCCACTTTTAGGGAATCGGCCACCTTCTTCATGTGATGAGGGTAGTCGTAGGTGTGGTCATTCTCATCCACGCCATGTGCCTTGCCATTGTCTATACGTCCGAGGCGTGAAATCTTGGTGCCCTCGAAGAGCTTGCGGCAAATGGATGTCACAAGGATAGGAGTGGCACCAAGCTCACGCGTCTCACATATAAACCTACTTAAATATTCGCGATAAACATCAGTCGCTACTGATTTCTGGTCGTTATGGCCGAATTGAATGAGGACATAGTCCCCTTTTTTGATTTCTGTTTTGACCTTAGGCCAAAACTTGCGATAGAAACTGCGGGCACTCTCACCACGGTCGCCCCAGTTTTTCACTGTCATGCCGTTGGTGAAATAATCGCCAAACACTTGTCCCCATCCATACATTCCTTTCTGGTCTGGTTCGTTCTGGTCATAGTCTGCCATGGTAGAATCACCTATGGTGTGAATCTTTGCATTTACATTCAACACCATGGTCAGTAGGGCTAATGCTATGACGAGAATTCTTTTTATGTTACTTTTGATTGTCATAATTATTTTTGTTTATAAGTTTAAAATCTGTGATTGTCTGTTGGATTGTTCCTGCTGCAAAAGTAAGATATTTCCATCAATATGCTTTGTTCTATCGTGCATATTGATGGAAATTTATACTTCTTATCTGTTTCTGTATTCATTTACCAGGCGTTGGTAATCAGCAAAGTTGTATCCATATCCGCTCGGCTGGGTTGGTTCGAGGAAATGGAAAGATGGCAGCATGCCTTGGCTGTCTCGTTCTGCCAGCAGTTCTTGGGCATCCAGACTCTTGAAACTGCTCTTTGTCAGTTTCTTGTCGTTGTCCCACTTCTGGGTGGCTTCATTCCAGTTGAAGGAGTTGTTCTGTATGGTGCAGTCCTTTCTGTCTCCGTCAACCTTCATCAGATGTTTGTTGCTCTTGATGGCATCCGAACCGTATGAGAGGCAGTTTTCTATGATGTGACCATAGCCGTTTACATTGCTGTTGCCCGTTTCGGTTCTGTCCTTTCTGTTGGTCATATTATAGTTGGCACCGCCGTTCTTATAGGCCGAGCAATGGATGAAGTGCAGACCTCCCAGATGGTGGTTGGCATAGAAACCATTGGCACGGTTGGCAGCCGAGATGCAGTTTTCGGCAATATGCATCGGAGCTTTATCAAACTTCGTTCTGGCCACTTTTCCCATGCCATAGCCTCCGCATTTGAATCCGTTTCCATCTGCTATCTTCTTGTCTTCGCCATTGATGCTGGCAAATCCATTCTTGTAGGCGATGCTATAGAGGAACTTCACCGGGGCTTGGGCGTTGATGAGATCGTAACCGTCATCGCTGTTATACCAGGCTCTGCAACCGATGAATACATTCTCTTCGCTGTCGAGTGTTCCCGGGTGGCATCCGAATCCGTCGCTATTGCCGCCTTTTCCGTTTTCCGAAACGGTATCGAAGTTGTTGTAGGCATCACAATTGATGAAGTAGTTGTGTGCACATTTCTTGATGAGATAGAATCCTATTCCCATGCCGTCGTGAGCTGAGACGTTCTCCAGCTTGTTATGAGAAGCATTGAATATTCTGAAGTTTTCGCTTTGGGTATGATGGGGTTGTGTTACCTGAATACCGATACTCTCAATGTTCTTGATGTGGAGATAGCTGCCTCTCAGCAGGAATCCGGTGATGCGGGCATCCGGTTTTACCTCCGAGAAATCGAACACGGGGCGTTTGCCTTGGTCATCCGTCATGCCGATGTAGCTGATGCGCTTCTGGGCTGTTCCACTCTTATCGAGCAGGAAGGCGACGGCATATACCTTTTGATAGGTGGGAGCCATCAGGTCTTTCTGCTTTACCTTGTAGGTTCCTGGCATGATAAAAATGGTGTCTCCTGGAGCTACGAGAGCTTGGGCTTGAGCAAGAGAGGCGAAGGCTTTTGACTTGCTTAAACCGTTGTTCTTGTCTTTGCCTTGTGGTGACACGTAATAGTTCTTGGCACAGAGTGCCATAGCCTGTGTCAG
The DNA here is from genome assembly GCA_022732315.1 of Prevotella sp. The sequence goes on from JAIJUV010000002.1 coordinate 13,771, forward strand.
GATAGATAGTATACAAATGAATTTTTTCATGATGCTTGTTATTTATTGATGAATTTCTTTCCGTTGCGGATATATAGGTGGTTGCGGAGTGGATGAGTCACCCGCTTGCCATCCAGGGTGAAGTAATATCCGTCTTTTGATGGATTGATGGTGATATTGCCTATGCCCGTGGTTGCAGAATCTGTGTTGAAAGTTCCGTAGCCATAGTCCTTGCTTTCATCTTTCAATCGCATGAAGTTGATGGTTGGCAGACTGCCGTCTGTATTTCTTGCAGCTGTTAACTCTTCAAGGTTCAGGCTGTAGAAATCGGAGTCATTGAAGGCTTCATTCTCCCATACGTTGCCGGTGCAGGTAAACGAGTTGTCCTGGATAGTGCATTGGCTGATGTCGATGGATTTCACTATCTTGCTTGATTTGTAGGAGATATTATGGGTTACGATGTGCCCGTAGCCATTCACATCAATGGCATCATCAAGAGAACTTCCTTTTCTGTTGACGAAAGAGTAGTTATAACTGCCATTCCTGTAGGCTGAATTATGGTCGAACTTGACGCCGCCCAAGTGGTGATTGGTATAGAAACCATTGGCTTTGTTGCCCACCGACAGGCAGTGGCTCACCTCGTGCATCGGTACAGAGGAAATTTTCACTTCCTTGCCCATACCGTAACCTCCTGCCTTGAATCCATTGCCATCGGCACGCCTGTTGCCGTCTTTGTCGAAACCATTGCGGTAGGCTATGCAGTATCTGGCAGTGGCTGCCGACTGACAGTTGATGAAATCGAATCCGTCGTCACTGTTTTGCCAGGCTCTGCAATATTCAAATACGTTGCCTTCGTAGTTTGCGCTGACATGACAGCCGAATCCGTCGCTGTTGCCGCCATTGTTTACAGAGATGTTCACGGAGTCGAAGTTGTTGTAGGCATCGCAATGGCTGATGATGTTATGTGCCGAACGTCCTGTAAGATAGAATCCGATTCCCATACCGTCGTGGGCTGCGATGTTATAGAATCTGCAGTAGCTTCCTCCGTTGATACGGATGTTTTCTGATTGTGTATTGCTCGAGGATTTGGGAACGTTGATGCCGATAACCTCGAAATTGGAGAACTCCAGGTATTTGGCACGGATATAGAATCCGGTGAGTCTTTTGCCGGTATTGATGGCAGAGAGGTCGAACACGGGGCGATTGCCCTGTGCATCCTGTACACCTTTATATATAATAGGTGAATCTGCTGTTCCGCTGGTAGCGAAATCGAAGATGATGTCCCAAACGTTGCTGGATGTCTTATCCATCATCTCGTTTTCTTTCACCTGGTAGGTTCCTGGCAGAATGTATACCACGTCACCTGCCTTTACTTTTTTCTGGGCTGTGGTCAGAGAGGCGAGAGGTGCATCCTCTCTGGTTCCTGCATTGTTGTCATTTCCGGTTGGGGAAATGTAGTAGTTGATGGCATGAAGTTGAAGTGATAATGCCATCAAAGATGCAAAGGAAATAAGTTTTTTCAAGTTGTTTGTCATGTTATTGCTTTTTTATGATTGTTTTGACGAATAAAAAAGTGAGTTTTTAAAAAGAAAACCTCTCGCATATTGAAATAAATATGGAGAGGTTTACATTTATAGAAACAAATTTACTCTTAACCTTTAATTGTCCCAAATGCCATAGTGCTTTCTTGAGAGGGCAGTTTCTGGTTTTGCATACTCTTCATCGAAACCGATGCTTTCTGCTTCGCCTTGAACCCCGGATGCTGCCAGAATTGCATTCTCCAACTCTACGTTGCATATCTCTACGCAAGGTGCGATATATTGTTTTTTATTCATAATGATTGCCTTTAAAAAATGTTGTTTTTATCTTTTTTGAGCAGAAGTTTCGATTCTATGAACCGAAACTTCGTTTGGTTACTTGTTGATGAACTTCTTGCCGTTCATGATGACCATACCCTTGTATGACTTCTGAACCTTCTGACCTGCCAAGTTGAACATGATGCCATCATTCTTCTTAGCCTCGTTCTCAATACCATTGATGCCTGTTGTCTCACCATTACCACCAAAGTTGAAGAAAATAGCCTTTGCTGCAGCTGGGTTTTCCTTGATAGCCTTGGCGAGCTTGTCCTGGTCGCGGCGAATCTTATAGTATGCCTTGCCGGCAGCAAGTGTGCCTGCTTCTGTTGGAGCAAATACAGCCTTGCCATCCTTTACACCAAGAATATAGTTGTGGAAGGCTTTCTTGTCTGTAGCATCGCCAGCATAAGCTAATTCTGTTTTCTCCAAGGTATAGTCAGAGATAACTGGACGGAGTGCATAATTCAGATCAACCAATGATTTTGAACCATCCTCTTTCATGGCAGTGCCACAGTCGGTAGATGTCAGATCGTAACTCTCGTTACCCTTGCCTTCAAGAATCACACCTGTGCATGCAGGGATTGTCTCAACCTCAGTAAGTGCCAAAGTGATGGTTTCGTCTTTCTGGGTCTTCTGAACACCTGCGATGTAAGCCTTCAAACCTGTAGGTACTTTCCAAGCGTGAACATCAGAGAAAGTCATGACACCCTGCTCAGGCAAAGTAATTTTTTTTGTAGAAGCGGTTTCGTTTGTTGGAACAAACTTTACAGCATAGATTTGTGCAGCTCTTACGGTTGTGATATAATAGGTACCTGCCTGGTCGTTGTTTACGCTGGCTGTGAACTGTTCGCCCTTAGTAGGATTTGTAAATTCATCTTTCTTCTCGCCGTTGAAGTAAACGATGATGCCACGAGCTGCATCTGTTCCTTCTGCATATACATAAAGTGTTCCTGCACATCCTGCATCGAAGGCAATGGCATCTTTGGTAATTTCAGAAGCCTTGGTTGCTATTTTAGAGGTATATGCACCTGGTAATTTAATACCATAATTAATCTGATAAGTCTGGTCTCCCAATTTGACATCCTTTAAGCTTTTAGCAACGGTAGTGGCTGCTGTAGCTTCTGCATGGCCTACAATGTACAGTCCGCCATAATTAACAGGAGTGTTAAATGCTACATTCTCATTTCCTGCCTGAAACTGGTCGAAATTCCAATACGTAGTCTGGGTGATGCCCTCTTGAGCGAAAGCTGACTTAGGGGCGATAGCCATAACGGCTAATGCAATAAGCGTGAAAATCTTTTTCATAATTGTTGTTGTTTTATTGTTTATATTAAATGATATTTCGCTAGGTAGGCTATCGTTTGTTTTTGCTTCAAGTGATGCCTTGTCTAGTTTCTGCTGCAAAAGTATAAGGAATAGTGATGATACAAATGGAATATTGTGCAAGATGATGGAAAATATCCGCATCGGTGCCTCTTTTTTTGTGCTTTTGTACATGAATACAAGTTTTTTTCGCTATTTTTGCAACACATTTCGTATAAACCGATTAAAAAACTGGCTAATGAATAAAAAGACGATTCTACGTGTTGAGGGCTTTATGATGTTGCTGCTGGCAACTTTTCTGCCACTCAAGATTTGTGCACAGAGTGTATATCAACTCTCTGTTGACAATGTATTGCCTACGAATTATGTTCGTACGATACAACAAGACAAGTATGGTTACCTTTGGTTTGCCACCACTTCGGGATTGGTGCGCTATGATGGGTATCAAACCGAAGTGTTGAAGCCGTCCACTGCGGGCAACCGTAAGTTCATGCAGGATTCCCGTATTTTAGGAATCAAGCCATGGGGAGACAGATTCTTGTGGATTCGTCTTCGTGGTCGTCTCTATAGCTGCTACGATATTGAGAAAAATGCCTTTGTAGATTTCACGGGCAATGGCAGCTATAGTCAACCCATCAAAGGTTACACCCTTCTTTCTGCTTCTGAGATGATGGTTTGGAATGAGAAAGGTGAGGGAAAACGCATCCGTTTTGATGGAAAGAACTTTGCTTCAGTAAAAATGTCGCTCCCTGTTTCTGATGTAATCAACTACATTCAGGCAGGAAATAAGGAGCTTTTGGTGGCTGGTGATGGTACCATCTATCAATGTAAAAACGGAAAGTTTGTTAATATCTTTTCTGCCTTCCTCAATAAATCGGTACGCAAGGTAACGGAGGCTTCCTACTGGGGTGGATCTATCTTCCTGACCACCAATGATGGTATCTATCAGTATCTGATTGAATCAAGACAGGTGGTTCGTTCTGCTTACAATCCTAAGCAGCCACATGTGGTGCAGGATAACATGGGCAATGCCATCATTCTGGCCTTGGATGGTAGCGACGTCTTCTATCTTACATCTAAGAAGACTTATCATTTCGAGGGCATCTATAATCAGCATCTCTTGCAGTTGAACAGTGAGCCACGCTATCAGTTTTATGCTGCAAGTGATGGAAAATTATGGATTTCCACCTATGGAAATGGACTCTTCTCTTATGATACCCAAAAGGAAAAGTTGGAGTCGTATGCTGACCTTCTCCCATCGCCTTATGTATATACTCCTTTTGTAGATAAGGCACATAATCTTTGGGTATCTCTGGAGAATATGGGTGTGTATGTCATCAACTTTGCCCAGTCGGAGGCCAGCTATCTATATTATAACGGTGATAGGTCGGGTATCAATCACGAAGATGATGTTCGCCTTCTCAAGCGTGTGGGCAAGAGTATTTATATCAGCAACATGCAGAATGGCAGTAAGGTGGCGGATGGACAGTTGAAGAACTTCCGGTCTTTTGATAGCTATCATGATGATATAACATCAGTGGCGCAGGATGCGAAGGGTAAGCTTTATGTGGGTACTCGAAAAAAAGGTGTCTTTGATGTTGATGGTGGTAAGAATCATGTGCATTCTGACAGTCCGGAATCTATCGGAAAGGGAAAACTCAGTGATATTCTTTTTGATCAGAAAAACAGAATGTGGGTTTCACTTTTCGATGCAGGACTGGAAGTTTATCTGAACGGGAAGTTTATTCATGTGATAGAGAGTAAGTCGTTGCAGGCTCGCAACATGGAGATGGATAAGCAGGGCAACATCTGGCTTTGCACCAGTCGGGGAGCCTTGCGTTTCAATCCTGATGAAATATTGCGTAACCACAAGGCTTTTCAGATGATTCATGTTTCGCCTACAGACCAGGTGAACGATGAGGTGCATAGCGTGTATGAGGACAGCAAGGGAAGAATATGGATAGGAAGCATCGGAAACGGTGTGAAGATGATAGATGGAAAGGATACCATTACTTATACCACCCGTGATGGCTTGGCAGATAATAATGTGCAGAGCATCGTGGAACATCGTCAGTCGGGAGATGTGTGGCTGGGTACTGATAACGGTATCTCCCGTTTCCGCAAGGGTACGTTTAATAATTTCTATTTTGGTGCCAACTCATTGGAGAATGCCTGTACTGAGGATAATGCTGTGGAGTTGGACAATGGCAACCTTGCCTTTGCCACTCATCATGGTGTGATGACCTTCAATCCGGGTGATATCCACGAGAGCAAGCCTGTTTTCCCTCTAGCGATTACCAAGATAGAGGCAAATGGTATCTCTATTGGAGAATTGGAAGGGGATGAGGCTCGATTGGATGGTACACTGACCCGTTCCCGGGAATTCTCCATCAGCTATCATCTGAATTCGCTCACCTTCTATTTTTCGGATTTCTATTATGCCAAGAAGAATGGTAGCTCATTCACCTATTATCTCAAGGGGTATGACAAGGATTGGAGCAATCTCTCGCGTATCAACTTTGCGCAATATCGCAATCTGCCAGTGGGGCATTATACCCTGTACGTGCGTTCTTGCAATGCCAACGGTGTATGGTCGCCAGAAGAGGTGGCGCTCAATATAGAGGTGCGCCCGCCTTTCTATGCCACCTGGTGGGCATACCTTATATATATAGCACTCGTGGCGCTCGCCATCTATTATGTATATGTCAACTTCCGCCGTATCAATAATCTGCGCAACAAGGTGAAGGTAGAAAACCAGCTCACGGAGTATAAACTTCGCTTTTTCACAAATATCTCGCACGAGTTCCGTACGCCGCTTACTATCATCAAGGGTGATATGGACCGACTCAAGACCGTGGATAAGATGCCGGGAGAGATGAAGCAACCGCTCTCGTCGATGGCGAAAAGTGTGGAGAGAATGATGAGACTCATCAATCAGCTCCTGGAGTTCAGAAAAATGCAGAACGACAAGCTGCAGCTTGCCTTGGAGAAAACGGATGTCATCGCCTTTCTGCAAGACATCTTCTTGAACTTCTGTAATATTGCCGAGGGTAAGCATATCAACTTAATGTTCCTGCCTTTTGATAAGAGTTACGAGATGTATGTGGATCGCAACTATCTGGACAAGATTATCTACAATCTCTTGTCGAATGCACTAAAATATACTCCGAGTCATGGAGATGTTGCTTTGCGTGTGTCGCTGAATGACAATCGGAGCTTGCTCATATCTGTGGAAGATACGGGTGTGGGGGTTGAGAAATCGAAGCAGGATTTACTCTTCCAGCGTTTTAACCGCAGTAGTTATTCGCATGATAGTATCGGTATCGGTTTGCATCTGACGGCAGAGTTGGTGCGTGTACATCATGGTGAAATCTCCTATCACGATAATCAGCCTCAAGGCAGCATCTTCCGCGTGGAATTGCCTGTGGATGAAAAAGTGTATGAGGAGAAAGACTTCATGGCTGTGGATAATGCGGTGACACAAGAGGAGAACTGTAAGCCGCGAACGGCCCTAGAGATGGAATACCGGGAAATGCCGCCTAAGCCGCTGAATCATTACCGGGTGCTCGTGATAGAGGATGATAATGATGTGAGGGAGTTCCTGAAGAACGAGTTGCAGCGTTATTTCGTGATTGATTTGGCTGCTGATGGGCAAGAAGCTTGGGAAAAGATACAGGAACAGAAACCAGACTTGATTGTGAGTGACGTGATGATGCCTAGAATGAGTGGATATCAGTTGGTGAAGAAGGTGAGAAGTGATTCTGCTCTTACTGATTTACCTTTTATCTTATTAACGGCACTTACTGCAGACGACAAGAAGCTGAAGGGCATAGATGCAGGAGCGGATGCTTATATTGAGAAACCATTCCATACCGACATCCTGATTGCCACCTGTTGCCAGCTCTTGGAACAGCGCAACCACTTGAAGCAGGTGTATGGACAGCAGTCGGCTGGTAGCGTCAAGGCTGCGGCTCCTGAAGTAATCAGGGACGAACAGGACAAGAAATTCCAGGCTGTGCTGGATGTCTGGCTTGCTGAGCATATCGCCGACCCACAACTCAATATTGATAGTTTTGCCGAGAGTATGGGGTATGGTCGCACAACCTTCTATAAGAAGATAAAACGCATTACGGGTACAACGCCAAATGATTATATCCGTTCTTTGCGTATGAACAAGGCTGCCGAACTTTTGAAGGATGATAGACTTACGGTTGCCGAAGTGGGTTATCAGGTAGGTATTGGCGATCCGTATTACTTCAGTAAGTCGTTTAAGAACTTCTTTGGCGTGAGTCCAACGAAGTATCGAACTGGCAAATGATCTGATGAATTGAATGAAATAAAAAAAAGAAAGCTAGTTGCTTCAACTGAAGTAGCTAGCTTTCTTTTTTACTATTATCTATACTTTGATGAACTCATATCATTCTTGAAGAACTCTTTCTTATTTGTTCTTCAGAAAATCAATTTCTACGATTCTCAATACCGGCTTGCCCTTCTTGATTCCGATGAAATCGAGGGTGCTTGCCTTGCCGCCAGCCAGTTCCTTGGTATCGCTGAGCTGGGTCTTGCTCTTGGCATCGCCCATCATCCTGATGGTGATGTCCTTTGCCTTCACTGGCTTGTCTATTTTGATGTGGACATAGCCGAGGCTGGCATAGGTATAACCCTCCCAGACCTTCTTCTTGCCGGCAAAGATGGCGAGCGGATACATCTTGAGTCTCCATCCCGTGAGCTTTACGGTGATTTCATCCACCTTCTCTTTCTCGGTAAACAGATAGGTGATCCAGGCATTCTCAAGCTTGCCATCGCTCTTCCATTCTGTGGTCTCATCATCATCGAAAGTTTTCTGGGCATCTTCCTGGTTTACACCAGCCACGGCACCGGTGATATCAATGGTCTCCTTGATATCGGTATAGGATGGGGTAGATGGCGTTTCGCCACGAGAGAGATCTTCCTTTAGAGTCATCTGAGGCAAATAGTGTTCGATATCTACCTTGTTTGTCTTTAAATCGATGCTTGCCACGCCCTTGATGCCATCAGCACCAGCGCAAATCTTGATATCGCCAGGATTTACGGTACTGCGTATCAGAACTCTGTTCACGCCGCATTCTACAGGTAAATCAATCCTTCCGATGTAATTATCGAAGGTATTGTCGCTATCTGTAGAGTCTAGAATATCTGCAGCTTTGCGGGCTGCCTTCTGTTCTGCTGTCTCGTTCTTATCCACCACGAGGCTCTGGTTCTTGGCAGCAAGTGCCTTTTGGGTTTCCTCGTTAGGAGTTGCCAATCCGCCAATCCATTCCATTTCGCCCTGATAGTTGAAGTGGATGGTGCGGTTATCGAGTGGACAGCGTCTGCCTTGCTTATCTACCACTTCTACCTGGATGAGCGCCATGTCGGCACCATCAGCCTTGAAACCTTCAGGGTTCTGGATGCTGGTGAGCTTGATGTGATGAGGCTCGCCGGCTGTTTCGATGGCATAACGGCTTGTCTCCTTCTTGGTTTTGGCATCTTTTGATTTCTTATCAGACTTATCGTATGTATAAGCCACAGCCTCAATCTTTCCTGCCTCGAAAGGTACGTTCTTCCAGGTGAAGAGCCACTGGTTGCTGCGTTCGCCCATGCCCAGGCTCTTGCCGTTGACGAAGAGTTCTACCTCGTCGCCGGTACTTACCACATATTCAGTCTGCTTGATGGTGCCTGGCTTGTAGTTCCAATGACCCACGATGTAGGTGGCATCCTTTTCTGGAGATATCCAGCCGTCCCACATCACCTGATGAGCGAAGAAGGCATCCTTCGGAATGCGCATCGCATCTGTTACACCGCTCGAACGGTAGTTTGCCTCACCACGATGATGGGTGTTGGTATCCGAGAAGACAATCTTGGTACCGCCATCGCTTACTCGCTTGCCTGTGCCCGGACGCTCCTGCCAGTATTCAAACCATCGCTCTACCATGCTTGCAGCAAAGGTATCCATATTGTGGTTGTATTCGAAGGCAGGTTTGCCGCGATACAGAGGTCCGTCGCCTTCCTTGTGGTAAGGATAGCTCTGCTCATCCCAATATTTGCGCAAGCCCTCGTCGCGATGATACTCCATCGACCACATCGGGTGCTTCTTGCTCTTGTTGATGTAAAGCATCTCGCCGCCATACTCAGCCTCGTTGATGTTGAGCATCTCTCGGCTTCCGCTGGCTCTTCCGCCGTGAGGGTCGAACTCGTCGCGGATGGCTTTCATTTGCAACATGTGCTCGCGGCTCACGCCCCTGTTACCGCTCTCGTAGAAGATGATGCTAGGGTTGTTGCGGTTGTAGATGATGGCTTCCTTCATCAGTTCCAGGCGCTGTTCCCATCTGCGGTCGAAGACATCTTTCTCGGCATCACCGGCTGGCATTGCCTGAATCAAGCCCACTCGGTCGCAGCTCTCGATGTCCTGTTTCCAAGGGCAGACGTGCATCCAGCGAACCAGGTTACCGCCCGATTCCACCATCAGTTTGTTGCTGTAGTCGCTCAGCCAGGCAGGAACGCTCATGCCCACGCCAGGCCACTCGTTGGAGGTGCGCTGCGCATAGCCGTGCATCATGATGGCACGGTCGTTGAGATAGAACTTGCCTTCGCCAAACTGGGTCTTGCGGAAACCGGTCTTGGTCACTACATCGTCTATCTTGCTGCCGTCGTCCGCCTTCAAGAGGGTCTTTACGGTGTAGAGATAGCCATATCCCCAACTCCAGAAGTGAGCGTTGCTCAGGAGTCCGCTCACCTTTACGGTTTTGGTTTCACCTGGCTTCAAGGTGTATCTCTCGCCATCGAAATGGCCCACTTCCTTACCGTCAGCATCCAGAACCTTGGCGAAGAAGCGGAAAGAGCGAGGCTTGGAATCCTCATTTCTTACCTGCGATTCTGCATTTACCGTTACCTTCTTTCCCGCAATATCATAGTTGCTGCCATAGATATAGATACCTGTGGTCTTGAGATTATTGTAGAGCGGAAGAGTCTGGTAGAGTTTGTCGGTGATGTGGAGGAACACATTCTTTGGAATACCGCCATAGTTGGCATTGAAGTTCTTGTCGTTCCACTGGAAACGCTGACCGCTGGTGCGCTCACGATAGTTCCAGGAGTTATCCACACGTACGGCTATGACATTTTCACCTTTTATAATATAAGGTGTCAGGTCGAATCCGCTTGCCATCACACCATTCTCGGTATATCCCACTTTCTTGCCATTGAGCCAGATGTCGGCACCGAAGCGCACGCCCTCAAACTCGATGAAATACTTGCGGTCGCCCACTTCCTGGATATGGAAGTGCTTGCGATACCACATGATGGTGTCGCTGAGGTGTTCAATGGAAACCTTGAACGCTTCTTTCTCGTTGAAGGCACGAGGCAGCGTAATCTGTTTCCAACCGGCATCTGGGTAGTTTGCCTGTTCTGCTCCCGGGAAGTCGCCCACCTTGAGCAACCATCCTCCATTGAAATTGAGCTTTGCTCTTTCCACTGCATTCATCTGGCAGAGCGAGATGAATGCGAGTAGAAGTAGAAATAGTCTTTTTCTCATTCTAATGATGTTTTGATTGTTTTGTTGCATTATTATTATTGTGATATTATTATTGCGTTATTATTATGGTGCAAAATTACGAAAAAAAACCGATGTTTTTTTGTTCTTCCATTCAAAATTTTGTGTTTTTGTCCGCCATTTGTTTTTGGGGATGATGGAAGATAGAAAGCCTCTTCTGTAATCAGTAAATGATGCAAAGATGCCAAATGTCATAGCAGAAATATCAAAAGAATAGGGTGGATATGGAGGAAAATGCTTACTTTTGCAGCAGAAATTTTAAACAAGCTAATAACAAGATTAATATGAATAGTGTTTTAGAAGGTCGTCCTGCCTTGAAAAAGGAGGTCGAGAAGATTGCTGAAGTTGCTGGATACCTCTGGCAGAATGGTTGGGCTGAGCGCAATGGTGGTAACATCACCGTGAACATCACCGACTTGGTAGATGACGAAATCAAGGCTTTGCCTGCCATCAGCGAAGTAAAGCAGATTGGTACAGCATTGCCAGCCTTGAAAGGTTGCTACTTCTTCTGCAAGGGTACAGGCAAGCGCATGCGCGACTTGGCTCGCTGGCCTATGGAGAATGGTTCTATCATCCGCATCCTCGACGATTGCGCCAGCTATGTTATCATCGCAGATAACGCCGTGATGCCAACATCAGAGTTGCCTAGCCACTTGAGTGTTCATGCCCGTCTCATCGAGAAGGGTTCCAGCTACAAGGCTACCGTTCATACTCATCCTATCGAACTCATCGCTATGAGCCACAACAAGAAGTTTATGGGCAAGGACGTGTTGAGCAACCTGCTCTGGAGCATGATTCCTGAGACCAAGGCGTTCTGTCCACTCGGTCTGGGTATCGTTCCTTATCAGTTGCCAGGCAGCTTGAAGCTTGCTGAGGAGACCTTGAAGGAGTTGGAGGATTATGATGTAGTGATGTGGGAGAAGCACGGCGTCTTTGCCAAGGGCTTAGATGTGATGGATGCCTTCGACCAGATTGACGTGCTCTCTAAGAGTGCCAAAATCTACATCGATTCCAAGTGCATGGGATTCGAGCCTGATGGTATGAGCCAGGAAGAGATGGCTGAGATGACCAAGGCTTTCAATTTGCCAAGATAATATAAGAGGAAACTTTAAAATAGAAAATCCCCGGGCGTTGGAAAATGCCTGGGGATTTTTAGTAACTTATATTATTAATATGTAAAAATGATAGATTTCTACTTCTATCTTAGTCCATGTGGAAGAGTTCTTCCAATGGGATGCTGACAGGCGAATTATCCGGATTCACCTCCATGATGTCTGCCATCATATCCCACCATTTCTGGGTGATAGGATCCACGTTGGTAGTGTCCTGGCTGTTGGTATCGCTATCGCATTTCTGAACGGCAAAGAGCAGGTTGGTGTCCTTGTCCCAGAAGATGCTGTAGTCGCTCACACCCTGATCCTTGATCATCTGTTTCAACTCTGGCCAAATCGCAGCATGGCGCTTGGCATATTCCTTTTCGCATCCCTTCTTGAGATACATTTTAAATGCAAATCTTTTCATTTTATTTAATGTGTTAAATCAACTGTGGCAAGAAGCTTGAGATAATCAAGACAATGATGCCGACGATTAATACGGTGATGGTCTTCTTGGAGCAGCCCTTCCATTCCTTCAGAATGATGCCCCATACATTTGAGAACACTACGTTCAGTGCCATCAGAATACAGAACGACAGGGTCATGAGGGTAGGAGACTCGGTGAGGAAACCCTTACCCAATGACAAACCGAAGAACTGACTGTACCACAAGGCACCGGCAAGGGCACAAAACAGAAGGTTGTTGCCCCATACCTCCTTTTTTTGGTAATCGCCCCAAGTATGGTTCTTGGTGTTCTGATAGAAACAGTAGATGGCGTTGGTGATGAAACCGCCCAGGGTAACCAGGAAGGTGGCTGGCAAGGTTTTGTACATATCAGGAGTGAAACTGCCGAAATGGATGTCGTCGCCGAAGGCAAGACCCACATTGAAGCATCCGCTCATGAAACCAGCCAGCAAGGCGATGGCAAGACCCTTAGGGAAGTTGAAGTCCTTCACTGCCGCCTTCTTTTCCTCTTCTGAGAGAGAAGCCGCCTTCATGCTACCTGCCACACCGATGATGGCAATACCGAGAAGAGTGACTACCACACCGAGAATTACGCTGAAAGTGAGTGATGAGAGGGCGTCCATCTCTGGGAAGAAGATGTTGAGCAATACTGGACCCATGATGGTGCCGAGACCTGCACAGGTTCCCAGGGCGATGCTCTGACCCAAAGCTACTCCCAGATAGCGCATGGAAAGACCGAAAGTCAGTCCGCCTACGCCCCAGAGCACACCAAAGAGCATGGTCATCGCTACATTGAAGCCATAACCGTCGAATAATTCAAAGAAGGAATGTCCGCTTGGTACAGCGAGCATAGCGCCGAAAAAAGGCAAAATAAGCCATGCGAACACACCCTGAATTATCCAGTAGGATTCCCAACTCCAATCTTTAATCTTGTTGATAGGGACGTAGCAGCTGGACTGGCAGAATGCGCCGATGGCTATGATTAAAAGTCCTATTAATATTTCCATTGTATTGTTTATTGCTTGGTTTTTAGGTTCAAGCAGACTGAAAAATCCTAGGCTTCGCTGAGCCTAGGACTTTTAGCCTGCTTTAATATCTTATATCTTAGTTTCTCTTAGCGAGAACCTCTGCTTCATACTTCTCGATGTCAGCAATGTACTCTTCGCCAACTGGGATGTTGTTCTTCAAGTTGAAGTAATCATATACAGCACCGAATGGCAATGTCTTCTCTTCCTCGAGGAGAGCCAGACGCTGGAAGAGCTTGCCCTCGTCCTCGTACTTGCGGAGTGTATCAAGTGGCTCAAGGAATGCCTGCAACAATGACTTCTGGGCTGCACGTACACCGATGATGTAAGCACCGATGCGGTTGATAGAACCGTCGAAGTAGTCGAGACCGATGTGAGCACGGTCGAGTGCATTGGCACGAACCAACTCTGAGAAGAGGTTGCGTGTATTGTCGTCGAAGAGTGTTACGTGGTCTGAATCCCAGTGCATTGGGCGAGATACGTGGAGCATCAACTCTGGAACGAAGAGCAGGAGTGCTGAAACTGCATCTGATACGTTCTCTGTAGGCTCATAGTGACCTGTATCGAGGGTGTACATCACGTTGTTCTTAGCGCAGTAGCCAGCGTAGAAGTCGTGGGAACCTACGGTGTAAGCCTCCAAACCGATACCGAAGAGCTTAGCCTCCAGGCAAGACTTCATGTTTGGCAACTCCTCTGCCAGAATCTCATCAAGAGAGTTTTTCAAGATCTCGCGATAGCGACCCTTCTCAACGGTGATATCCTTAGATCCGTCGTGTACCCAGATGTTCATAATACATGGGTCGTTCTGGAACTTACCCATAGCGTCTGCAATGCGGCGGCAACGCTTGGTGTGTTCAATCCAGAACTCGCGGATAGCTGGGTCAGGATTTGACAATGAGAGACTGCCACTCTTAGGGTGAGAGAAAGAAGTAGAGTTGAAGTCGAGCTTCATGTTCTGCTCCTTAGCCCACTGCATCCAGCCTGTAAACTGGTCAACAGAAACCTCGTTACGGTCAATCTGCTTGCCACCGAACTCACCGTAAATCTCATGAAGGTTGAGACGGAAAGTACCAGCCAGGAGAGAGTTCACCTTCTCGATGTCCTGACGGAGCTCGTCGATGTTGCGAGCCTTGCCAGGATAGTTACCTGTGCTCTGGATACCACCAGAAGCAGCCTCGCCGCGCTCGAAACCAACCACGTCGTCAGCCTGCCAGCAGTGCAATGAGATAGGAGTCTTCTCCAAAGTCTCAATAGCCTTGTCTGTATCCACACCCAGAGCAGCATAGCGCTCCTTTGCAATCTCGTAATTCTTTAAAATCAAATCTGCTTTCATTGTTTTTATGTATTTTGTTTGTTATTGTTTATTTTTACTTTTTTACCCTTTTACCTTTAAAAACTTCTCATAAGCCGCATCCCATGCCTCCTTGTCTTGTGGCTCGAATTTCTTCAGCTTAAGCGAGTTGGCGATGATCTGACGCATCTCCCAGATGTCCTTCACGTCGCCGGATGCCTTTGCCTGGAGCATGATGTTGCCGATGGCGGTGCCTTCCTGAGGACCTGCCAATACGGTTACGCCACAGCTGTTGGCAGTAAACTGGTTGAGATATTGGTTGAGCGAACCTCCACCGATGATATGGAGCACGTTGAGATTGAAATCTGCGAAATCCTTGAGCCATGTGAATACCTGGCGATAGCGGAGGGCAAGACTCTCGAAGATGCAGCGGCAGAATTCGCCATAGCTCTGAGGTACGTGCTGACCCGTCTTCTCGCAATACTGCTTGATGGCCTCTACCATGCTCGATGGGTTGGCGAAGCAGGTATCGTCTGGATTGATGATGCTCTTGAAGGCTGGCTGCTTCATGGCCTCGGCTATCAGGGCGCTGTGTGCAAGAGTTGCCATGTCTTCGTTCTTGGCTGCTGCCTCGTCTTTCCATTCCTTGCGGCAACGCTCGTAAATCCACATGCCGCAGATGTTCTTCAGGAATCGGGTAGTGCCCTCGATGCCGCCCTCGTTGGTGAAGTTGAGCTCGTAGCTCTTCTCGTTGATGATGGCGTTCTTGGTCTCGATGCCCATCAGACTCCAGGTTCCTGAACTCAAATAGGCAAACTCCTCGTTCTTGGCAGGAACGGCTGCTACGGCGCTGGCTGTATCATGACCTGCTACGGCGATGACAGGAATGGCATTCAAGCCAGTCATCTTCTGCACCTCTTCGGTCAGTGTGCCGATGATGGTTGCAGGGTTGGTCATCTTGCCAAACTGCTCTCTCTTCAATCCGAGACTTTCCACGAGGTCGTTGTCCAGGTCGCCCGTCATCGGGTTGAGAATCTGGGATGTAGAAGCCACGGTATATTCGCAGATAGCCTTGCCGGTGAGCATGTAGCTCAGGGCATCAGGGATGAAGAGAATCTTGTCGGCATTCTCCAGAGCCACGTTTCCTGCTTTGCGCATGGCATACATCTGGAACAATGAGTTGAAGTTCATAAACTGGATGCCAGTCTTTTCATAAACCTTCTCCTTGCTCATCTTCTCGTCGAAGTATTTTTCCATCATGCCGAACGTATGAGGGTCACGGTATGCCATCGGGTTTCGGAGGATGGCTCCATCCTTGCCCACATATACGAAGTCGCATCCCCAGGTATCGATACCGATGCTCTGGATGGCGATGCCACGCTGAGCCACGAGCTTCAAGCCCTTGATGATTTCGAAGTAGAGGGCATAGATGTCCCAATAGAAGTGACCGCCTGTTTCGATGAGGTTGTTATCGAAGCGAGTCAGTTCCTCCAAGTCGAATTTTCCATCCGACAAGCTTCCTACGATAGTTCTTCCGCTGGTAGCACCTAAATCTACGGCGAAAAAGTATTTCTTTTGTTCCATTATCTTTTAAGTTATGTCTTTAAGCCTTATTGTTTATTGATTTCGGTTGCAAAGATAGGGTAAAAAAGAGATAAGGAACACGAGAAATTGATTTTAAAGCATGATTTTTTGTCTATCTCGTCATATTTCTGAAATCTGATGGCTTCATGCCGGTTTGATTCTTGAATTTGGCAGAGAAATAATCAGGCGATTCGAAGTTGAGCCTATAGGCTATCTCCTTGATGCTCTCGTCGGTGGTTGAGAGGAGTTCCTTGGCACGCTGCAGTCTCAGCGACTGCTGATACATGGCTGGTGCCATGCCGGTGTATTCCTTGAAGAGTTTGCGGAAACTGGAGTAGCTGATGCCCAGTTCCTGTGAGATGTCTTGGATGGAGACGGCTTCTTCCAGGGTTTCTCGGATGCGGAGTCTACCTTTATTAATAAGGTCTACGTGCTGGGTGTTCTTGTTGAGCACGATGTTTCGCTCCAGCGAGTACATGGTGCCGATGAGATGGTTCACGATGCCCGCCAGGGTCTGCTGCGAGTATGCCGCCTCTTCCTGTGCTGTCTTGTAAGCTTCTTCATAGAGGGCTAGAATCTCGTTGCTGAATCCTACGTGATAGATGGGCTTCTCAGGAGAGAGGAATCCCGCCTTCACGCGGTCGTCGATGTTCTTTCCCTTAAAACCTATCCAGTAGCTCTTCCAGCCTTTTGTGGCAGAAGGGTGGTAGGTGTGCCATTCTCCCGGGAAGAGGAGGAAAATATCGCCAGCCTTGATTCGGGTTTCCGGGATGTGTTCCGATTGGAATACGCCTTCGCCCTCTGGCTGGTAGAGGAGCTGATATTCGTCGAGGGTTCTTCCTTTCTGGATATCGAAGTAATAACCGTCGGCGTGTCCCTTGGTGGGATAGGCTTCTCCTGGGGCGATGATTTCCCGTCCCACGGTGCTGATGGTGAGACCCCATTCGGCGTCTCTTTCTGTTGCTATCAGATATTTACTGGTTTGCATATTGTTTTTTTATTAATTGTTTAATTCTATATTTATTGATTATTTTATCGTTGGTTCTATCATATTTTCTTTTGCAAAAATACAAAAAAATCGTTTTACACCTTATTATATTACATATAAAAAGCTTTAAAATGGATGAATTTATCAATTATTGAACGATAAGGAGAATATTTCCCAAAAAACACGATTCATTGAGCAGAATTTGAAGGTTGATTGATGGAAAAAGTGCTAATTTTGCACCCAGAAAAAGAAATTGGTATATTTTAGGTTTAAGTATATAAGTTTTTTAATTAAGTGTTATTAGGTATAAATTTAGTAGATTAAAAAAACAAAGAACCGTGGGTGCTGTGAAGTTCCCACGGTTCTCTTTTTATTTGCCATACTTGCTTGGTGCCACGCCATATTTATTCTTGAAGCATTTGTAGAAATAGGTGGAATCAGAGAATCCCACTTTCTCGCTGATTTCTGCCACGGAGTATTCGCCTTCGAGCAGCAGTTTGGCGGCGATGCGGAGGCGCTCGTTCTGGATGTACATGTTTGGCGATACACCCATGATGCTCTTCGTGCGGTTGTAAACCGTGGTTCTGCCCAGGTTGAGCAACTCAGCCAGTTTATCCACATTGAAACCGTTGTCACCGATGTGCTGTGCCACGATGGCTTCCAATGTATCCTTAAACTTCTTGTCGAGAGCAGACATATAGAGGGTAGGCTCATCCTTTTTCAGTTCCTTCACAGGCTTGATCTTGATGGTCTTCTCTGTAGTCAGCTCTTTCTCGGCCTCTGTTGTCACTTCTTTCCCTGCTTCTGCTTCAATCTTCTTTTCATGGGCAGATTTCTTCTGCTTCATGTCTGATGCCACGAATTGCAGGGCTCTTGCCACGAGCAGCTTGAAGTTGCAAGGCTTCACCATGTAGTCATCCACAAAACTCTTGTATGCCTTCAGTATGTGGTTGGCATCGTCAAAGGCGGTAAGCATGATTACTGGGATGTCTTGTGTCTCAGGGTCAGCCTTCAAATTGCTTACAATCTCGTAGCCGCTCATGCCTGGCAACATGATGTCGCTAATCACGAGGGCTGGCTTGATTTGCCTGATGTTTTCGTACCCCGTCTTGCCGTTCATGAAAGCTTCCACGCGGAAGTAGGTAGAGAGTTCAGACTTGATCTGTTCCATCATGTCTGGGTCGTCTTCGATAACCACCACCGTCACGTTGTTGATCGCCTGCGGTGTCATCTCCTTCACCATCATGTCGATTTCTTCCTTATCCACGCTGCTGCTATCGATGGCTTTTGTGGTTACGAAATCTTCTGGTTCAAACAGATTCTGGTCGGTAGGCAGGGTAAGCGTAAAGATGCTTCCGCCCAGGTTGTCTGAACGCTGGTAACTCAAATCGCCTTTGTGCAGCTTCGCCATCTCGTAGGCAGTATAGAGTCCGATACCCATACCGCCCTTCGATACATAGCCGTGCATGAATGGCTTGAAGAGGTCTTTCTCTCTTTCCGGTTTAATGCCAGGACCATTGTCTTCTATCTGGAAAATGAGTTCCTCGTCTTTCAGGGCGAGTTTCACCTCGATGGCGCCATTGTCTGGGGTGTATTTCACGGCGTTGCTCAGCAGATTATACACGATGGTTTCCATCTTGTCGTGGTCAAAGTACATCTTGTAGTTGCTGCTCCATGGTGTCATCAGCATGTTGATGCCTTTTTGTTGTGCCACCTGTCTCACGTCGTTGAAGATGTTTCTGATGAATATCACGATATCGCCTTCTTCCATGGTGAGTTTCATGTTGCCCGTGTTCGCCTTGCGGAATTCCATCAGTTGGTTGATGAGCCGCTGCATCCTTCGGGTGCTTCGGGTTAGGGTGAACAGGGCGTTTCTTGATGAACCTTCCTTGTTGTTCAGCTTTGCCACGGCACTCTGGATGATGGCGAGTGGAGTGCGGAACTCGTGCGAGATGTGGGTGAAGAACTCGATGCGGAAGTTTGACATCTGCTTCTCCATCTCTATCTGCTGGTTCAGGTTGAAGTTTCTCAGCCATGAACGGTAGAACAGGAAGCTGACGCTACTTATTATAATAAGGTATATCGTCCATGCCCACCAGGTGTTGTACCAAGGTTCGCGGATGGTAATCTTGAATAGCGTCTCCTCGCTCCACTTGTTGTTGCCGATAAAGGTGCGCAGGTGGAGCGTGTAGGTGCCTGGCTGCAAACTGCTGAAGTCGGCATGGTTCACGCTGGTCATCGGGCACCATGTCTTGTCGAGTCCTTCCAGATAATACTGGTACATGGCATTCTTGATGTGCGGATAGTCGAAGTTCGAGAAGAAGATGCTCAGTGAGTTCTTGTCGGAAGGCAGACTGATTTCCCGGGTATGGTTCAGTGCCTTGGTGAGCAGATCTTCGTTTTCGGCTTCGTAGATAGAGATGCCGTTGATGGTCATGTTGGTGATGGTTGCCTTGGTGCCGTGCGGATACTCCTTGGTCTTCTGGGTTGGAGTAAGGAGGAGCAGGGCGTTGCTGGTACCGAAGGCGATGCGACCGTCTTCGAGACTCACGGCACAGTTTTCCGTGAAATTGTTGCTCAGGATGTCTTTCCTGAGTTGGTAGGTACGGATGTCGAGGGTATGGCTGTTAATTTTCGATATACCCTCCTCGGTTCCTATCCAGATATTGCCAAACCGGTCTTCTGCTACCGAGCGTACAGTGTTGGTGGTAAGTCCGTTGGTGGTATTGAAAAGCTGGCAATCCAGCTTTTTCGTTTTCTCATCGTAGGTGCATCTCATCACGCCTTTGGTAGTTCCAAACCATAGACTTCCGTCGTGCGCTTCAATTCCGCAATCCACTTCGCTCACCGGAAGCTTCCCGTTTTCCTCGTTGAATCTCAGAATCTTCTTGTCGGTGATATGTCGTTCGCGGGTATCAATCATGGCGATACCGTTGTTGGTGGAAGCCCACAGTCTGCCTTTCTTGTCCAGTAGCAGGTCGTGGATTTGTGCCTCTTTTCCATTGGTTGCCATGAACGATTCAAACTTCAGGTTTCCCGTATTGGCATCGTTTGCCCGGGTGCAGAGCAATCCGTCTCCCCAGGTAGCGAGCCAGGCTCTTCCCATCTTGTCGAATGCAACGTCGTAGAAGTTGATGGTTGGGGCATAGTGCTCCTTTTCCCTATTCGAGTATTTGATGCCGTCGATGAGGATGCCGTCTCCCTTAGTGCCAATCCAGACTCTGCCCCGCGCGTCTATGCCGTAGCAATATACGCAGGCATCGGTTTGCAGCACCAGGGTGCGCTGCCGGGTTTGGGTATCGAAGAGATACGTCTTGTTCTCGCGGGTGCTAACGGCGAGTTTGTGTGGTGCCACCTTGCTGATGTGGCGGATGGTATTGCTCCATTCATGTTTGCTCTCTGGCTCCATCTTGATAAACTCGGAGTTCAGTTCCTTTTGCTCTACGCAGCAGAACACACCGTCGCCTGTGCCCACCCATACGCAATCGCTTCTATCTACGAATACATTGAGCAGAAAGTCAGAATGGAAGAGTGAGTTTTCGTTCTGCACGGAGAACTGCTGCAGAATGTCGGTTTTCGGGTCATATACGAAGAAACCGCTGCCGTATGAGGTGATATACACCTTCTTATCCTGACTTTCTGCAGCCACGAAGTTCTTGTCGCGCGCATTGATATAGATAGGATTGTCCAGCAGATGAAACTTCTTGAAGAGTGCCGAATGCTTGTCGAAGAGGTAGGCATTGCCCAGCTTGTCGTACAGGAAATGGTATGACTTGAGCTGGTTCTTGTCCATGGCGTTCGGAACCTGAATGGCAGGCTTATGAAACTGCCCCGTCTTCAGATTCATGGCAAAGGTTTCACCCTGGGTAAAGATATACCACCAGCCCTGCCAGAAGAATGAGGCACGCGACTTGCCCACAAATCCCAGCATGGATGGGAGTTGTGAATGCTTGATGAGCTGGGCCTGATCGTTGTAGAGGAAGGCTTCGCCTTTATCTGTGAGCAGGGCGATGTGCGAACCGTCGCAGGTCATCACGATAATCTTCTTGTTCTTGAGGATGATGCGGCTCTTGAAGTCGGGAGTAATCAGGTTTACGCCTTTTTCGGATGCAATCCAGATGTTGTTCTTGCCATCTTCCTGGATGTTCAACTTATGAGTATCCAGCAGTTTTCCGTTTTGCGGGGTAAAGTCGATACTTTGCATCTTTCCTTCTTTCACGTAAATGAATCGTACACCGAAGTCGGCAGATGAAATTCCGGCTCCCTTTGAACTTTGGAATCGGCCACTCAGAAGGGTGGTGCTGGCATCCAGGTCGAAATAATCAGAGAAGCGTGCTGCCTCGAGGTCGTAACAGCACAGGATATTGTTCGGGGTGAATCCCCAGATTTGTCCGTGGGTGTTGTCACTGATGAGCTGCGATATCGAGGAGTAGTTTCTCTGTTTCGCATTGTTGTTGAACTTTGAGAAGTTCTGAAATTGATAACCGTCGTATCTGCTCATGCCGTCGGGGGTGGATAGCCAGATGAATCCATCTCTGTCCTGCTGCACGCTGTTGATGGTGTTGCACGAAAGTCCGTCTTTTGCCGACAGGCGGGTTACGTTGAAACGAAGGTCGTGGGCATGCACGTCTATAGCCACCATCAGCAGGCTGATGGTTACTATATATAATAAGGTGTAGAACGCCTTGCAGTTGTTTTTGTTTATCATTTTTTGTTTCACTTTTTCTATTTCGGCCGTTTAATATGGTTTCCGAATGGTTCGATTTGATTTCAATGGCAAAATTACGATAAAAAAATAAAATGGCAAAACAAATGGCGAATATTGTACTAAAATACAGATAACTTTAACAATTTGGATGATATTTCGTACTTTTGGATAATATTGCAAGGTAGGTAACAATCATAATGAGTACTTTTGCAGCAAATAATAACCTAAGAATGTAAATTATGATAGAATTCAAGCATTTGTTGGTTCCTGCGGCTTGTCTCCTGATGGGATGTATGCCGACGCAAGCCAGCGAGAAACAGAATTGTCCATCTGTAGCTGCAATGGAGAAACTCGATCGTGGCGTGGTGGCATTGCCTGCTGCCGGCAAGGGTGTCTTCATCAG
This sequence comes from Prevotella sp., assembly GCA_022732315.1. The sequence goes on from JAIJUV010000002.1 coordinate 36,054, forward strand.
CTGGCGCATGCTGGGTACCGATAGCAAGAACGTATGCTTCGATGTGGAGCGAGACGGAAAGGTTATCGCCCATCACATCAAGGCTACCAACTATACAGATTCTAAAGGTTCGGCATCCCAAACCTATCGCATTATCAGCTATCAGGGTGAGCCCAAGATGGATGCTGCTGCAAGTCGGGAAGTGTCGAAGGTGGTCAAGCCTTGGGCGGATTTATATCGCTCTCTGCCCATCAACCATCCAGAGGGTGGCATCACTCCCGATGGGAAAAGCTATAGCTACACCCCTAATGATTGCAGCGTGGGCGATGTGGATGGCGATGGCGAATATGAACTGATTCTGAAATGGGATCCAAGTAACGCCCATGATAATTCGCACAATGGATATACGGGTGATGTCATCCTGGATTGCTACAAACTGGATGGCACCCAACTCTGGCGCATCAATCTGGGTAAGAACATCCGTGCCGGTGCGCACTATACCCAGTTTCTCGTCTATGATTTCGATGGCGACGGCAAGGCTGAACTGATTTGCAAAACCTCGGCAGGAAGCCTGGATGGAAAGGGGCGGTTCGTGAGTCAGGCTGCCACCGATGAAGAAATCAGGGCGGTGGATAACCAGGCAGATTATCGCAACAAGGTGGGGCGCATCATGGAAGGTCCGGAGATGCTCACCGTGTTCCGTGGACTTTCGGGCGAGGCGATTCATACCGTCTGGTACAATCCGAACCGTGCCTTTGGGGTAGGCAAGCAGGTGGCAGAAGGCGAAAGTCTGCTCAATGGCTATCCTCAGTATTCTTCCATCTGGGGCGATAAAGACAACTATGGCAATCGCGGCGAGCGATACCTGGCGGGTGTAGCTCATCTCGATGGACTGGACAAGAATCCGAGTGCCGTGATGTGTCGTGGCTATTATACCCGCTCTTATCTCTGGGCTGTGGATTTCGACGGCAAGGAATTAAAGACCAGATGGTTCCACGCATCCGTTTCCCCTAACGATTGGGAGGTGAGAGATGCCGAAGGAAAGATAATCAGAGAGGCTCACGGATTGAAGAACAGAGATCCGAAAGGTAATGAAGTTTCTGCCACAGCCTTCGCCCAAGGTGCCCACAGTTTGGCGGTGGGTGATGTGGATGGCGACGGTTGCGACGAAATCACTTATGGTTCGGCTGCCATCAACAACGATGGTACCTTATTATATTCCACCGGTTTGGGACATGGTGATGCCTTGCATCTCAGCGACCTGGATCCCGACCGTCCGGGCTTGGAAGTATTCATGGTGCACGAGGAATACCCTTACGGTTCCGATCTGCGTGATGCCAGAACGGGCGAAATCCTGCTCTATCATACGGATAGGGATGATACCGGAAGAGGCGTGGCTGCCGACATTGATGCCAAGTATCGCGGTTGTGAACTCTGGAGCATAGATGTTCCAGGCGTAAGAAATATCAAGGGAGATCAGATTTCACTGGGTGGTTTCCGAAAGCACGAATATGGTGAGCGGGAATCCTATATCCCCGGATTCAGATGGCCGGCGATGAACTTTCGCATCTATTGGGATGGCGATTTGCAGGAAGAACTGCTCGCCAACCAGGGCAGACCGCATTTCGTGCCTTATCTCCAAAAATGGGATGGCAAGAAAGCCGTTCCGCTGCCGCTGAGCAATGGCAAGCAACTCTACGAGATGGGACATTCGGCTAGTTGCAACTGGTCGAAGGCAACGCCTAATCTGCAGGCCGACCTCTTCGGCGATTGGCGAGAGGAAGTAATCTATTGGGATGAGAGCGACGCCTCGCACCTGAATATCTTCACCACCAACATTCCTACGGAGTATCGTGTGCCAACCCTGATGCACGACCATATCTATCGCATGGGCGTGGCATGGCAGAACGTGGCATACAACCAGCCGCCTCATCTGGGATATTATCTGCCCGATAAAGCAGAGAAAGTGAAGTAAGATAAAGAGTTAAAAAATAATTTGAATAAACAATAATACATATAAACGCTAAGACAAATGAGAAGATTATTATTTGCAATGTCTTTGATGGCAGCAGCTACTAGCATGAGCTATGCACAGGTTGCAAAACCTGCAGATAAGGCGAAGCCTACAGTGGCAGGACCTATGGAAGATGTAAATCATGTGATTGATAATACCGTGGATAGCCTGAACAAGGCAATGACGGCACGTATCAAACCGGGTACCAGCAGAAAGGGCAACAATCCTGTGCTCTTCCTCATTGGTAACTCTACCATGCGCAATGGTACCCTGGGTAATGGTAACAATGGTCAGTGGGGCTGGGGTTATTACGAGCACGAGTTCTTTGATGCCAACAAGATTACCGTAGAGAACCAGGCTTTGGGCGGCATGAGCAGCCGTACCTTCTACAACCGTCTGTGGCCGGATGTGCGCAAAGGCATCAAGGCAGGCGACTGGGTGATTATCTCTATCGGTCATAACGACAATGGTCCATACGATAGCGGCAGAGCCCGTGCCAGCATCCCTGGCATCGGCAAGGATTCGCTCAATGTCACCATCAAGGAGACGGGTGTGAAGGAAACCGTCTATACTTACGGCGAATACATGCGCAAATACATCAACGACTGTAAGGCGCTGGGTGCTCATCCTATCCTGATGTCGTTGACTCCACGTGATGCCTACGATGAGAATGATAAGATAGTTCGTGTCAACAAGACCTTCGGATTGTGGGCAAGGCAGGTGGCTGAGCAGGAAGGCGTTCCTTTCGTTGATTTGAATGAGATTTCTGCAGCCAAGCTCGACAGCTATGGTCATTGGAAGGAGAAGTATCATTTCTTCACCGACCATATCCACACCTCCCGTTTCGGAGCGATGATGAATGCCCGTTCGGCTGCCGAGGGATTGGCTGAGAGCAAGGATCCGAGTCTGGCTCCTTTGCAGGCGATGATGGTCAATGTGGCTTTGCCTGTAGAGAATTTCAAGCGCGAGCCGGGCAAACCTGTTGTCTTCTTCACAGGCGACAGTACTGTGAAGAATGCCGATAAGGAAGAAGACGGCATGTGGGGCTGGGGCTCTCAGGCTTATACCATCTTCAATCCTAAGAAGATTACCTGTGTAAATGCTGCCAAGGCTGGTCGCAGTTCCCGTTCTTATCTTAATGAAGGAAGATGGGAGAAGGTGTATAACAGTCTTCAGCCAGGCGATTACGTGCTTATCGAGTTCGGTCATAACGATATCTGTTCTATGACCGATAAGAAGATGCGTGGTTCCATTCCTTGTGCCAAGGATACCTGTCATGTTTATCAGATGGAAGAAAGCAAGCAGTATGAGGTGGTTTATTCTTTCGGCTGGTATCTGAAGAAGTTCATCCAGGATGTTCGTGAGAAGGGTGCTACCCCAATCCTCGTTTCCCTGACTCCTCGCAACGAGTGGCCTCATGGCAAGATGGAGCGCCGCAATGATACCTACGGCAAGTGGTATCGCGAAATCGTTGCAGAGACAGGTGTTGCCTTCCTAGATCTCCACAATATCGCTGCCGATTCTTACGATAAAAAAGGAAAAGAGAAGGTGAAAGCGTATTATAAGAAAGATCATACTCATACCAGTTTGAAGGGTGCCCAGCATAATGCCAAGTGCGTGGCTAAGGGTTTGAAGAAGATGAAGAGCCCATTGGCTAAGTATCTGAAGTAAAGCAATGGAATAAGGTTGTTTTTAATAGAAGAAACAAAATGAAGACAAGAAATTTTTTATTCACCGGTCTGCTGGCGCTGGCTTCTACAGTAGCCGCCAATGCCCAGACTTTTGATATTGATATGTTGAAGGCGCAGCCTGTCTATTCCGCAGAGAAGGGACAGGGATATGACATCGTAGCTGCTCCAAAGGCAAAGAGCAATGCGCCTTTCTTCTATTCCGTGAAGGTGGCGGATGGCAACTATAAGGTGACTGTGGTGCTCGGTTCCAAGAAGAAGGCGGGCAAGACTGTGGTTCGTGCAGAGAACCGCAGATTGATGCTCGACGAGGTGAGCACTAAGAAAGGTGAGTTTAAGACTTACTCCTTCGTAGTGAACAAGCGCAGCCCTTATATCAATGCGAAGATGAACGTAAAGATCAAGCCTCGCGAGAAGGATTACTTTACCTGGGACGAGAAGTTGACCCTGGAGTTTACGGGTGCTGCCCCTGTGGTGAAGAGCATCAAGGTGGAGCCGGCTCCTGCCGAAACCACTACCTTGTTCCTTTGTGGCAACTCTACGGTAGTTGATCAGTTTACGGAGCCATACGCTTCCTGGGGACAGATGGTGACCCGCTGGTTTGGTCCAGAGGTAGCTATCTCCAACCATGCTGAAAGCGGATTGACAGCCGGTTCCTTCCTTGCCTCCAACCGTCTGAACAAGGTGCTGGCGATGATGAAGAAGGGCGACTATGTGATTTGTGAGTTCGGTCATAACGACCAGAAGGAGAAGTCGGCTGGCAGTGGTGCCTGGTATAATTTCTCTTACAACCTGAAGAAATTCATCGACGAGGTTCGCAAGAAGGGTGGCAACATCATCTTCGTAACTCCTACCCAGCGCCGAATGTTCGACAAGGCTACCCATAGCAAGATTCAGGAGACTCATGGCGATTATCCTGATGCCATGCGAGCTGTGGCAAAGCGAGAGGGCGTGCCTGTGATAGAACTTCACGATATGACCCGCACTTTCTTCGAGACTTTGGGTTACGAGAACAGTAAGAAGTCGCTGGTTCACTATCCGGCAAATACTTATCCAAACCAGCCTAAGGCTTTGGAGGATAACACCCACTTCAATCCATACGGTGCCTACGAGGTGGCTAAGATGGTGGTAATGGGCATGAAGCAGCTTAATCTGCCTATCGTGAAGTATCTTCGTGCAGATTGGAAGGACTTTAATCCTGCCCAGCCAGATGATTTCAATCAATTCGTGTGGTATCCATCCGTGAATCTGGATGTAACCAAGCCAGACGGAAATTAGTTAATAGTTTATAGTTAATAGTTTATAGTTATGCATTCTAAAATACTTTTCGCCTCGTTGCTGCTGGGCGGTTTGCCTTTGATGGGAACCCTTTCGGCTGATGCAGCGGTGCGCGATACCATCAGCATCAACCAGGGATGGCAGTTCCATCGTGGTGATGTGAAGAACATTGCTGAGTTGAAGTCAACCCAGAGCGGGGATGATGTGGTGAATCTGCCACATGATTTCCTGATAGGACAGGATTGGGTGGCTCCGGATGCCAGTGAGCGACCAGATAACAGTGATGCGGGCAGCAATGTGCGCAGCCGATTGAGTTCCCGTGGATTCAAGGAGATGGGCATCGGCTGGTATCGCTACGAGCTTACTCCCAAGGATGAATGGAAGGGAAAGCGCATCGTGCTCGACTTTCAGGGCATCATGCTGGTAGGTGATGTCTATCTGAACGGTAAGCGAATCGGTGGTACCGACTATGGATACCTGGGCTTCGATATCGATTTGAGCAAACTCTTGAAATGGGGACAGCCTAATGAAATCGCAGTCAAGGCGGATACGCAAAATCCAAGCAACTCCCGCTGGTTTACGGGCGCCGGTCTCTATCGTGATGTCAATCTCATCGTCACCAATAAGGACCTGTTCTTCCCTCGCCATCCGCTCTTTATCCGTACACAGGGCAACAAGGAGGTGAAGATCAAGGCGGAAATCATCAACCAGCAGAAGGTGGCTAAGGGGCAGAGCGCTGCCAAGATGCCTGTAGGTGTTCGTATTCTCGATGCCGATGGCAAGGTGGTGGCTGAGCAGAAGAACGACATCCACTTCAATGTCAAATGGAGAGACAGAGAGTATGAATTGCCAAGCATCTCTTTGGAAAATGCCAAGTTGTGGTCGCCGGATTCACCTTATTTATATATTGCCGAGGTGACGCTTTATGACAGCGAGGGCAACATCGCCGACCAGATTAAGGAGCTGTTTGGTGTGCGCACCATCGAAATCGTTCCGCAGAAGGGCTTGCTGGTAAATGGCAAGAAGGTTCTCCTCAAGGGCTATGCCAACCATCATACTCTCGGTGCCCTGGGTGCTGCCGCCTATCCGCGTGCCATCGAGAAGCGACTGAAACTGATGAAGGAATTCGGAATGAACCATATCCGCACCTCTCATAATCCATATAGCGAGGACTTCCTGAAACTCTGCGATAAGTATGGCATCCTGGTGGTGGATGAACTTTACGACAAATGGCTCACCCAGTATGCCGGTGGCAGAGTGGATTGGGAGAGTCTCTGGCAGAAGGATGTTCCTGAGTGGGTGAAGCGAGATAGAAACCATCCTTCTGTGGTGATGTGGAGCTTGGGAAATGAGTTGCAGCAGTATAGCAACCTGCCTTTCAACGATTGGGGCGTTACAGCTTATAAGCTCCAGAAGGAGTTGCTGCACCGTTATGACGATACCCGACTCACCACCGTGGCGATGCATCCGCGCTATCGCAACCTTGAGACGGATTCCATTCCAGCAGACCTGGCAATAGAGACAGAGGTGAATTCATATAACTATCGTTACATGTATTTCCCTGGCGACAGCAAGCGCTATCCGGAGAAAACCTTCTATCAGAGTGAGGCAAGTGTGGCTGCCATGGGACCAAACTTCTACGAGATGGATCTCGACAAGGTGATTGGTCTTGCCTATTGGGGCGCCATCGATTACCTGGGCGAGAGCATGGGATGGCCTATCAAGGGTTGGAATCAGGGTGTGTTCGACCTTTCTCTTCAGCCAAAGCCAGATGCTTATTTCGTGAAGAGTATGTTTACTGACGAGCCAACCGTTCACATCGGTGTTATTGAGAAATCGGGTGGCAACATCCAGTGGAATGGCATCAATGTTTCAGCCGGAAAGCTTTCTGAAAACTGGAACCGTGAAGCAGGCGAGAAGTTTTCGCTCTATACCTATACCAATGGCGACGAGGTGGAACTCTTCCTCAACGGCAAGAGCCTGGGTGTGAAGAAGAACAGCAACGATCCTAAGCTCCGTGCCCGAATCAAGTGGGATGGCATCGCCTATGCTCCAGGCACTCTGGTGGCTGTGGCTAAGAAGAACGGTAAGGTGGTGGCTCGCCATCAGATAGAGACCACGGGCGAGGCTGTGGCTCTGAAGCTGGTTCCGGATATGGAGACCTGGCATGCTGACGGTAAGGATCTGATGCACGTTAGCATCTATGCAGTAGATAAGAAGGGCAGAAGAGTACTGAACGTGAAGGATGCCAAGGCATTCGACAAGTTGACCTTCCAGGTGAAGGGCGATGCGAATATCGTGGCGGTGGATAATGGAAACATCGCATCTGATGAACTTCATATCGGAAAGACCCAGTTGGAGAAGTCCATCCAGCGCAATCTCTTCCAGGGTTCTGCCCTCGTGATATTGAGAGCAGGCGATAAACCAGGAAAGATAGAGCTTTCGGTAGCTGGCGAAAAGATGAAAGCCAAGAAGCTGGTTTTGAATACGAAATAAATCAACTAAAAAAGGTCGCCAAAATGCTGGCGACCTTTTTTAGTTGATTTAGATTCGCTATATCCGTCGAAATTCGACGTAACTGATATAGTTTCGACGGATTGGCTTAAGTTTCGACGGAAATACATTGTTTTTCGTCGAAATTCGACGGATTATTGCAAAAGATACCAATTGCGACCATCTGTTTTAATCATCTCTTCCAATTTCATAGCCTTAAGCAAATCTCCCAATAGTCGTAGTTGTTGCTCTTCCGTCTTGTTGGCAGGAAGTACATCTTTGAGATATTCGTATATACTATCTCGCTTGGCGCCTTCGTCTCCTGCATTGCTGAGATACTGTAGAACCATTTGACGCAATCTCTCCTTATCCAATCCTTTGGTCTTTGTGTAAGAAGGCAGTTGGTGAGTGTTCTTGGCAATGCTAAGAGAAATGCTGTAATGCGGGACCTCACCTTCTATCAGTCCACGTTTGAGTAAGTCTTGCGCTATATCCTCATGAATAGTTCTGCCTTTTTGTACTGCGTCAAGAGAGATGCAATCCCAGAGAGATAGAGTGTCGTTTGTCTTCAACAAATCAGTGTATCGTTTATTGATTTCATTGCCATAGATGCGGACAACTACTTTCTTCTTGATCTGGTCAATCTCATAGTCAGGCATAGGGAAGTGTCTGCGCCATTGCTCATTGAACATTTTCTTGATACCACGGCTTACGGTATCTATCATGTTGAAATCTACCATCGCCCTACATAAACATTCATTGCGGAAATGCGTCTGAGGCTCTTCGTTCCTTAAAACATTCTCCAAAGTGCCAGGAATGAATGTGCCAGCATTGGAATAATACAGATATCCTGGATTCTCCACGAAATTGATGCGTTGCTGAAGAGTGTAGTCTTGATGGCCAATACAATTATGAAGGGCCTCACGGATGGTATAGTCGTCATACTGCTTCATCGTGTCGGGGAAAAGCGTACCTCCAGGCATTTCACGCAATGTCAGATTCTCTATCTTTGAGAGGATTTCGTCCACCGTTAATATAAAAGGTACTGTGAAGTGTTCGTAGTCAACCACTTCCTGCTTCTTGTCTCGCCGTGTCCAAGTAACCTGTACAACAGCAGGACGCAGTTTGAAAGTGGATTCGTATTTGCCCAACAAAATGATAGCTGCCCGAGTAATACCTCCGTTTCTCGTTAATCCACACTTGCTCAAAAAAGTTTGAACGTTCCAAGCATTCACTTCTTCTGCAGGAATACGGCTATGGACTTTTTTGAACATCATTCGAGCCTTGGCGATAGCAACCTCATCCAAATCGTCTATTGTAGCATCAGGTACAATTTCTGCAGACCAGTCCTTTGCTGCATAGATTGGTTCTTCAAGAATGACAGCCATTCTTTCTTGGGTCAATTCCACCAACGAATCTTCTATGCGTTGCCATGCCTTCTTGTGGGCAAGGACAGGGCGACGAGGCAAGTGCTTTGGAATATGTATTATCCATACTCGCTTATTTGTATCATCGGTTATAAACTCCTCAATGCTTAGACCTTCAGATGAAAGATAAGTGCATTGTTCTGTGAGTTTGAACGTTGCCGACTGTGTGTTAGCTGGTTGCCCATTAAAGGTTAGCTTCGAAATATCAGTCCCGACTATTTCAAGCGTCTTATCCTTTACACCAATTACAAGATGTCCACCCTCCATGTTGGCAATAGCTGACACGTAGGAAATAACATCATCCTTCTCGTCCCCACAGAACGAGTTCTTCAGATTCTTAAATTCCTTCCATTCGCAGCGAGCATTCTCTTGTGGGTACTCACGGAGGAAGTATTGTTGTAGTTCGAGTTCGAGCATATCACATATTTACTTTTATGATTATTCGTGCATTTTCTTCTCTATTCTAGTAGGAAAAATCATATTTATTCTTTTTTTTCATATAATCTTTCAGGAACACTTTTTAGGGGTTCTTGTAATTTGCCATCATACAGAATATACAAGTTTCTATATGTTCTGGTCATTGCCACGTAAAGTGCCTTCTTTTCGTCTGTATTTCGTGCACCATTGTAAAATGGTATAATTACAGTCTCAAACTGGAGGCCTTTAGCACTATGATAAGTCATGAGTTTTGGATGTTCGGTTTTAAAGTTCAGTGTGTCCTTATTTCTTGAGTCATTATAACCAGCATTGTATTTAAATTCGCATGCAAATTTAGAAGAAGTAAATGAATTCATTATTTCAATAACCATTTCATTATCAGCTACTAAGATTCCAATATTTCGATATTTGTTCTTTTTTGTTATAGAAATAATCTTGTTAATTTGTTCTTGTTTTGATTCACAACTCATGATTACAGGTAATGCATTTTCTTTGCTTAAATAAAGGCTTTCAGAGAAATCTCTAACTTTATCGTTTTTTTCATCCAAACCAAGATAATCCTGCGTAATTTTAGCAACTGGTTTAGGAAGGCGATAATTATTGTAGAGTCGTGATACAGCTACTCCTGTCATCTGAGATATTTGATCTATTGTCATAGTCTTCTTTCCAAATGCTTTATATATAGATTGAGCAGTATCGCCGAAAAAATAGAAGCATTTTTTTGCAGCATGTATAAACTGCAATATTTCTTCTTTATCAAAATCCTGTATCTCATCAACAATTATATAATCTGCTGATGGCATACCCTGGTTAACCCATTGCCAATGATAAAAGAACTTCTTGTCAAGTGTATTTGCTTTTCCTTGACTCATATATCTATTTAATGATTTGGTTAAGGCGATTAATATTACATCACCTCCTGCCTCTAGAATTTGCTGAGCTTTGTACATCGCAATAACAGATTTTCCACTTCCTGCACATCCTGCTACAATCATGGATTTTCCAATATTATCTCCAATTAGATCTAATTGATCATCGTCCATAGATTCTGTATCAACATTGAATGCTTTTAATATTTTTTGCTTCATGCCGAATCGTTTCTTAGGCTTTGAAGTTTGTTCTTTTACAATGTTATTGGGTTGATTAACAATATCATCAACTTCATTTTCAACAGTTTTTATGTCTTCTATTAACTGAGTTGCATCTTTTTCTATCACAGATAGTTGCTCCGCTGAAGTGTCTACATGATTATTAGCTTCTTCCAATCGTTCTGCTTTAATCTGAAGCAACTCTGCCTGCTGTTGTTGGATAATTATATCCTTTTCTTCTGCCATTTTCTGCATTTTAGCCATCATAGTCTGAAGTAAATCTACAGCCTTATGTATTGTTTCTTTGTTCTTGGCATTATCCTCTTTTTCTTTTGCGAGAAGGACGTTAGGGGAAAAATCATCTCCGTTATGAGCAAACTCTTCGTGGAAAAGATCTCCAGGCATCACGTTTGTATCGCTATATTTTGTGATTATATAACGCTCATCTAGTCCCTTGCTTCTGATAAAATCAAATATATCACCATCGGTCAAAATAATTGATTTATTCGAACGTGTCCTTGCTTTAATTGTATCTAACTCTTCGCAAATATGCTCTACATCAGATACATTCACCCATGCATTTGCTCCCCATTTAAATTCTTCATCCAATTTTAAGGATGAAATTGAGGAGAACACAACAAGTGCTTGTATATTATTACATGCATCTTCATTCTTGATATATCTCGATAACCCATCTCGTAAAGCTCGACGGTTGATCTTAAGTTGCTCAAATACAGTTTTACTGGAACCATCTTTCTTCTTGGCTCCTCCATTTATTCTTTCACTGCCATGAAACCAATCACCGTTTGCCTGAGCTTTAATTTCACCAGCATAGTTCTTAAATTCAACTAATACAATGGCATCTTCTTTGATTATTAGCCCATCAATATCAACTCCGTTAATATTCAGTTTGCCACTTAAATATAGTACAACTTCATTCTTTCCCTGATAATGTTTTTGCATGATTGGCAATGTGGAACGAAATTGACTAATTTCTCCAGCATTATCAGCTTTATTAAATTCATATATTATTAAACTCATATTTCTTGTAATTTATTTGCCATATCCGGCAATGTTAACAATAAATATATAACCTTGATCATGGGCTTCACTGCACCATTTTGAGGCATACAATTCTGGCTGCCTATAGTAAAACTTACTTGGATTACTTTGAAATTCAGACAATCGTCGCTTGTCGGAATTTTCAGTATCTTGATATGTCCAGTAGAAAACATCACTTACAAAAAAACCGGTCAATGTTTCTTTATTTTCGGTTTCCATACGCTGGACTATACTGCTTCTTCTGGATAATTGGCCAACAATGCTTCCATTATGAATAATATTATATGTAGTGAATTGCTGGCCATTTCTGTTCATACCTCTGTAACGTCTAATTTCTACTGGATCATTCTTACGCACATTATATGCGATAGCTTTGTTTCCATTAAAATTATATCCAGCATTAAACCCTATATTATAATTATCGAGTCCAACTTTTCTTTCTCTTATTCCCCATTGGTCTTCAAGGCTGGTAAAGCGACGCATGTTTTCAACCGCCTTCTCCCTATTTCCTTTGTATACGAATAGGTATTTTCTTGCACGAGTATATGCAACATATAGTAGTCTTTTCTCTTCTTCTATTTGTTCAATGTCATTAGAGGAGAGTGGGGTAGACTCATCAATATCTTCAGTTGGGTTAAAAGGAAGAGACGTTACCGATGGTGTTATAATGACAGCATCGAACTCCAACCCCTTCACTTTATGCATAGTGGTAAGCACTACATTAAGTTGTTGGTCTAATAATATGCGTCTATTTTGGAACCGCTTGTCATCATATAGCTTATATAATTGAGGATTATCTTCTTTTAAGGTTTCTCTGATACCATCGGCCATATCGCCATAAGTGTGCGATTCCTCATCTGTCGATGCAAAATCAAGATAATCAAGTATTAGTACAAATGCAAAATCCATATAGAAAGAATCCCAGTTTGGAAATTTGTTTATCCATGAAGATATTGTTTCCTTCAATGCAAATTCTGTCTGGTTACCCTCTAATTTCAGTCTCTTGTTGCGGTTGCTATCCAACAATTTCAGAACTGCATAGATTTCTCGCATTCTATATAACTCACATACAGAAACTCCTTGTATTCTGATTCTAATACCAGGTAAATTTAGGGCTTTTATGAGTGAGTAACCGTGATAGACTTCGTTATTCGTTCTGAAGAACACGGCCAAATCTGTCACACCCAGCTCTTTTAAGCGTTGAACATATCTTTCAAAATCGTTTGACCACTTTCTGCTGTCCTGATAAATAATCACATACTCTGATTGTGGTTCGTTTTCTATATTCTTCTTGCATGGAACTGGTACATGAGAAGTTGCTGGTAGATAGCGACTGGCTTCTTTGAGAATCTTTGGATATGAACGATAATTAGTGCTCATTGTCATTTTCTTAGGACTTAAAGTCTTATAAAGCTGTTCATAATAATAATTTGGATCCATAGACTCTTCTTTCTCAAATCCATATATACTTTGATCTTTATCTCCAATTGTAAAGAACGTGAGGTCATTATAGATTTCTTTCAACCCAAACATTGCGTTAAGTCTTGTTTGAGTAATATCTTGGAACTCGTCAATAAATACATATTGAAGATCTGGCATTGCTGCTCGAACGTCATTTGGCTTGTTTTTTATCGTTCTAAGTAGTATTCTTTCCCACTCATTCATTTCATGTCCGGAGAGCGCAGTATCTCCGCACACTCTTTTTGCAAGACTGTGGAAAGTGTATACATGTAATTGACTTGCAGAACGACTCAATCCAAGTGACGCGAATAGTTTAGCCAAACGACTTTTTAGCTCAACAACTACAGCCCTGTTATAAGCCAACACTAAGATGCTCTTAGGGTTTACATGTTGATGGTATATTAGTTTTGCACATTTTAATGTCAGGACATGTGTTTTTCCTGATCCAGGGCCTGCTTCTACGTTAACATTTTCATTTGAGTTCTCATTGTAGATGGCCCATTGTTCCGGATTGTCTTGTAATTGTTTTTCCGCTTTTTTTATTGCCGTGGCACGAAGAGCATCCCAGATAGGATCAGATTCTTCATAGTAGTTACTTAATAATGTTTTAAAGTCTTCGGAGTTTTTTAATGAAAAATATGATCCGATCAATTCCTGGAATTCCTGTTTTGAGTGAATCTTCGTTGTAAGAACGTCCATAACGCATAAACGAAGATTTCTGATTTCTATAGCTTCATCAAATGCGACTTTGTCTTGATAATCTTTCGAATCTGGCTCAACGTTCTCTAAAATCACTTCTTCTGAATTGTCAGTTGTATATATCTCAATGCCAGTAGGAAGCAATGCATCCGTGGAGATGTATGCCATTCCATTTAGATATCGTAAAAGGCTCTCGAAATATACGAATCCTTTATTTTCAAATCCCAACTCAACAATAGCATCAGACCAGCGGATTATAGTGCTTTGGCATTTATTGATATATTCCAAGGTTTTCAAACAGTCTGCCTGAAAATCATTTAAAAATTCTTTCCATGTGTCTTTCTCTACTATTACAGATTGAAGAACACATTTTTTCTTTGTATCTATGTATGATTGTACTTTAACATCAGGAATAATCTCCAATAATGATATGACTTGTCTCAGGCGTTTCTTGTATAAATCGTCATGGTATGAATGGGCAATAGATAAGCCTTTATTATTTTGTTTATCATTCTCATTATACCAAGTCATGTATTTTTCTGTAGACTGATTGCCGTCTTCATCGGTCTTAGTGACCTTCTTTACAATTTCTTCTAGGGTATCTGAATCCTTAATGAATTGACGAATATCGGAAAGAGTATAATTCTTTTCGAGTTTTAATCCATTATTCAGCAACAGTGATCTTGTGGCATTCAAAATTATATGAAATGCAACTTCATGTGAATTCCAGTCCATCATGTAGGAAACTTCACTCAGTCTAGTGAACGCAATGTGGCATCGAGTTTCTTGTTCTATTCGAATAATTTTATGTTTCTCGCACCAAATCAAACTGTCTAGCAGTTTGGCTGAAGGCATTGACAGTTTTGCAGCAAGTTTCTGAATGGAGACCTGAATATTTGAATTTTGTTGTTCTGTTTGAATGAATCTCAACTCAGCTAAAATAGCTGTAGCATAAGTGGCGCTACGGGATGTAGAAAGCCTTTTGATTCTTTCTTCTAACGTCTCTTCATTTGAATCTGCTGAATTATTATCAAGAATTGTAATATTAATATGTGCAGGACTCAAATATCCCATCTTGATTCTTCCCATTCGCTCAAGCCAATACTGGCCAATTTTGAAGTCTGTAAAGTCATGATCGAACTGGCCATTTGCCCATAACGTATTTGGAACTACTACAGGATATTCTTTAGTTTTATCAATTGGCTGTATTTTTGTAATGTACGAATTAATAGCTACTCTAATCTCCTCGAGATTCTTCCAACTTAAGGTGCTTTGGAGAAGCTGCTCTTTAGCTTTCTTAATATCATCCTTTGAGAACAGACACAAGGTCGGTATAGGATTTGATTCACTAAATCCTGCATCTATATACATTTTTTTATTTCGTCCAGCTCTACCAACTTCCTGAAGATAATCTTCCATTACACTTGGCGGCATCAAATGGACAATATAGTGAATGTTAGGTATATCCATCCCCATACCAAATGCCTTTGTTGCACAAAGTATATATAATGGATCATTGTTATCTTTAAATCTTTTATATGTTTCTTCTCTATCATCGCCATCCATACCAGCATGGAAATAGCCTATTGCTTGTGTTGACAATTCTTTACTTAAGATTTCTGCCTTGTACAATTCATCCGCTAGAAGCAAAGACATTTCTTCACATTGATTTCTAGTTTTACAGAAAACAAGCATTCGGCTATCTTGAGCTTTGATGTTATTTTTTATGATATAGTCAACGATTTCTTTCAAACGATGAGGTATATCATGAAACACCAATTTAAAGTCCATTTTGATGTGGCTCCTGATAGGATTGTAAATCTTCTTATCATTTTCTTGTCCCAATCGCTTTACAGGAATTACATCATTTATTTGATCGTATATCATGTCGGTTACTGTCGCTGAAAACATTGATATACACATGTCATCGCCATAAGTATCCTTGAACTTCTTACATATTTTTATAACATTTAAATATTCTGGACGGAACTCCATTCCCCATTGTGAAATACAATGCGCTTCATCAAATATCATATACTCAAGTCCATGATCATTTGCCATTCTTGAGGATAAAGCATTTAAGAATGCTCTTGAACGGAAACGCTCAGGAGTTACATAAAGAATCGCTATTTCACCACCATTAATTTTTCTATATATGTTCTTTACTTCTTGATATGATCTGTCTCCATTTAAGTAATCTACATTGGATATAAAGCCTTTTTCTCCTAGTTCTTTTACCTGATCTTGCATCAATGCCTTCAATGGAGTTACTACAATAGACAGTTTATTTGTATATGCTGAATTATAAAGCGCAGGTCCTTGGAATAAAACGGATTTTCCACCACCTGTAGGTAGTGAGACAAGATAGTTTCCTTGTCTTTTAAGGATATGAGGGATAATCTCCGCTTGAATAGGGCTCCATTTCTTTTCAGAATCATGTTCTGGATTTACTAATATCGAAAAAATAAGGTCTTTAGCCTTTTCAATATCTGAATCATTTTCATAAATGGATGAGCTATCCGTAAAGAAAGTCTTGCAAATATTTAGTGAATCATTAAAATTTTCCTCTTTATTCCATAATTGTTTTACCCTATAAGAAGATACACCCCATACTGCTGAAAGGAAGTGATATTCCTCTAGGAAAGAGTCAAGTACATACATTGTTGATTCAATGCTGTTAGCTTTTATAAAATGATAATAATATTCATATACAGGCCATATAGACAGCAAAATAGACTGGTAAGTATCTTTTGCCGAACCTATTGCAACAGATGTTCCTTTTTCTTTTATACCATCATACAAGAATGATTTGTTAAACTCATTTGTAAGACCATTCCACATCATCATATGTTTCTCAACGGCCAGGTTATCCCACACATAACAATATGGTGTGTCTCTTCGCCAATCAACGATATCAAAGAAATGATTTTTGCTTGTTACAAGCATACCGTTTTCATGGTGGTCTATCAACTCAAGTTTTCTGACCAAAGAACCATTGTCAGGAATATAGAAACCTAATGTTCTTGCATAAGACACGACATCTTCTATTTCCAGAGAATCTTCTAATAATAGAATTATAGGGCGATGATCTTTATAGAAATGAATGTCTTTAAGTAAAGCCATTTGATAGGCCCAGTAGGTGGCTCTATACCTTGATGTTGCACTGACGCGCTTTTGTAAAGCATCAAATCCTTTGCCATGTCCACTATATACTAAATGTATTGAGTTGTTATTTCCGCTGTCTGTTATCCATGGAATTATTTCTATTGTCACCCCCTCAGAGCCATTGTTCAGTGACTCTAAAATAGAGAAGAAATCATAATTGTAGCTAACGATATACTTGCCTTCTCTAGTTCTCTCAATCCATACGTTAGCAGCTTCCGAAGGTACATCATTAAAAATATTTAGTTTTCGTTCTTCCTTATTTACAGCAATGTAACTAGATGCCCCTAATCGCATAGGGATACTGCTATCATTTTGCCAAAAATCAGAAGGAGAATAATGAGTTGGCAATGAATATTGGTTTACTCGATTTTCAATTTCACAACCAACAAACCAAATATGTTCGTAATTTTTCAGGTTACTATTTTCCCTTAGAAACTCCATGTCTGCACAATCTACATTTCCGGAGCTTTCAATAACGTACTCTTCAAGTAGATTATCAGATAAATAATTGAGCCTAAGATATTGAGCAAGATTTGCTACAACTGGAGTTTTTGACATGGTAACAAATCTATTTAAAATTGCATTAAGGAAAGTATCGTCAAAAGGTTTCTCATGAAGCATTTTTTTACTAATAGACATGTAATCAATGCCTTCCTGCTTCTGGACAAATTTCATATCCACATATTCAGCAATTCTTGACCATAGACGTTTAGGAGCAATAATTAACCTCTTTGAATCAATATCGTTAATTGCCTTTATACGAGATACAACTTGTTCATCTGTATCAGTAAGAACCTGATAAAAGTTGTCTTCTTTAGAATCCTTGCTAAAGAAATCAGAAAATTCTGGTTGTCTCAAAACATCTAAGATCTCATTAATTTTGGCAGGAAGTAAGTCTTTAAGTTCGCCACACAAAGACACATTCTTTGAGAGTCTATAAAGCTGATTCCAGAATAATCGATCTACCAGTTCTGTATCTTCTTGAGCTGTATGTCCTGTGTGAAGTGCATATGAGTATCTGCAAGGATTTAATAGAATCTCTATTTCTAAAGTGTCCCAAACAAATGCATTTGACTCAAAGCCTTTCTTGCTTAATATACAGCCCAAATCCCACGCTTTGATTCTGTGACCAACAATAATCTCAGTTCCTTTTAATGCACGTAGAAGTGTATTTAGCTGCTCTTCTCCTTGGTACACCTTTGTGCTTTCATCTTTTCTAAAAGCAAATTCCTTAATAGTATCCCCATCTGATTCTAAATCGAAAGCCACATATGGAATTTGTGATTTTAATTTCTTCCATTGTTCACCAATAAACAGATCAAAGAGTTTTGTTGAAGCAAAATACCGAACAACTATGTCTTTTGCATAAGTCTCAGGACATAACTGCAGAATCTTATACTGGTCATCTTCAGATAACTCAATTATAGAATCTCTAAATTTTTCACTATTTATAGATGTAAGGGTTTCAGCAATAGCTTCTTTATCTTCATCATCAACAAAAGATTTCTGACAACTTAGGAGAAATTGACTTACAAATGAAGGCTCTTGCTCATTTATCCAAAGAGGTATAGAATCAAAATCTTCTATTTCATTTAGATTATCTGGATTAGCAGTTAATGCAAATAGTTCAACATACAATTCATCCTTCACTGAGGCAGTGATGGAAATAATATCTGCAGGTTGGTTGTTATTATTAATGCACAAATTGAAAAACGAACGTACCTCTGGCTCTTTGTCTGCTATCAGAGTATTCAGATGTTCTCCTATTTGTGGGTATATATGTCGTACATCTATTCCGTTTAGTATATAATTGTTAATGATGTCGAAATCATTTTGTATAAATCTTCCAGCCAACAGTTTTAGGACTTCTAAATGATGTTGTGGATTATCTAATAACTTAGTAACCAGTTTTTTTGACGTCTCATAGTCAAGCTCATCTATTAAATTTGCTTGTTCTATGAACGCTTTGTCTTTATCTGAAAAATAATAAATCAAGAAAGAAAATGCTTCAGATTCAGATTTTTCCTTGAGAAATTTGTATGCTTCGTTCCAGGGCTTACCAGCGTCATTGTAGATAGAATTATTTTGCGTAATAAGAGAAATTACATAAAGCAGATTCATCGAAAGGCTTGTCGTATTTGCCAATAAAGCATTTAATATGGAAGTATGTGCCGAAATCCAATGTCTAACTTCTGTTAAGTGCTCTTCTGATGATTTTTCAAGGGATTCAATGGTCTCTGTAAGACATGAAGAAAAATCGAAATCATCAGGTAGTGCCTGTAAGATACTTATATCTTTTTGGGTGAAAATACTATTTTCTACGGTAGCTGTTATTGATTTTATAGCATTACAATAAGTACCATTATCTGATGTGTATGACTTTAACTCTGGCAACAATGCAATTAGTTGTTTAAGCAAATTGCTATCCTGCAGAAATTCTTCAATTATTTGAGAACATTCCACATTGCTATAATTCGATAGATACTCTGCGAAAGTTTCTATTACTATTTCTTTTCCTCCAGGCTTTCTTAGAATCTTGCCTACGACATGGCAGATTACGTCATGATCATGATACGATCCTTTTGAATCTTGCCCTTCTATTTTAGCGAAAATTCCTCTATAAGGAAGAGCTAATAAAAGTCCATTTTTGTCATATGTCAACCAATCACCATTTATAGCTTCACGTCTTCCCCTAAATGTTGATGGATTCATTATAATCCATACATCTTCCTCGGGAGAAACCTCTGATTTCCAATTTCTCTCATTGAGATTGAAAGTGTATAATTTGCCGGAAGTATCTTCGTTATTTATGCCAAGAGCGTTAGTGAGAACTTTTCCGAAATTATTAACACGACTATCATAGAATTGAACTATGGCAATATTCTTGTCAAGTTTAAGCTGTTCTTTTTTTTGGGGTTGTTTTGAGCCATGGTCAGCTTTTGACATAAGTTGACTTGTGATGTCAATTTCAACTAAATGCTTACTGATATCTATACTTATAATGTTACCAGAAATCGTTTTTCCAATTGGATAAGTATATCCGTTCGGAATAGAAGCTTCAACAATGGCACCATTCTGAATTTCGATATATGCACGGCTTTTAGATATCTTTTTAACAATACCTTGAATTTCATTTCCTGTTGCGAACTGATCAATTTGTGATAGTAAAGGGTCATCCAGTAATTGTTTTCTTCCAACTCTCAGTTTTTTCTTTTCTTCTTCATAACCAATAATGGTGACCTCTATTTCCATCCCCTCATACAAAAAGTTATTTATGTCGTCGATATACCCCCACGTGACATCCTTAGTGTATAAGAAAGCAGAAAGTTTTTCAACGGTTACATATGCGCCATGTGGCATAACTCGTTGAACCTTTCCTGTAAATCGTTCGTTTTGATGTGTATTGCCAAATTCTCTTAACTGTGCAATCGTTTCTTCGGAAAGAAGATTTTTGGGGTTCTGTTCTTTCTTTGTCCTATGCTTAGGTCTAGTACTTTGGTTTAATGAACTTAAATCTATTTTACCAAGAACCCTAGGCTCCTTATTAATTTGATTTTCTTTCTTTAACGTGAATATCTTCGGTGCAGATTCGTTTGAACCAATATTACTTTTAGGTATTATCTGTTTATATTTATATTGATGGGCGAATATTGGATCAATTTGTCTAAGTTGCGAATCATCTAATACATACTCTGGGGCTTCAGGTAGTATTACTCCTTTTTCCTTAGCATTTTGAACTATGTCATAGACCATTAGGCCTTTGATATCTGCATATTCTTGTATCGTAATTCTCTGTGCCATATTGGACTTGTTATTTTACTTGTTTATAAACTGTTAATGTATTGTCAATTCTATTTTAAGGTCGCAAGCTAAAAAAAAACTATAACCTTCGAAATCTTTTGTAAAAGAAATCACAATTGTTGAGACTCGGAAGTTTTTGTCTTATCTGTCATACACATACTGATGATCTTATGTTCATTATACATTTCCATTGCCCCATTCGGTATATACGCCGTAGCCACCAAGCATCCATCAAAAAGTTCTACCACCACTCTCTGTTGCCCTGCAATCCTTGTCACTCTACCATGTATATCCTTAAACTCACCCTCTGTAATCACTACTTCATCTCCTAACTTATATTTGATATTATCCGAAGTAACAGGGATAATGTGAGGATTATGTATGGAGGTTAAACGGATGAAATTATCCATAGCTGTATCGGCAATGATAAGAGGAGGATTCTTGGTTGGCGCATTTTCACAATGTGAAGTATGGTCGTAATAGTAACTCAACAAAGCTCTATTTTCAAAAGCCTTGATGTTCTTATCTTGCAAAAGAGAGTCAACTTGCTCTGCTGTTGCATGAACAAACATAAAAGATGAAATAAGAGGCTCCGTTATGATTCGCTTCTTTCCTTGCTTTCTTACCTCTTTATATTGCAAAGGAACATAACATTCCAATCCTTTAGCCTCAACGAATGCTTTTGCCTTGATAATACGCCCATACGAAACTCGAAGAACAAACCATTGCTTGTTTCCGGATGGCACATTCTCTACCGACACCCCACCTTTGTTCTTTGAGATGGAGGGCGTACAAGAGGTAAGTCTTGCACTTGGACACGATGA
>JAIJUV010000295.1 GCA_022732315.1 Prevotella sp.
AGCAGCCTGCGTCAGGGCCGACATCGCCTTGCTGATATGGAACGACTCCTGGAAATGCGGATTCAGCACCTCCAGGATGCCATGGGCAAAGCCCCACATAAAGAAGAGGCTGCTGATGATGAGGAAGGGCACCAGATAGTTATGCCCTTCGTATCTGAAGATGGATGGCTTCGTCATGATTCTCTGCAAATTTAATAATGTGATTTCAAATACTACACTAACACTACACTCCACTACACTGCTTTTTTGATTTATACGAGGTATAAATACGAATCCGTTTCCGCTCATTAGAAGAACAGAAAGAAATCGAACTGAGCCTCATCTGAATCCGAAATGAATCTCACGTAAACCTTAATAGAGCCCCACGTAAACTTTATCTGAGCCCCAAACCAATTCGAAATGAAGCTTATTTCAAAATCAAATGAAGCTTACTCCAAATGCAAGTGAAGCCAGTTTCAATCGCAAAAAAGCCTTTTTGCTTAACAGCATAAGCAAAATCGTGAGGGATAAAGCCCAAATCGTGAGGGATAAATTCCCTTTTTTAGGTATCAGTCACGCATATTGTTCCTTTGATTACCAACAGCTTACCCGATTTCTTCCAGTAAATCGTGATGGGTGATAGATGCTTTGCAAAAAACTTATTCCACAGTCACACTCTTCGCCAGATTTCTTGGCATATCCACATCCAGTCCCTTATCCACAGCCACATAGTAAGCAAGCAACTGCAGCGGAACCACGCTCAACAGCGGAACCAGCGCATTCAGGGTTCTTGGAATCTCCAGTATATTATCCGCTATCTTCTTCACCTGCTGGTCACCCTCAGTCACCACAGCAAGGATGCGGCCGTTTCTCGACTTCACCTCCTGCATGTTCGAGATAATCTTTTCATACAACTGATGATGCGTAGCAAGGAAAACGATTGGCATATCCTGATCTACCAGGGCGATAGGACCATGCTTCATCTCAGCAGCAGGATAACCCTCAGCATGGATATAGCTGATTTCCTTCAGTTTCAACGCACCTTCCATAGCCACAGGATAGTTTACGCCACGTCCCAAGTACAGGAAGTTATGCGCATAGGTAAACATTCGGGAGATATCCTTGATTATCGGAGCCTGCTCCAATACCTTCTCCATCTTCTGCGGAATCTCAGAAAGCTCCTCTATCATCTGATAGTAGTCAGCATTGTTTAGGGTTCCCAACTCATGCCCCAAAGCCAAAGCAAGAAGCGTAAGAACCGTCACCTGCCCGGTGAAAGCCTTTGTACTTGCCACACCAATCTCCGGACCCACATGGATATAGATACCCGTATCCGTTTCACGGGCTATGGAAGAACCCACGCCGTTCACGATACCGAAAATCAGCGCACCCTTCTCCTTTGCCAGCTTAATCGCAGCCAAGGTATCCGCCGTCTCACCACTCTGGCTGATGGCAATCACCACATCCTCCGGCTCAATCACAGGGTCGCCATACCTGAACTCACTGGCATACGCCACCTCCACTCTCTTGCGGCACATCTTCTCAATCAGCTGCTTACCGATCAGTCCGGCATGCCAACTGGTACCGCATGCCACGATGATGATATGCTTTGCCTGAACCAGTCTGTCACGATAATCACGAAGCGCAGAAAGAACGATGCGGTTGTTCTCAGGATGTTCCTTATCAGCAAAGAGGCGACCACTCATACAATCTTTCAGACAATTAGGCTGGTCATAAATCTCCTTCAGCATAAAGTGATCAAAACCTCCCTTGCTCAGTTTGCTGATATCCAGATCCACGGTCTTGATATCGTAATGACATGCCGAATGCTCCAGGTTGATGATGTTCAGTTCCTCGCCCACTCTGATGTCGGCAATCTGACCATCTTCCAGATACACCACCTTATCCGTATGCTCCACAATAGGCGTCGCATCACTGGCGATATAGAAGTCCAAATTATCCATACCCACACCAACTACCAGCGGACTAGACTGGCGTGCTGCTACCAGATGGCTAGGGTTATTCTTCTCGACAACAGCAATGGCATACGCACCGATGGCATCGTTCAGCGCCTGACAAACGGCAGAAACCAAGTCCTTGCCATTCTGCTGGTAGTAGAAATCAATCAACTGCACCAGCACCTCAGTATCAGTAGTACTTTTAAACTCATAGCCCTTCTCAATAAGCTGTTCCTTCAAAACCTGATAGTTCTCGATGATGCCATTATGCACCAAAGCCAAGTCACCGCTCATGCTCACATGAGGATGCGCATTGGTAGCAGAAGGCTCACCATGGGTAGCCCAACGGGTATGAGCGATACCGATACTGCCGCTACAATCCTTGTCGGCAGCCATCGCCTCCAAGTTAATCACCTTACCCTTTGTCTTGTAAATATTCAGTTGATTCTGACTATTAATCAATGCCACACCAGCGCTGTCATATCCACGATACTCCAGTTTCTTCAAGCCCTCGATGAGGACAGGATAGGCATCATTCTGACCAATATATCCAACAATTCCACACATAATTCCGTTACTCTCTTTTAAATTTGTTATTTTTTGATTTGTTTCTTCCAATCCAGGAATCTCAGGATGAGCGAGATTTGGTCCTCCCACTTATCGCTCAATCTCATCGCCTCCTCCTTGCTATAAGCAGGATGACTTTTGGTAAATCCACTGAATATTTCATCTATACAAACACTTCCCTCCGTTTCATAAAGGGTATTGACCAAATCGAACATTCGGGCCTCATCACTAGGATGAAACGACTCCGGATGTTCAGACAGCCAAAGGTTGAACTTACTTTTACTCTCTGAATTCATAAATTAAATATTATAAATGGATGGTAGTATCTGCTAATCAGTACCATCATCCGTGTTTATCAGTCCATTACCTTATCAAAAGGCAATAAGCCAACAGGATAGGCAGAGCTTTTATTCAAAGCTCTGCCCATCGTATCGTATATAATTAAAAATTAAATTCTAATTCTTTTGTGTTTCTCAGATATTTGGTATTAAAGAGGAAGTTTAATCTTTACATTTTT
>JAIJUV010000296.1 GCA_022732315.1 Prevotella sp.
TATAATAAGATTCCCTTTGTGAAGAAAGACTACGATTCAACTAGAATATACAGAAACACACAAAAAGAAGGGTGCGTCACAGACTTATGACACACCCTCATCCTTTCTTCGTTTTGTTGGCGGGGTTTTTATTTCTATTTCAAGTTTTGCATGTAAACTCCACACGCCCTGAAAGTTCAGTTATGTTGTATGTTTGCGCCTTGATCCATTACAAGAAATTCTCTTAAATTCAAGATTTATTGCTTGTAATCTTGGGAATGCATATTGCTTGTCATTCTTATATACTGTACCCATCCAAAACCAACTATAAGTATTGATATATAGGGGGGAATACTCTATAAGTTTTTCAGACAGTTTAATGAGTCTTTTATCTTTAACACAATCTCTAGGTAGATTGGTGTGTTACCAGTACAATTCCTATTATAAATAATGTTCTATTTTTCATGAGTTGTAATTTTTAAGTTGCTGCAAATATAGCCTTTTCCTTTTATAATGTGTGATTTTTCATGGTTAATAATTCTAAAACACATAAACTTTATGCAAATAGTTACAAAAACTATCTCCAAACGTCTTTGTATTTGTAAGATTTAAAATTAATTTGTACTAAAATAAAAATATGAAGATCGAAAGAAAGAGACTGGTACTCTTATCTCTTCTTATCTTTGGCGGTATCACCGTTTTTGCACAGAAAATCAGCAAAAACGTGATGCAGAAGATATACGACGAGGTGAAGACGCCTTATAAATACGGTATGGTGGTAGCTCCTAAGGACAACTACCACCAGATAGACTGTCCGATGGTGTACCGTGAAGGAAACCGCTGGTTTATGACCTATGTGGTATACAACGGCAAGGACGGAACCGATGGCAGAGGGTATGAAACATGGCTCGCTACCAGCGACGACCTGCTGCAATGGAAAACCCTGGGCAGACTGCTCTGCTATGCCGACAAGGGATGGGACATGAACCAGCGTGCTGGATATCCGGCGCTGATAGACTGGACCTGGAACGGATCCTATGAGATGGCAAAATACAAAGGTCGCCACTGGATGAGCTATTTCGGTGGAGAAGGTACGGGCTATGAGGCCATCCGCAAGCCGCTTAATATGGGTATGGCTTCTACTAAAGGCGATATCACCCAGGCACATCCTTGGGAAACATCCCCTTCGCCTGTTCTCTCTATCAACGACAAAAGTGCACAGTGGTGGGAGAAACTCACCCATTATAAAAGCACTGTCTACTGGGATAAGAACAAGACGCTGGGCAAACCTTTCGTCATGTTCTATAATGCCGGTGGCATCAACCCTGCCAACCAGCTGAAGGCAGAGCGTATCGGTATCGCCCTCTCCAGCAACATGACTTCCTGGCGCCGTCTGCCTCTCCGCACAGCCAAGCGAAAGACAGGCAATCCGGTGTTCTTCCATGAGGCTCCGGGCATCATTACGGGAGATGCACAGATTGTGAAGTTCCCGCATTATTATGTAATGTTCTATTTCTCTGCCTATAATCCGGAGAGAAAATACAATGCCTACAATACATTTGCCGTAAGCCGGGACCTGGTGAACTGGCAGGACTGGGAGGGAGCCGACCTGGTTTATCCTTCCAAACCTTATGATGATATGTTCGCCCATAAGAGTTATGTGCTGAAGCATCAGGGCGTGGTATACCATTTCTATTGTGCCGTGAACCATGCCGGACAGCGAGGCATCGCCGTGGCTACGAGTGTGCCGATGGGACGTTCGCAGGTTTCTTTCCCGACACCCGAAAAGAAGGGAAAACGACAGATTGCAAGTCTGAATCAGGACTGGCAGGTAACCTTCGGCAAGACTTCGGAAGACAGCATCACGAAGAAGATGGGAACCTTCCGGGTGAATGTGCCTAGTAATCTGGACGATTATTACGGTTACCGCCAGCTGAAGCACGGCAATCTGCATGGTACCGCCACCTACGAGAAGCATTTCTCCGTTCATAAACAGACCGGAAAACGCTATTTCCTGCAGTTGGAAGGTGTGGGAACCTTTGCTACGGTCAAGGTGAACCGCAAGAGTTATCCGAAGGAATTGGTAGGCAGAACCTGCTTTATGCTCGATATCTCGGATGCGCTCCGTGAGGGCGATAATACATTGAATATCAAGGTAGAACATCCTGCCATGCAGACCAATAATCCTTGGCCTTGTGGTGGCTGTTCGTCAGAGTGGGGCTTCTCGGAGGGCAGTCAGCCTTTCGGCATCTTCCGTCCGGTATCGCTCATCGAAACCGATGAGGTGAGGGTAGAGCCTTTTGGAGTACACGTCTGGAACAACGAAGCATGCGACAGCGTCTTCGTAGATACTGAGGTGAAGAACTATTCCGACCATGAGCAGACCATCGAGGTAATCAGTAAAATGGCGCTGAGCAGCGGCAAGACCGCTTTCCGCCAGGCCGGAAAGATTACCCTGAAGGCAGGCGAGACCCAGGTGGTCCGTCATCAGGCAAAGGTTAGCGATGCCCATCTGTGGGGCATCACGGATTCTTATCTCTATACCCTTTCCAGCATCATCAAACGAGAGGGCAAGACCATCGATGATGTGGCTACCCCTTTCGGCATCCGCTCCATCTCCTGGCCGGTACTCCGACAGAAACAGGCTGCGCTCCGTGGCGATTCAGCCCAGATGGATAAGAAAGACGGCAGATTCTATCTCAACGGCAGTCCGGTTTTCATCAACGGAACTTGCGATTACGAGCATCTCTTCGGTCAGAGTCATGCCTTCTCTCACGAGCAGATAGCTTCCCGTGTCAAGATGATGCGCCAGGCAGGTTTCAATGCCTTCCGTGAGGCTCATCAGCCACATAATCTCTATTACCAGCAGTTGCTGGATGAGCAGGGCATGCTGTTCTGGAGTCAGTTCTCGGCACATGTCTGGTATGATACATCCGCCTTCCGTAAGAACTTCAAGCGTCTGCTGCACCGTTGGATCAAGGAGCGCCGCAATTCGCCTAGCGTCATTCTCTGGGGTATTCAGAACGAGAGTGTGATGCC
>JAIJUV010000297.1 GCA_022732315.1 Prevotella sp.
GAATTTCAGCGTGGTCAAGCCTGAACGTTACACGCTGGACGGATTGTTACTCACCGGTACGTTCAACACGGCCGACGGTATTGCCACCGCAGACAACGGGGCACAGACCGGAGAACTGGCCATGAATTTGGCAGACGGCAATCTCACGTCATCAATCATCCTCTTCCCGCAGACAGTTGCATCCCTGCCGTTGGTTGTGAATTACAAAGGTCAGGAATATCATGCCACACTCACCGTGCCCGAAGGCGCACTGCAGGCGGGCAAAAACTACACCTATACCGTCAAGGTACGCAACAAAGTCCTTGAAGTCAGCGAAGCCACCATTGCAAAGTGGAACGATATAGACGGCGGAGAAGTGGGCGCAGACCTGTAAAACATTAATAATTAAGAATTAAGAATGAAGAATTATGAGACATAGATTATTTATCCCCGCAGCCACCGCGCTACTATTCGCCCTCGCTGCCTGCACGCAGGACGAATTGACCGACGACAACCGTCTGCCCGAAGGTGAATACCCCGTATTCATCCGTGCCACTGGACTGTCCGTAGAGGCAACGCCGCAGGCAGCCCCATCAACCCGCGCCACCGTGGACGGCGACTGGCAGGGCGTACAGACTGTGGCACTCAAGATGGGCGACGCTGTAAAGGAATACACCGTAACGGCTTCTACCGATTTCAAGAGTGCCACGCTCTCACGCGAGAACGCCCCACACTACTGGACCAGCCGCGACCCGATTACCGTATCGGCATGGTGGCCCTTCAATAATGCTGACATCACCCAGATGCCTGCCGTGAAGGTGGCTGAAGACCAGAGCCAATTGGCTGACTTCCAGAACAGCGACTTCATCTCTGCCGAAAACCAGACGGTGAAATTTGACGACCCGACACTTGAATTTACCCACCGCACGGCACGCGTGGCAATCGATCTGAAGCCCGGCACGGGATTCACGAGCGTCGCCGGTGCCACGGTGAGCCTCGTAAGCCTGTCTGCCGATAACGGCAACCCGACCGCCATCAAGACCTACAACGCAAGCGGCAACACCTACGAGGCACTGACCGCTCCGCAGACCGTTGTGGCAGGCAAGCCGTTCATCAGGGTGGAACTCGGCAGCGGCACTTTCTACTTCCGTCCGCAGAACAACGTCGTGCTGGCAGCAGGCAGTCGCTATAAATATACCGTTAAGGTGAACGCCACTGGCTTGACGTTAGAGGGCTGCACTATCGGTGACTGGGCTGACGGAGGCGGCGAGAGCGGTGAGGCTGAGGATTTGGGTTATTCTATACAGAACGACGGCAGTTACACGGTCTATAACGCCGACGGCTTGCTGGCATGGAACAAAGCCGTACAAAAAGATGAATCAATAAATTGCACCCTCACCGCCGACATCGACCTGACGGGTAGGGAATGGACACGGATAGGCACATGGCCAGGTTACTCCGGCATCTTTAATGGGCAGGGACACCGCATTACGGGATTAAACTTTTCAGCAGCGACTACTGAACTTTTTGGGTTATTAAATGAACGTGGAGTGATAAAGAACTTACAACTCATAGATGTGAATCTGTATGGCAATAGTGGATCAGCAGCTGGAATAGTGGAGCAAAATAATGGCCAAATCATTGCCTGCTCTGTGACGGGAAAAATTTCTGCATATGGTAGAACTTGTGGTATAGCCGATTTAAATTATGGCAGAATCACCGCTTGCTGGTTCGACGGCACATTGAAAGAGTATGAATCCGGAGCTATAGTGCGTTATAACTACAAAATTATAACTTCCTGTTATTGGGGAGGCAATGTCGGGCAAGGAGTATTCCGTGATCATGGAGAAAAGGTAGATGCCACGAAGGTGGACGGCGCGACAGTGAAATGGCAGACAGCCGTCGACGGCATGAACACCGCCCTCACCGCTGGCGACTACCAGTGGGTACTCGGCACCGACGGTCTGCCCGTATTGCAAAAGAAACAATAACGAACCCTAAACAACACGCATCATGAAACGAACAATCATCCATACATCTGCAGCCATAGCCCTGCTGCTCGGCATTGCCGCCTGCACGCAGGACGAAGCGGGCTTCCTGCAGGAAGGGGCGGAAGGCACACCCATCGTCTTTACCGCCACGGGGCTGAACCCCGCTGCGACAGCCATCGCCAATACCCGTTCCACCGTGGACGGCGACTGGGAGGGTGTGCAGAGCGTGGCAGTCCTGATGGACGGCACGGTGAAGGCATACGACGTGACGCTCACCACCGCCGACCCCGCCAGCGCCACGCTGACCTCCACCGACCCGCACTACTGGACCAACCGCAAAGACATCACCGTCACAGCGTGGTGGCCCTACACCGCTGGCGAGACAACCCCTTCTGCTGTGAAGGTAAAAGCCAACCAAAGTGCCCGGAAAGACTTCGAGGGCAGCGACCTCATCGTAGCCGACGGACAGACGGTGACCTATGGTAGCCCCACGCTCCGCTTCACCCACCGCACGGCGCGGGTAACCATCGTTCTGACGGACTACACCGAGGGGCTGGCATCTGTGCGGCTGACGGGTCTCTCCACCGAAGGCGGCAACCCGGCCGAAATCACCCCGTATGACAAGGGTAGCAACACCTACACCGCCCTCGTAGCCCCACAAAGTGTGGTAGCTGGCACGGCCTTCATTACCTGCACCTTCACTAACGGCAAGACCTTCGTCTATAAGATGAAGAATGCTACCGACTGGCAGGCGGGCGGTGAATATACCTACACAGTCTCCCTCACTGCGGCAAAAGACCCGGGATATACCATAGAGGGCAACGGCAGCTACACCGTGACATCCGCCGATGGCCTGATGCATGTAGCCGATTTAGTGAACGGAGGTAAGACCGACATTAACATTACCCTCGACAAAAACATTGACCTCACAGGCAAAGACTGGACGCCGATAGGCACAGACTACGACAACTCATACAAAGGCACCTTCGACGGTGGCGGCCATACCATTACGGGGCTGACCTTTACAACAAATGACGAATATGCA
>JAIJUV010000298.1 GCA_022732315.1 Prevotella sp.
CGGCTATGCCGACATCTTCCTCTCTCCGCTCTGTGACATCTACAAGGACATGGTGGATTCATATATCATCGAGTTGAAATATTGCAAGAGCCAAACCACCGATGAGCAAGTGAAAAAGCTCTTCGAGGAGGCTTCAGCTCAAATCTCTCGCTATGCGGACAGTGATATGGTCAGAGAGGCGGTAAAGACCACAAAGCTCCACAAGCTGGTGGTCATCTACCGCGGAGCGGAAATGGTGGCTTGCGAAGAGATATAAAACTTAACCCACATTGCAGCCACTCGTTATGTAACTCCTTGACCTGTGTGCTGGCAATGTGCATGATTTCATAAAGAAGGCATTAGATTATTACATATCAAATAATTCATATATCACTGGTTATCAAAAAAGGAAATAAAGAAACAAAATATCCCTGATGAAACCTCCCCCATCGGAGTTCATCAGGGATTTTTTGTTTTTGATGGGTATTAATCACGATGTCTTGGCTCCGGCTCCGCTACCATTGCCGGTTTTTCTTCCGGCAATTCATACCTTCTGATATGATGATCTTCCAGGAAGATATGGTTCAGCGTAAAGGCCAGCGACTCCAGGGTCTTCTCCCTGACAGCCGGCTTCAGTTCACATTCCCAGATAACGATGGTATGCCATCCCATTTCTGCCAACCGATGCAGCACCTCATGGTCCCTTTCCCGGTTCCTCCTGATTTTATTCTGCCAGAACTGGGTATTCGATTTCGGCATCACATAATACTTGCACCCTTCATGTCCATGCCAGAAGCATCCATTCACCAGAATGCAGGTACGATACTTCCTGAGCACAATATCCGGTTTTCCCGGCAACCGTGGATGATTGAGCCTATACCTGAATCCTCTAGCCCACAGGAACTTCCTTACAAGAATCTCCGGTTTGGTATCCTTGCCCTTGATTGCCGCCATATTGTTGTGGCGTTGCTCTATGGTCATTCTATCTGGCATACGCTTTATTTATTAAAACATCTTTTTTCTAATCTAATCACGCCATTCGATACAAAATTAATCTTTTCTCACGAAAACACAAAAGAAAAAGGCCAAAAACTTGCATAAAAGAGAAATATTTCTTATTTTTGCATTATCTTAGTAGGAATTTAGAGGAAAGGGCGAAAAATGGAAAAAGAAAACAACAGAATACAATTACCCCTAGAAGAAATCAAGCTCGCCTTCGCAGCCTCATGCGTTGAGGGAGCCGCAAGAAAACTCGGGGTGCCATATATCGAGATATACGAAAGAATGAGAAAGGTTGATTTAATCAACAAGTTCATTCTGCCCCACTATGATACGCTCCATACAGAAAGTAGAGAGTATCTTATAGAAGATGTCATAGAGTGTCTAACTAATTGGGAGAAGAAAGACAGATGAAAATAACAGTTTATCATGGAGCTACAGAAATTATAGAAGCTCCACTTAATCATGTCGGTAGACCAAGGTTAGACTTTGGTCAAGGCTTCTACGTAACCGATTTAAAGGACCAGGCAATAAAATGGGCTAAAACCATAGCAGAAAAAAGAGCAGCACAACCCCTACTCAATATCTACACTCTGGATAGGGATGCCATTCTCGCAGAAGCTCGCTGCAAGATATTTACCGCATACGATAAAGATTGGCTAGACTTCATTGTTGCCAACAGACGAGGCGAGAATCCAGCCAAAGATTACGACTATGTAGAAGGTGGCATAGCAAACGATCGAGTGATTGACACCGTAAACCTATACATACAAGGCTTTTACGATGCAGAATCAGCCCTACAGCAATTAATATTTCATAAGCCCAATAATCAGATTTGCCTGCTCAATCAAGATCTCATCAATAAATACTTAGTTTATAATGGAACAGAAAAAATATAAACAGATCAACACAAAGACGCCTGAGATTCAAGAAATGATTCTCAGCTATCAGATAGGAGGCGTAGCATACGAACTATCACAGCGTCTCGAGATTTCGCCAGCTCTGGCTCTTGATCTCTTCTATCGCAGCAAGACCTGTGCCCAACTCCACGATAAGCGCACCGGCTTGTATCTTATGAGCAATGGCTACATCGCCGATGATTTCATTTACGAGAAGCAGAGAGGATACTAAGCCGCATTTTTATACCAGAGCCATCTTGCCCCCACGCCCTGAAAGGGCAGAAGCTCCTAGCCCAGGGTAACACCCTGGGTATAAGTGCAGTCTGCCTTGCGCCCTGCAAGGGCAAAAGCATTAAAAATGCAAGAATAATAAAAATGAAAACAAGAGAAGAATACATAGCCCTCATCGCTTCTCATGCCGAAGAACTGCAGAACACCTTCGGCATCACCTCCTTGCGTCTCTTTGGCTCTGTTGCAAGAAACGAGCACCACGAAGGCAGCGATGTTGATGTCTATGTAGAAATGCCCCCTAAGTTTTTTCTGGTAGTCCGTCTGAAGGCATACTTGGAAGAACTTCTAGATAACCCTGTTGATATTATCCGGAAGCATCAGCACCTCAATCCCATTTTGCTCAAAGAGATTGAGAAAGATGGGATTGAAGTGATAGTACCTTATAAAAATAAATGAGGTCAGAATATACAAATCTGTCCTACCCTTACTTTTCCTTTTCAAAAAAAAGTTGCTGCTCTTCAGCTATATTCTTACAGAATTCAAAAAAATGATCGGAAATAACAATATATTCATAGTTAATACTACGCATTACTCCTCTATTTTCCATTTCATTTTCAAATTCTTTTTTACCATCTTCATTATGATAAATTACAACAACTTCCGTATCTTTATTTTTTTCTAGAAAATCTGCGTAATACTCGTAATCTATACCATATATACTATGCCCAAATATAATAATTCTTTTAGAGTTTTCTATTATATCACTAAATCTTTGTTTTGCATTAATACTAATGTGATTAGATTTTCTTAATGATATGAACGCATTAGGTATATCGCATTCACTATCTATCCCAAATATTACTTCAGAATCTAAAGCACCATGAATTCTATAAAAATT
>JAIJUV010000045.1 GCA_022732315.1 Prevotella sp.
GTCTCTCAGAACCTCAGATACCGACTGCTTGAACCTCCTAATCTATATCTTTGACCCAGCGCAGTCGTATCCTTGTGCCAGATGAGCCGTCTCGTTACGCTTATTCAGCCACATTTTTATGCTTGCTCAGTCGCCTTGTTGATCATGATTTTCGTTTAAGGTCTCAATTTGCGACCTTAAACGTTTTGCTTTTGCATACCGTTATCTCAAATGTGGTGCAACTTCACCATTAGGTAAAAGAATTCCTGCCCTAATTAAAAAGGCGCGTGCTGCTTCTTTACTGGCAGTAGAAGCCTTTCTTGCTGCCTCTAATCTTTCTTGTCTTTTGCTATCAAATAAATCCATATTCTACCTCCTTATTTTAAGGATTCTACTTTCGTGCTGCAAAGATTATGCCAGCGAGAGCAATGTAAGCTTGCTTACAAATTGCCGAGCGCAGCTAATCTTCTGCAAAGATACGCTTTTCTTCTGAAAGAAGCAAGAAATTCTGGGAAAATGTTTGAGGGTGAGAGAGATAAAAAGAAAAAGGTGTATCCTCGCTTGCCCGATGTATGGGGCAAGAAGGATACACCTTTTATTTTATTGTACTACATCTTATATCTCTAAGATTTAATACTCAGGATTCTGCTGCAGTTCCTTATTGTAGTCGCGCTCAGCCTGAGGAATAGGCAAGATAGTACGATAATCGTTATACTTGATTTCTTCCTCATCGCCACTTGTTACACTCTGGTGATTACGCCAATATGCATAAGTTATCTGGTTCTCGCAGAACAACTCAATCTCATATTGATGAAGAATATCCTGAAGAGTTACAGATGTAACATCCTCATATCCTTCAATACGATTTTTCTGAATAGCATTGATGTATTCAGCTGCGGCAGCACTTGTTGCAGTCAAAGTGTATGAACCAGGATTGTCAATGTGCCACTGAGCCTCTGCAGCAATCAGATAAACCTCAGAAAGACGGATAATCTTTGGATTATTTACGTAGATATTAGCATTCTGACCAGGATACTTTGCTGGATAATAACCTGCTGCAGCCTCATACTCATCAGCATCTGTCTGATTTTTAATCAAACCAGAACGTATGTCTTTTGGATGAGTAGAAAGATACTTATACAAGTAGCCTTTTGTGTTAAAAGCGCACTCTGGATAACCAGTTGC
The DNA here is from genome assembly GCA_022732315.1 of Prevotella sp. The sequence goes on from JAIJUV010000045.1 coordinate 1,165, forward strand.
ATCTGTATAATAGCCAGGACCATAACGCTGAGCATTATACTCAGAAGAAAGTTTCATCTCAAAAAGAGACTCTGTGGTTCCTGCACTTGCCCAAGCAGAAACATAATTGCTACGAGTATAAAGTTCATAACCTGCTTCACCAGCATGATCTATGACCTCCTTAGCATCAGCGAGAGCCTTGGTGTATTCACCAGCATAAAGGTAAGCACGAGCACGAAGAGCCAAAGCTGCATAATAGTTAAAGTAACCTACATCAGAAGTTTTGCTCAGCAAAGGAAGTGCATCGGTAAACTGCTGAATAATGTAGTCGTAAGTTGTTTTCAAATCAGTACGAACGCCCTTATAATCCTGTGGGAAAGTTTTGTCTGCCAAAACCAAGCCCAAAGAGTTTGAAGGATTATCCACTGTTGTTGGAATGTAACAGAACATACGAGCCAAGTCGAAATGCAGCAAACCACGCCAAGCAATCAACTGACCTTTGAGATTGTCAATTGTAGCCTGCTTACCTTCCACATTAGGAACAGCTTCCAAAGCACTGTTTACATTTGACAATGCCTTATAGAAAATCTGATAACCTGCATCAGGATATGTTCCGTTTGGAGAATAAGCATATTGGCGGATTTCATCTGTCTGTCCCTGTGAAGAAGGGGCCATGAAATCGTTAGTACGCAAATCACCAAAAAGAGTAAACTCAGAGGCGTATGACATTCTATCATAATCAACCAAAGAACCAGAGAGAACATAACCAATACCATTGACGGCATTCTGCAAATCAGAAGTACTCTTAATAGCAGAGTTGGCAGGTAGTTCTGTAGAAGGTTCTCTATCGAGGAAGTCGCTGCATGAAGAGAACATCATGCTTGCAGCAATACCCAATACTAAATATATCTTTTTCATATTTATAATCTTCTATTATTGTTTAAAAACTGAAATTGAGACCGAACAGGAACTGACGGGTTGTTGGAGTATCAGTCTGACGATAACCATTGACATCTACATCTGGATCCAAATCCTTGGCTGCATTGTAAATCAAGAAAGGATTGGTTGCACGGAAATAAACGCGCAAATTGCTGATATACTTCTTAAAATATGGCACAGTCCAACCAATAGTAATATCGCGCATACGAATGTTATCTGTAGAGATAATTTCACGTGAAGAGAACTTATCTGAACGATAAGGATTACCCATAATTGGCTTAGGGAACTCTGCTACATCACCTGGCTTTTTCCAATAATTACCTGCTACACGCTTAGACATATTGAATGTGCCCATACGAACACCATCGCTATAAGTCAAGAAGTAACCTGGATAATCGAACAAATCACCACCAAACTGATAAGAAATCATGAATGAAAGGTCAAAGTCCTTGTAACGGAAAGTATTGGTCATACCACCAATCCAATCAGGAACACCCTTACCGACAATTGTCTTGCCTGCCTTTGAATAAACAGGTGTTACACCCTTAGACTCATCCTCTGGGTCAATCCAGAATTCCATCAAACCAGTCTCAGAGTTTACACCCTTAGCTTTTGGCAAATAGAATGTATGCATAGACTCACCCTCACGGAGCAAGTACATATTACCATCACCATACTGAACATCGTCACCATTAGGCAACTTGTTTACCTTGATGCTCTGCTTTGTCAAATTGAAATCTGTGGTCCAAGAGAAATCACTTGTACGAATATTCTGAGAGCTTACAGAAAATTCAAGACCCTGATTCTTCAACTCACCGATATTATTCCAATAACTGTTGAAACCAGTTACGTATGATACTGGCATCTGGAAAAGAAGGTCTTTTGTCAACTTGTTGTAATAATCGAAAGTTAATGTCACACGATTATACAAAGTCCAATCCAAACCGATATTGAAGTTGTGAGATTTTTCCCAGCTCAACTTTTCATTAGCCATCTGACCCCAGAAAATTGCAGGCTGTGAGCCATAACCACCGGAAGTAGAATATGTACCCATATAACCATAATAATCTGTAGGCAGGTTACCATTAGTACCATAAGAAAGACGAAGCTTCAAATCGCTGAACAAATCATTGTCCTTCAAGAATTCCTCACTGCTGATACGCCAAGCACCAGATACAGAGAAGAAGTCAGACCAACGGTTGTCTGCTGCCAAACGTGAAGAACCATCACGACGATAACTTGCAGAGAAATAGTACTTATTATCATAGTTGTAGTTTAAGCTACCCAACCATGACATCATTGCAGCAGTATAGCTCATGCTGGAGTTGCTATTAGACTGGCCATTAGACAACTCTGGCAATGCAGCAGCATAATTCTGAGCAGAAGCATACAATATCAACAGGTCGCGCTTCTCTGTCTCAAAACCAGCCATTGCAGCAAGATTATGCTTACCAAATGAATGATTATAATTCAATGTTGTAGAAGAGGTAAGAGTCTTACTTGTATATACGCTACGAGAACCAATACCATTCTGAGCCTTACCATTTACACTCTTTGGAGCCCAGAACTCGCGGATACTGTTGCTCATATAGTCGAAACCAAAGACTGAACGTAAAGTCAAATCGTATGGCAATTTCAATTCACCTTCAACATTAGTCAAACTACGCATCAATTCTGCATCCAATGTCTCTGAACGATCGCCCTGATTTTTTACATCACCATACATCAAGTTTGGATTAGAGATTGTAGATGAGAAAGAAGCGCTTGCATTATATGAACCATCTTCATTCTTTACCTTGGCAGTAGGGTCCATTGAGAAAAGAACAGACATTGGTGAACTTGTACCAAATCCCTGTGCCTGGTCACCCTGATCACGGAAACCAGAAGTATTGGTAAATGAAAGCATTTCCTTTGCAGAAACCTTGAACCAGTCTGTAACTTTATGATCCAAATTCAAACGACCACTATAACGGTCAAAAGAACTACCCTTTACTGTACCATTCACCTTATTATAGCCAAAGCTGGTGAAGAATTTCGTACGGTCATTACCACCATCAATAGAAATCTGATGGTCTGTGGTGAAACCTGTGCGGTAAATTTCCTTATACCAGTCAGTTGTCTCATTAGAATCATAATTATTAAAATAACCAGATTTAATTTCTGCTAAAGCAGCAGAAGAAGCATCCATGCCAGGATAATATGCATTCAATGCATTTGGATACATTTCAAAATAGTTCTTGACAGCATCAGTCCAATACTCCTTCAACTCAGCACTATTCATGGTCTCGAAAGCACTTTTCTTGGCAATGTTGCTCCAACCCATCTGCATATCATAGTTGACATGGGTCTTGCCTTCCTTACCCTTCTTGGTAGTAATGATGATGACACCATTGGCTGCACGAGAACCATAAAGAGAAGATGCGGCAGCATCCTTCAATACGGTCATGCTCTCGATATCATTTGGGTTGATAGAAGACAAGATAGACTGAGAACGGGTGTGACCACCTACATTCTCCATATCACTATTTGATACAGGAACACCATCAATAACAAACAAAGGCTGAGTAGAGCCATTGATAGAACCAATACCACGAATCAAAATACTCTGGTCAGAACCTGGGTCACCTGTTGAAGCACCAAGGTTGACACCAGCCATTTTACCTTCCAATGACTTGATAAGTGAAGATTTAGCTGCAGACATATCCTTGTCCTTCATTACAGCAGCAGAACCGGTGAAAGAAGCCTTTGTTGTAGTACCATAAGCTACAACAACCACCTCATCCAAAGTCTTGTCGTCAGAAACCATAACAATCTTCATGTTAGAAGATGCCTTTACGGTCTGCGAGTTCATACCAATGTAAGAAATCTCCAACTTGGCTCCGGCAGGAGCGTTCAATGAGAAGTTACCGTCGATGTCGGTAACTGTACCTGTGTTAGTACCTGCCACCTTGATGGAAGCACCGATAACTGGGCTGCCATCCTCAGAAGAGGTAACCTTACCAGAGATTTGACTTTGCGCAAACGCCATACCCGTACTCAGGGTGAGGCCTGCGACTAATGTCATGAGTCTTTTATCCATATATCTCTCTCGTTTTAAATAAATGAATATATAATGTTTATTATTTCTTTCTCTCTACATTTATTTGAGCCTTACTTCTTACGAAGTGTAACTCCATTTTTAAAACTTACTTAAATTTTAAAAATATTATTTATCGGCTGCAAAGTTAAGCATTATCTATGAAACCGCCAAACTTTTTTCTAAAAAAATATCATTTTCACCTGCATTTTGCTACAAATTCTCTATTTTCCTACACTTTTATTCCATAATTCAACAGAAAAAAGCGACAGTTTTACACGAACTGCCGCCCATCTTACGTTTCTAGCTTTCTGCCTCCAATTCCTTACCTAAAGCAAAAAGCATATAAAGAGGAATATTGATTGTTTTAGAGACCTCATTTCTCTCATACGGCAGAAGACTGGTACGGAGTGCCCACTTCGGAGAATACTTCTCCCTGTATAATTTGAGGCTTTTTGCATTCATCGTCACTCCTGCCTTTACTTCCAAAGGATAAACATCCCAGCCATCAGAAACGAGGAAATCTACTTCGGCTGTAGCTGAGGATGACCAATAGTAATTGGTTTCCAAAACATCAGAGTAATTCTGAAGTTCCTGGCAAACGTATTGCTCCGTCAAGGCACCCTTAAACTCTTCAAAAATCCTGCTGCCTTCCAATATCACCTTAGGAGAAACTCGGCTCATCGCCCTCAAAAGACCTACATCAAGCAGAAACACTTTAAAAGATTTCAGGTCAGCATAGGCCGAGATTGGAATATCCGGCTTGCTCACATTGTGGGTTCTGATGATTTCACCTGCATCACAAAGCCACATGATGGCATCCTCGTATTCTCTCGCCCTGGCTCCCTCTCTCACCAATCCATAGACAAACTTCTTGTTTTCCTTCGCCAACTGAGAAGGAATACTGTTCCAGATATAGCGAATCTTCTCTACCATGGAATTAGGAGCATGCTTAGAGAAATCTTTCTGATAGGCAGCTATCAACTCCTGCTGGATGCGGTTCACCTTATTAAAGTCTTTGCTGTCCAACCATTCCATCACAACAGCTGGCATTCCGCCTATTATCATATACTTCTTCAGATAATCCGTAAGCCGGTTCTCAAAAGCACCCAGGTTTCTATTTCCCTTGTCTATATAGTCAACCAGCATCTTCTCTTCATTTGCTATCAGAAACTCTTTAAAAGACAATGGATACAGATGCAGGAAATCCGTTTTGCCTACAGGGAAAGATGTTCCTTCATGCAGGGCTATACCTAGCAAAGAACCCGCACAGCAAATGGCATATTCCGGTGCTTCCTCGCAGAAATATTTCAGAGAAGTGAGTGCTCTTGGCATTTCCTGCACCTCATCGAAGATGATGAGCGTCTGTTCCGGCTCTATGAGTTTACCATTATAAATAGAGAGTTGTTCTATGATACGCTGCGGAGACAAATCGCCAGCAAAAACTTCTCCAAGCACGTCGCTCTGCTCAAAGTTGATATAACAGACGTCTTTGAAGTACTTTCTGCCGAATTCCTTCAATAGCCAGGTCTTACCAACCTGCCTTGCCCCTTCCAAGACCAAGGGTTTTCTACTATGGCTTTCCTTCCATTTTAATAATTGAGATATAAGCAATCTTTCCATACTATATGCATTTTTCTGCAAAGATACTAATAAACAAGGAATTACGAAAGGAAAATCACATTTTCCTAAGGACTTTTAAGTATATTTATCACATTTTCCTAAGGACTTTCCGCCCCATTCATCACATTTTCCTAAGGAGTTTTGCCTAACTAGGGCAAGAAGTTGCCCCCAACTAGGGCAATTTTCTGCCGCAACCAGGCTCTACTCAAATACCTTGCTAAAGCCGGAATCCGTAATATCTGCTTCCGTAACACTTACCGAAAATTTATTGGTATAACTGAAGAACGGACCCTTATAAGTGGTTCGCTTGCCGGTGACCAGATGAACATCCTGAAAACTCGTAGATTTAATCTCCTTGCCATCAGTAGCCGTAGCCGTGGTAGACAAAGAAACATCGCTCACATCATCTTCACCCAAAAGAACATAGATATCAAGCGTCAAACCCTTACTTGACGGTTTCGACACATTAACTACTTTATTGATGGGTGCCTTAGCCAAGCAATGCCCCGTTGACGGATTGAATACATTTCCCAAATTACCCGATATGTTGATGCTGAAAGACTTCATATTGTCAAGCACCCTATCCGTGGTCTCCAAAGTGACACACGCCACGGCACGCTTAAGCACACAATCGATGGTCTGAGTTTTACCTGTAGAAGCGACTGTCACCTCCTGACAGCAGTAAGCCATGTCAGAAACCTGATTGTTCGGGAAATCAACTTCAGTAAGCGACTTAATATTGATTCTATTCTCTTTATTGATAGGCTTAGGTGTATTGGCTGCTACTATCACAAGCTGATAAGTACCCGTAGGAAGCAGAAGCTTCATCTGTCCGAAACTATCCATGGAATCATCCTGACGAAAATAGTACGCCGACTCCATGGTTCCCCCCTTAGGAACCATAGCCAGTTCCAGCTCCGAAAACAAGCCGCAGTCTGCCAATGCCTTATAGCCAGATTCATCGCCTCTCGTTTCGAGTCCGGAGATAGAATGCTCAAAGAGATTGAACACAACCTCTTGGTTTTCTACTTGTGAGGAACCAGTCATCACATTGTCTGACGTACAGCCAACCAACAGGCTAGCTACGAAGACCAGCATCAGGCCTATGCTTCTAAAATTCTTCATCTTTAACCTAGATTTAGGTAAGACGCCAGGAATATCCCAGTGTTATCGGCAATGCCAACCGAATGATGCAGACGATTGTTTAAGCGCAGTTGCGTTACTGCGAATTTACTAAAAAAAAGAATGGGGTGTTACCATAGGCACCTTCTTTTAAGATTGTTTAAACAAAAAATGTATCCTTACTGCCCTTCCAGGAAGAAAGCAATAAGGATACACATTATTATATATAGGGGATGAAATGCACCCTATTATGAACGGATCTTATATCCGTGGATGCTGTAATACAGGATGTAGAGGAAGCATGGAAGGCAGAGCCAATATGCCTGCTGAGCACCTACGGCATCCTTCAAACTGCCATAAAGCGTAGGAAGAACGGCGCCGCCAAACATCGCCATGATGAGCAACGAAGAACCTGCCTTGGTAAACTTACCCAAATCTGCCATTGCCAAAGGCCAGAGTGCAGGCCACATCAGGGAGCAGCCCAATGCCATCAGCGAAATGAAATAGATGGAAATCTCGGCTGGAGTAAGAACCACCAGCAAAGCTCCTGCTATCGCCAGGAACGAACAGAGCTTCAATGCCACAGCCTGACTCATGTACTTAGGAATCAGGATGATGCCGCAGATGTAACCGATGACGATGCCGATAGGAGCAATCCATGCATAGTTTGCCGCACCAGGCAAGCCCAGAGAGTTGGCATAATCCACCAGGGTTCCGAGCGATACGGTTTCAACACCCACATAGAGGAACAATGCCAGACAGCCCAACAGCAAGTGAGTGAACTGGAACACAGAATTCTTGGTGGCAGCATAGGCACAGGCTGCAGCCTCTTCACCGTCAGACTCATCTTCTCCGGCAGCCTTCACCTCAGGCAATGGAGCCACGAATGCCAGCACGCCCAATGCCAGGAAGGCAACGATGATAATCCAGAATGGCTTAGAAAGGTCTTCGATGCCAATGAGATGCACGTCCTTGCCCAGCAGCCACACGATGAATATGGATGGGATAGGCCATGCCAGCTTGTTGCAGATACCCATCATACTGATGCGCTTTGCCGCACTATCCAGAGGACCCAGGATGGTGATGTAAGGGTTTACCGAAGCCTGAAGATAGGCATTGGCAGCACCACTCACAAACGAAGCCAGCAGGAAGAGAGGAAAACTCTTCTCGTCGGCAGAAAGGATGAAGAGATAGAATGCCGCAGCAAAGATAACGAACGATAGCGACATCGTCTTCTTATAGCCTATCGCCTTGATGGTGAGACCTGCCGGATAACCGAAAACCAGAAACGGAATGAAGGTTGCCGCAATGATGAGATAAGAAGCTGCGTTGGAGATACCCAACGAACCCTGCAACACCGGCACCAGCAATGAATTGATTCCCAAGGCAAAGCCTAATGAGAAAAACATGATTCCAATGAACGACAATGGAATCGCAAAACTTTTACTTGAACTCATAGATTTACATTTAGTTAGAATTTTTGGCAAAGGTACAACTTTTCCCTTTATTATCCAAAGTTTTATGAAAAAAGTTTTTAAATTTCTTGGTTTTATTGCCTTTTCTCTCTAACTTTGCACGCATGATGAAAAGATTATTAGTTTTTTTAATGGTGTTCTGTGCCCTGTCAACTTATTCTTTCGCACAGAACTGGGTAGGCACCTGGGCCACAGCTCCGCAAACTGTAGTCAGATCATTTATGCCCTATAACAACTGCATGACCAACCGCTCGGTGCGCCAGGTGGTAAAGGTAAGCATAGGAGGCGACGTGATTCGCCTCAAGTTGAGTAACATCTATTCGATGCAACCCGTGGAAATCCGATCCATCTACATCGCTCATGCCAAGGACTCGTTCAGCATCGATGCCAAATCGGCACAATACTTCAAGTTCGGCAACAGCTACAAGACCGTCATTCCTGCCGGCAAGCAGATAGTGAGCGACGCCCTGAAGTTCAACCTCAGGAACCTGGAGCGCGTAGCCATCACCATCAACTACACCTCGGCTCCCGAAGTGCCCACCGTGCACATGGGTTCGCGTACCACCTCTTATATCATGAAAGGTGTAACCAACGCCCACTCCAACTTCGAGAAGGCTTTCAGAGAGAACCACTGGTACAACATCAGCGGCATCGACGTGTATACCATGAGCAACAACATGAGCGCCATCGCCATCATGGGCAACTCCATCACCGACGGCAAATGCTCTACGGATAATGCGCAGAACCGATGGCCCGACGTCATGTCGGAGATGCTGCAGCTGAAGCATAAGATAACCAACCAGGGCGTATTGAACCTGGGCATCGGCAACAACCGGGTAACCGTGCCGGGCGGATTCGGAGCACTCGCCAAGGAACGCTTCGACCGCGACATTCTGATGCAGAGCGGCGTGAAAAAGGTGATTATCTTTGAAGGCATCAACGACATCGGAGCAGCCAAGAGCGGCAACAGCGAAACGGTGGCACGCCAGATTATCGAAAGTATACAGGGAATGGTAAGGAAGGCGAAAGCCCAGAAGATGAAGGTTTACCTGGGCACCATCACGCCTTTCAAGGGCGCCGGCTATTACAGTCATTTCCATGAAGCCGCCCGTCTCTACGTGAACGACTGGATTCGCAGCCAGGCAAAGAAGGTGGATGGCATTCTGGATTTTGCCAAACTGCTGCAAGACCCGAATGATGACAGAAGGATGAAACGGGAATACGCCAGCAACGACTGGCTCCACCCGAATCCGGCAGGATATAAGGCAATGGGAATCTATGCCGCAGACATCATCAAGTAAGTCATCATCTTATCAAGAAGATACATCCTCATATATTTAGCCTTAAGGCTAAATTTATTTTCCCTTAAGGCTAAATATTTTTAGCCTTAAGGGAAAAAATATCTTTTCTCCAAACACACAAATCCGCCGGGATGCCTAGCGGGATATGTTCTACTATAATTCTTATTTATTTCAATACAATCTTGCAATCATCCAGGCTCTCTACTGTGGCAAGAGCCTCATAACGGATACCTTCCTTGCGCAGGAAATCACCACCATGCTGGAATGCCTTCTCGATGATGAAGCCCATCGCCTCAATCTTGGCACCAGCCTTCTCGCAGAGATCCATCACACCCTTGGAAGCGTTACCGTTGGCGAGGAAGTCGTCGATGAAGATAACACGGTCGTCAGGAGTCAGGTAGCTGTTGCTTACACATACCGTATAGTCACGGTCTTTGGTAAAAGAGTGAACCACCGAGGTAATCATACCCTCCATGGTCTTAGGCTGCTTTTTCTTGACGAAGACAACAGGGAGATTGGTCAGATAACCCACCATGATGGCAGGAGCGATGCCCGAAGCCTCGATAGTAACAATCTTGTTGTAATTGATGTCCTTGAAAAGGCGCACGAATTCCTTAGCCAGGTCCATCATCAGGATAGGGTCCATCTGATGATTTACGAAGCTATCTACTTTTAAGATTCCACCAGGAAAGCAGCGGCCTTCCTTCATAATTCTTTCTTTCAGTAAATCCATTATGACTTGAACTTTAATATGGTTATTGGGTGCAAAATTACTACTTTTTTCGGAAACAAGAAAGTTTATCGCCCAATAATTTTGTTTTTCAACAGTTAATTATCAATAATTATAAATACCTTTATTATAAGAGTATTTATAATTTTAGTATCTTTGCACCATAAACTTAGTACAAATCGCTTATGGAGATACCTTTTATTTATGGCAGACTCGCTGAAAAAGAGAGCTTTATAGACAGAGTGGATGATAGAAAGGAACTGAAAAACTTTCTGCGTCATGGCATCAACGTCATCTTGGTCTCACCAAGAAGATGGGGTAAATCATCGCTTGTCAGAACCTCTATGGAGGAATTGGCACAAGAAGAGCCAAAGATAAAAGTTTGCTTTATGGATGCCTCCAAGATTCATACAGAAGAGGAGTTCTATAATAAATTCGCCTCTATCATTATCCAAGGAGTATCATCTACCTTGGAACAAAAGTTGTCCGACTTAGTAAAGTTCATCAACCGATTTACCCCAAGTATCACCATCGCTTCCGACCCGATGAACAGCGTGGAAGTGAATCTCAAGGTGAATCCTATGAAAGAAAGTCCGGAGAACATCCTGCAACTTCCAGAAAGAATCGCCGAAGCCAAAGGCATCAAGGTGATTGTTTGTATTGACGAGTTCCAACAACTTGCCAATCTCCCGAAATGGAAGAACCTTGAAGCCATGCTTCGTGCAGAGTGGCAACTACAACACCATACTACATACTGTCTATATGGCAGCAAGATGCACATGATGAAGGATATATTTAATAAGGCAAGCAGTCCGTTCTTCAAGTTCGGCCAACTGATGAACCTCAAAAGAATAGCCAAAGAATACTGGATTCCTTACATCGTGGAAAACTTCAAGAAAACAGGCAAGTCTATTTCTGAAGAGCAAGCCGAATGCCTTTGCGAGAGAGTGCAATACAACTCCTGGTATGTGCAGCAATATTGCTTCTTCTTATGGTCGCACACCGAAAATGCAGTCAGTCAAGAACAGCTCGACAACCAGCTCCAACTAGTGCTGGACACCAACGAGGACTTATTCCTGACCGAAATGGACGAATTAACTCCTACGCAAATCGGCATGCTCAAAGCCATAGCCTCTAGCGAAAAACATTTCAACGCCAAGGACGTAGCGGAGAAATATGGATTGGGGCAACCACAGAGTATTACAAGAAACAAGAAAGTGCTAGTAGAGAAGGACTTAGTAGAGAAAAGACAGAACGATTTCTCATTCGTTGACCCGGTGTTTGAACTTTGGCTAAAAAGGGAATATGCCATTTCCTAAAAAAGCCTAGGACAGAATAAGCATGTTATTGATATGGAATAAAAAGAAAAATAGCAGAATATTAAAATATAAGAAACAATGGAAAATCCGTATATCAAGCAATTCCCCGACCTGATGTCGGGCAAGAAGATTATGTATGTTCACGGTTTCCTCTCTTCTGGTCAGAGCGGCACCGTGAAGATGTTGCAGGAACTGATGCCTAACGCCACCTTCGTGGCAGAAGACATTCCGGTGCATCCTGAGGAAGCTGTGGAAATGCTTCAGAAACTGGTAGAGGCTGAGAAGCCCGACCTCATCATCGGCACCTCGATGGGCGGTATGTACACCGAGATGCTGAAAGGCTACGACCGCATCCTCGTGAACCCAGCCTTCGAGATGGGCAACACGATGAGCAGCATGACCGGCAAGCAGGAGTTCCAGAACCCGAGAAAGGATGGAGTAAACGAACTGATGGTTACCAAGGGGCTCATCAAGGAATACCGCGACATCACAGAGCGCTGCTTCCAGGACATCACCCCCGAGGATCAGAAAAGAGTTTATGGCCTCTTCGGCGATGAAGACCCGGTGGTTCACACCTTCGACCTCTTCCACGAGCACTATCCGCAGGCCATCCACTTCCATGGCGAGCACCGACTCATCGACAAGGTGGCATTCCACTATCTCTGTCCGGTAATCCGCTGGATAGACGACAAGCAGAACGGCAAGGAGCGCCCTATCGTATACATCGACTTCGATGCCCTGCACGACAGTTACATGAAGGCAACCAGCAGCATGCACAAGGCTTACGAAATGCTGATAGAGCATTACAATGTATATATCGTTGCCCCTGCACCTACCAACGACCATGAATACATGGCGAAGGTACAGGCGTGGGTGGAAGAATATCTCTCTACCCCAGCCTACGACCACATCATCTTCTGCAACCAGAAGAACCTGCTCTACGGCGACTACTTCATCGATCCTCGCCCATGCGATGGTTTCATGGGTACGGCGATAGAATACGGCAGCGATGAATTCAAGACCTTCGAAGAAATCATCACCTTCTTCGAAAGACTGGGAGGACAGTGATTTAGTTGATAGTTTATAGTTAACAGTTTACTGAACTTTCGCAAGTTTTGCCCCACACGCCCTGAAAGGGCAGAAGCTCTTAGCCCAGGGTAACACCCTGGGTTAACATACAAACAAGAATGTCGCCCTGTAAGGGCAAAAGCTTTGATTATATGAAGCTTTTGCCCTTACAGGGCGACGTTGTTAAAATCATCATATACCCAGGGCGCTGCCCTGGGCTAGGAGCTTCTGCCCTTTCAGGGCGTGCTGCGATTATGCTTTATCCATGTTCTTCGACAACACGAGGTTCAGGATAACGGCGAGCAGGAAGACTACTGCCACACAGTTATCGGCAAATACGGTGCGGACAATCTCCGGGAAGATATTGAACATGCCCGTGGCTGATGTGAAGCCGAGACCTACGCTGAGCGAAAGGCTCACGATGACCATGTTGCGCTGAGAGAAGCCCGTGCGAGCCATCATGCCGAAACCGGCAAAGAGGATGCTACCGAACATCATGATGGTACAGCCGCCCAATACAGCCTGAGGAATGGTGGTCAATACATAACCGATAGCAGGGAATACACCACCGATAATCATGATGATGGCACCCAACGCAATGGTGAAGCGGTTTACCACACCCGACATGGCTGCCAAACCTACATTCTGGCTGAACGATGTGATAGGAGTACAACCGAAAAGACCCGAGAAGGTACTTACGAAACCATCGCAGCATACAGCTGAACCCATCTCCTTGGTGCTAGGATCACGCTTCAAGGCACTGTTGCAGAGCGCAGAAGTATCACCAATCGTTTCTGTGGCAGAAACCAGATATACAGCTACCACCGAGAGAATAGCACCGATATTAAACTCAGGTGTAAATGGAAGAAGCTTTGGCAAAGCTACGATAGAGAGACCAGAAAGTCCACTGAAATCTATCATTCCCATAAACAGCGCCAGGATGTAACCTACCAGCAGTCCTACCAATACAGAGAGAGAACGCAAGAAACCCTTGGCGAAAATCTGACAAAGCAGACAAGCCAGCAAAGTGACAGAACCCACAATCCAGTTGTTCATGCTGCCGAAATCTGCAGCACCCTGACCACCTGCAAAAGAGTTGGCACCCACAGGAAGAAGCGAGAAACCGATGGCCGTTACCACGGTAGCGGCTACTACAGGCGGAATGAGCTTGATCCAATACTTAGCGAAAAGTCCGAGTGTTCCCTCAACCAATCCGCCAACAATAACCGCACCCACCAGGGTACCCATGCCATGAGCACCGGCGATGGCGATGGCAAGCGAAAGGAAGGTGAAGGAGATACCCATCACGATAGGAAGGCGTGAACCGATGCGCCAGACAGGATAGAGCTGTACCAGAGTACCGATACCGGCGATGACCATACAGTTCTGGATGAGCACAGCGCTCGTCGGACTATCCAATCCTACTGCACCAGCAAGAATCATAATTGGCGCAATGTTACTTACGAACATCGCCAACACATGTTGAAGACCAAATGGGAGTGCTTTACCGACGGGCACTCTACCGTCAAGCTTGTAGAGATTTTCTATTGACTGTTCCATTATTGTTATAATAATTAGAGAATTTACTAATACTCCGTTTTTTCTGAATTTTCCTCCCACATGCGGAAGGCACCCAGCGCCTCATCACGCATCAAGGCAATCATCGGCTTGTGGCGATCTTCTATCTTGCGGTCTATCTCCTCGTAGATAAACTCATCGTCGAAACCAATCTTTGCTGCATCCTTTCTATCATTGGCATAATAGATTCGGTCGAGATGAGCCCAGTAGATAGCACCTAGGCACATTGGGCATGGCTCGCAAGAAGTATAGATCTCGCAACCTTCGAGATTGAAAGTCTTCAGCTTGAAACAAGCCTGGCGCACGCAGTTCACCTCGGCATGAGCCGTAGGGTCGAGATCGATGGTTACGCTGTTGGAAGCCTCAGCAATGATGATACCATCCTTGGCGATGACAGCACCAAAAGGACCGCCACCGGTCTTAACACTATTCTTTGAGAGCTCAATGGCTCTATGCATCAATTCTTCTTTTGTCATAATTCTTATTCTTTAATATCGGTTATTAAAATAGAGTACTACATTTTTTTGCACGAACTTTTGCTGCAAAGATACACTTTTTCGCACGAATATTCGACACTTTACTACATTTTTTTGCACAAACACCCTAAATTCCCTTAAAAACGCATTCCCATTCAACAGTTAATTATCAATAATTATAAATACCTTTATTATAAGAGTAGTTATAATTTTCGTAACTTTGTAGCCTATGAATCAAAACAATATCAGCGCCGCAGAACTCTTCCTTAGGGTAAGAGAACTTTTGATACTCCCCGAACTGGAGCCGAAGACACGCAACAAGATGATGCACGA
>JAIJUV010000299.1 GCA_022732315.1 Prevotella sp.
ATGGCAGATAATATAGAACATCAAGATAAAGGAGAACTGGTCGCAAATTGCGACCGGTTCAATAGTTTGAAGCACTCAACAGTTCGCTCATATGCTTTCACGGAGTAGGGAGTGGCTATGCTCTCCACTGTTCTTAGAAGTGAAACCGCAATTCGTGTAAGCATATGAATTATGGATGCATTTGTTGCAATGAGACGTTTCATGTTGACAAATGCAGAAGTTTTCCAACGTCTTTCAACAATGGAGTACCATCAACTGGAAATGCAGCAACACTTGCAAGAATCCGACAAGCGTATAGAAAGTGTTACCGAATCATTTTTAGCTATCATACATAACAATAATAATATAGTCTCGCCGTTATATAATAAAAACAATAGCAATGAAAAAGATATCAATGGTCATTGTGGCTATTTCAGCCATGATTAGTTTAAGCGGATGCCATGAGGATCCTACTTATGTGGATTCTTACTTCCAGCGTCAAAGTGTAATTGAGGAGCTGAGTAATGAGCTTAAAGGACAATACAGCAGTATATTCATTCCTGTAATCTATAATGCATCGCAAGAACAGTTGGATTATAAAAGTTTATGGAAGGGTGAGGTCACAGAAAATGGTCAACCTATCATCCACTACACTTTTGGAGGGTACGAAAATCGGACTGTCACCTTACAGCAAGTCCCAATCAGCTGGATAAGTTTTGTTATAAAAGATACTAAATTGGCAGAAGCAGTCAAGCTGTTGCCCGATTATGATATTTCGATACCTTATTCTTTTGCAAGCTCAGACGAAGAAACAGGAGAAGCGAGCAAAATGGGGAAAATCATATATAGCGATAGCAAAGTACCTGTGACACTGAACTATGGCGGAAAGCAGCATCTTGTGCTTTTCAACTTTAAATGTCCTTCGCAATTTGTTTTTGATGCAGACAAGCGTCCTATCTCTCCAGGAAGGATCCAACTGGAACTCAAATCAATTGTTGTTGACAATGTAATTGTCCAAGAAATTGATGGCTATTTAGGGGGAGAGTACTTTCTTAGTATTATGGGCAAAACAGATCCAATCTCGAAATGAATGAGACGAACTGGCGGTATCAACTATCGGCAATGTGGAATCATGGGAATTGGGCTATCGAAGCTAATGCAAACAATTTATTTATGATGAAGAGTTTGTTTTCTCTAAGATGGAGATACTTACACCAGACGAATTGGTAGAACGAATCAATAGAGGATAATACTTACTTTAGTAGATCAACGAGATATGTCCTTTGATGATGCAAAGTCCGTAATTACACAATCAATTATTACACTATTATAAAATCGTAAGAATATGAAGATTAAAACATTATTTAAGACAATTTTTTGCGCAGGATTAGTTTTAACTCTTGTTTTGTATCTATGCCATTTATACGGCAACTATATAGAAAAAACACAGGAGCCTATTACAGGTTATACATATAATGGATTTAAGAAAAAAAGTAACTATAAGAGTTCAAATACAATTCTTATAACTTATAAATCAAAACAATATGCATTACATACGGGAGATCGAATTTTGGACAAGATAAAGTCAGGGTATTTTCCTAAATTATACTATTCTTCAAAAACTGATTATCTTTTTTTTGAAGGAGATTACTTTCCTGTGGGTTATGCCCAAGCTGCTTTAATTTTCACGTTCATCTTTTCAGGTATCGGAACTTTAATCTGGAGGAAACAACTTGATGATGATATTAGTAAAATGTAAAAGTATCCAAGGACTATATTGTTTATTGAAGTGGAATCTCTCCTAATCCGCTTTTCAATAAAGTATTTGTCTTGTGCTATAAAAACTCAACAGCACAATTATTAATTGCAGTTCGACCTCCATATTTTCATTCGATTGTTCAAAGTATTGCATATTTCCTTACCCCTCATTGTCAGATTTTGCACGAGGATACTTTCTATTGCTCCTGATACAGACACATTAAATTCCATCATATGTTGGGTTAGACATGAAGCATTTTCCATCTTACGCATCAAAGGTATTGTACAATAATCAATGGCTATGTAGTTGTTAGAATATATACTAATTAGGCGAAATTGCTCCACATCTTTAAAATAGATTGTTCGATATGTTCTCTTGCGCTGTTCGTAAATGTCAAGCCTATCGTCATGGATTATCAAAAATGGCATATGAGTAGTTATGTTATACAAATTCATCATAAACATAAGCATTCCGCCACAACCAAAAAACACCATGCTTCCTATACCGCCAAATACTTTTGTTGGCCATGAGGTATTAGCATCATGGAGTATGAAATATCCACCTGCAGCAAAAGCGAAACAACCAACAGTCAGAAGAATATTCTTCCAAAGGCTATGGTATATTCGTATCTCTTTTATATTTTTATCGGTTTGTTTCATCTTTTTATATCGCTTTATTGTGATGACATAAAGTACATTATTTAAGCAACAAAGTTTGTACTTTCTTACTATAATAACGAGTGTAAATTAGAATTATTGCAATGCTTGCAATAATTCGTAACGAGTACAAAGTAGCCAAATTAAACAGAAAGTATATTTTGCATTGAAGCGGAATCCCTCCTAATCCGCCTTTCCGGATGAAACCTTTGTGCAAGACTTGGTTTTGTTACAGGAGCCTTGCGAATCAATAATCTACATCTCCGCTTTCAGCTGCTGTATCAGTTCTGCCGACAGCCCCGTTATTTCCATCACAGTCGCTTCATCCATGCCCTTTGTCAGCATCTTCTTGGCAATCTCATGGCTTTTCTTTTCCATTCCTTCAGCAATACCTTCACGCTTGGCGGTGTCTACGGAATTCTTGATGTCGCGATACGCTATCTTACTGGCCTCGTACTCCCTCAATTCCTGCGGCGTAAACTTGGCAATCTCGGCTTCCTCAAAGAGGCGGTCGAAGACCTTGTCGCATAACTCCTTAGGGCGCTGGGTAAGCTTGTAGAGATTCTTCAGCGCATAGAGCCACTTGTCGTAAAGCGTCTCCAGTTCCTCCA
>JAIJUV010000046.1 GCA_022732315.1 Prevotella sp.
AAGACGCCCTGTAAGGGCAAAAGCTTTATGTTTTGTCTGGAGTTTTAAAGCTTTTGCCCTTACAGGGCGACAGGTTTGCGTCCGTAATTACCCAGGGCGCTGCCCTGGGCTAGGAGCTTCTGCCCTTTCAGGGCGTGTGGGGGCAAAACTTGCGAAAGTTCAGTAATTTAATAATTGCTTTGCAGAAACTTCTACTACCCCGCCATTTCCGTCACTAATGACCACAGGACGATTGTATAAAGCCTTTTCCACCAACATATCATGCTGAGCTTCAACTAAACCTGATTCAACTTTGTTGAGAAAGCCCTCAATCTCACTTTCACTCATAATCCTTAATTATTTTAAATTTAACAATATCCTTAATCTTCGTTGGAAGCTGTCTACCTCCGAAAGCAACACGTTCTCCTTTATTTAAACTGTTATCAAATAGAATCCAGATATCCACTTCTTTCATAAATATCTCAAAAAGATTCTTAAGACCAGCCTTATACCTACGTTCAATTACAGGCAAAGGAATGTTATGCCCGCCACTCGCTACTCTATCAGCTACACGTCTTTTTGCAAGCTCTATACTATCCAGCCAAAAGAACAAGAGATGCACAACATACCCTTTTTCTTGTGCTCTGCGCACCAGATTAATATAAGATCTGGTTGCTAAAGTAGTTTCTATGGAGAACGATTCACCCATTTCCAGCAAATCTTCTATTCTCCTAAGCATCAAACGCCCTGCTTCTATCGCTACTCCTTCAGGATTGAAAGGTGAGAGACCTTTTGCAATTTCGTCAGCATTAACAAATTCCTTCACGAGCAAAGACTTGGGAAGAATCGTCTTAGAAGCCGTCGTTTTGCCTGCTCCATTACAACCTGCTATTATATATAAATGCTTAACCATTTGATTCACATTTAAATTCTTTTGGATGCAAATATACGGCAAAATCTTGATAACGCCAAATATTTGAATGAAATTAACATCATTATTGGTCAAATAATAATAAATCCCCCATCCTGCTTTCTCAAGCGGGATGGGGGATTTTACTTCAGTATATTCACCCGCACTTCACGGGAAACAACAAGGGTCTATATGCCACGATGAACAGGTGGCGTATAGACCCTTGATTTCAGGCTCTCTTCCTATAATCTCTTGTGCCATAATGATGTCGTTATTTTGCTGCAAAGATACTAAAAATATCGTTTCGCGCAAAATAATGAATCACTATTTTGCGCGAAAGGGGGTAAAAAAGCCATTTCGCGCAGAATAGTGATAGGGAGATCGTATTGATTAGTCGTGGAAATGTGCGAAAAAACAATGGATTTCCACGACTAAGAATTTTATGTTGTTTTTTCTTAAAATGTTTGTTTTGCTCAATTAAAATGTGTACTTTTGTCCAATCGATTGGATAAAATGAGTGTAAAACCATCCAACCGATTGGATAAAAATAAAGTAAAACCATCCATTTGATTGGATAAAAGGCGGTAAATATGGATAAATTACTATTGGAAAGAATCATGCTCGACAACCAGAAAGAGGTGGAAGCGCAGCAGGTTATAGCCAGAAATATTTCTTTCGAAGGTTTTGACCGATATGTTCTTGTAGGTATCCGAAGAGCAGGTAAATCTTATTTGCTCTATCAGCAGATGCAAAAACTTCTGAGCGAGGGGCATGGTTGGGACGAGATGCTTTATCTAAATTTTGAGGATGAGCGTTTAGAGGGATTCTCTACCCACGATTTTAATCTCATATTGGAAGCTCATTTTGAGATGTACAACAAACGTCCTATGCTTTTCTTGGATGAGATTCAGAATATTCCTTCTTGGGAGAAGTTTGCTCGCAGATTGGCTGATAGCAAATACAAGGTTTTCATTACGGGAAGCAATGCCAAGATGCTCAGTTCTGATATTCTGACAACTTTGGGTGGTCGGTATCTTCCTGTTAATGTATATCCTTACAGCTTTGAGGAGTTCTTGGATGTTTGTCAAGTTCCTCATAACAAGTTGAGTCTGATTTCCACAGAGGGCAAGGCGAGGATGATGAATCGTCTGAATGACTATTTCCATCATGGTGGCTTCCCTGAGTGTGCTTTGATGAAAGTCAAGCGTGACTATCTGCTCAGTGTTTATCAAAAGATATATCTAAACGATGTTGTTGCAAGAAATAGCATCACGAATATCTTTGGTCTAAAGGTGATGATCAAGAAGATCGCAGAGAGTGTTAAGCAGCCTATTTCGTTTAGCAGGATAGCCAATATCGTATCAAGTACAGGTACCAAGCTTAGTACCACATCAGCGGTGAAATATATGGAATATATGGAGTCATCTTGGCTTATCACTAAGGTAACCAATATGGCAGCAAAGTTGGCTGATAAGGAGAGCAATGCCAAGTTTTATTTTACTGATAATGGCATCTTGGATTTGTTTTTGATGGATGCAGATACGTCACTTTTGGAAAATCTTGTGGCTTTCAGCTTGATACGTAGATATGGAAGGGAAGATGCTGTGTTCTTTTATAATAAAGGTATAGAGGTTGACTTTTATATTCCTGAAGAAGAACTTGCCATTCAGGTCTCCTATTCCGTCAAAGATGAAGATACTCGAAAGAGAGAAGTGAAAGCATTGCTGGCTATAGAAAATGTGCTAGCATGTAGGCGTCGCTTGATAATTACTTATGATGAGGAAGATGCCTGGCAACTTTCTGCTGAGGGTATAGAGGTTATTCCTGTATGGAAATGGTTACTGAAATGAGTTGTTGTTCCATGGCGCCGACTATGTATTCATGGCAGACATGTGGAATCCGAAACATTTGAGCGACAGTCGTCATCTCTGGATACCTATTTCTTGGGAAAATGGTATGCCAGTGTTGAAAAAACAATAAAAAATACGGTCGCTTTGCTCGTTTCTAACTATTTTTGATTATATTTGCAAAATATTTGCAAGAATATCCATCGACTATCGGTATATTTATGCCATCTCATCATGGACATATTTATGCCTTCAAATAAAATAAGAACAAACAAAAGTACAATAAACAATTACAACTATCTATGAATTATATATATAGAACGATCATAATGGTAGTCTTGGCGGTAGTCCCATTCATGGGAGTAAATGCCAAGAAGAAAGTAATGCAGCAGAGCGACCGCCAATATTGGTGCTCGCTTGCCTATAAGATGGCGCAGCCTGTGCTCGAAAACATGGCTAAGGGCGAGTTGCAGAAGAATATGCAGACTGAGTTCAGTCCTAGCTTCGACAACCGCAACAAGAAGGTGCTCTATATGGAGTGCTTCGGCAGACTGATGGCAGGTGTGGCTCCATGGCTCACCCTTCCGGATGATGCTACAGCCGAGGGCAAGCAGCGCAAGCAGTTGCGTGAGTGGGCTTTGGCTTCCTACAAGAATGCCGTTGATCCTCAGAGTCCAGACTATCTCTGCTGGGGTATCGGAGGACAGAACCTGGTAGATGCCGCTTACATCGCCGAGAGTTTCCTCCGTGCATACGATACACTCTGGATGCCTTTGGATGAGGTGACCAAGCAGCGATACCTGAAGGAGTTTGCCAAGCTCCGCCACATCGACCCTCCTTATACCAACTGGCTGCTCTTCTCTTCAACCATCGAGAGCTTCATGGCAAAGGCGGGTGGCGATTTCGATGAATATCGCGTTAACTCAGCCTGCCGCAAGGTAGAGGAGTGGTATGTAGGTGATGGTTGGTATGCCGATGGTCCTGTGTTTGCCTTCGATTACTACAGCAGCTATGTGTTCCATCCGATGTATCTGGAAACACTGCAGGCGATGGTAGATGCCAAGGTAAATTCCCGCCTCGACTATCAGAAGTATTATGATAGAGAGTTGAAGCGCTGCCAGAAGTACAGCATCATTCTCGAAAGATTCATCTCTCCAGAGGGTACCTTCCCTGTATTCGGAAGAAGTATTCCTTACCGCATGGCAACCATGCAGCCGCTTGCCTTGATGGCATGGTATCAGAAGTTGCCTAAGGATTTGAGCAACGGTCAGGTGCGTGCAGCGTTGACCAAGGTGCTCCATCGCATGTTCGACCAGGAGAACAACTTCAATGAGAAGGGTTATCTCTCTATCGGTTTCTGCGGAAATACCCAGAAGAACGTTGCCGACTGGTACACCAACAACGGTTCGCTCTACATGACTACCCTTGCTTTCATGCCTCTCGGCTTGCCTGCCGACCATCCATTCTGGACCGATGCAGCACAGCCTTGGACCCAGGTAAAGGCTTGGAACAATCAGCAGTTCCCTAAGGATCACCAGTGGAAGGACGAGATTGTTACCAAGGACAAGTGGTAATTTTTTAGTTAAGAGTTTATAGTTAAGAGTTTATAGATTGTTATGCGCAAGATATTGATGATGTTGGCAGCTGCAGCCCTGGCCTTGCCTCTGAGTGCAGCGCAGCCAGCCAAGAAGACCGCCAAGGTCAAGAAAGAAAACAAGAAGGAAGTGAAGGCTTCCAAAAAGTGGGATCACGATCAGGTGGTAGCACTCATCACAAAGGTGAATAACTACTGGCAGGCCAACAACAAGCCTGAGGTGCGTGCCTTCTGGGACAATGCCGCTTATCATACCGGCAACATGGAGGTATATAAGATGCTGAAAGACCAGAAGATGCTCGACTACTCCATCCGTTGGGCTGAGCACAACGACTGGACCGGTGCAACTGAGGCTAACCCAGCCAAGTGGAAGTACAAACCATACGGCGAGGGCAAGCAGCACGTACTCTTCGGCGACTGGCAGATCTGCTTCCAGACTTACATCGACCTCTACAACATTGAGGCAGCCAAGGGCAATGCCGCTGCATCAGAATACATGGTGAAGCGTGCCAAGGAAGTGATGCACTACGAGGCTTACTCTCAGCCAACAGACTACTGGTGGTGGAGCGATGCCCTCTACATGGTGATGCCAGTGATGACCAAGATGTATAAGCTGACCGGTGATACCAAGTATCTCGACAAGCTCTATGATAACCTCCTCACCACCGACGAGATTATGCTCGACAAGGAGACCAACCTCTACTTCCGTGATGGCAAGTACGTTTATCCAAAGCACAAGAGTGCCAACGGAAAGAAAGACTTCTGGGCACGTGGTGATGGCTGGGTTCTTGCAGGTCTGGCAAAGGTGCTGCAGGATATGCCTAAGGACTACAAGCACTATCAGTTTTTTGTAGATAAGTTCCAGAAGTTGGCTAAGGCTGTGGCTGAGATTCAGCAGCCAGAGGGCTACTGGACCCGTTCGATGATGGACCCTGAGCATGCACCAGGACCAGAGACCAGCGGTACAGCCTTCTTCACCTACGGTATGCTCTGGGGTGTAAACAATGGTTATCTCAACAAGAAAGAATATAAGAAGGTGATAGACCGAGCATGGACATATCTGACCGAGACTGCCGTACAGGCAGACGGCAAGGTGGGCTATGTGCAGCCTATCGGCGAGCGAGCTATCCCTGGACAGACCGTGGATGCCAACTCACAGGCAAACTTCGGTGTGGGAGCCATGCTTCTCACTGCATGTGAATATGACAAATATTTAAATTCAAAATAAAGAGAAATGAATAAAAGACTGTTCGTAACATTGAGTATGGCAGGCTTGGCAATGGTGGCTTTTGGTGCTAAAAAACCGAAGGCCGCCATTAAGCCGTTAAATAAAACGGTAGCCATCCAGCAGCCTACTTTCACAGAGTGGCACGACCTTCAAGTGAATGAAATCAATCGTTTGCCTTTGCATACCTTGCATTTCGCTTACGATCCTAACGATTTCCCTGGAACGGGTGCTGAGTATCTTGACAAGAAGAAGAGTATGAACTACCTGTCGCTCGACGGCACATGGAAGTTCAACTGGGTAGCCAACGCTGATGAACGCCCTACAGACTTCTACAAGACTGACCTTGACGATTCAAAATGGAAGAACATCCAGATGCCAGGCAACTGGGAGATGCTGGGCTATGGTCAGCCTGAGTATGTGAACGTGGGCTTCGCTTGGCGTGGTCACTTCAACCAGCAGCCACCTGCAGTTCCTACCAAGGACAACCACGTGGGTTCCTATCGCCGTGAAATCAATATCCCTGCCAACTGGGATGGAAAGCGTGTCATCGCTCACTTCGGTAGTGTAACCTCTAACATCTATCTTTATGTAAACGGACAGTTTGCCGGTTATGCAGAGGATAGCAAGGTAGCCGCTGAGTTTGATATCACTCCTTTCCTGAAGAAGGGCAAGAACCTCATCGCCTTCCAGTCTTTCCGCTGGTGCGATGGTTCCTGGTGTGAGGATCAGGACTTCTGGCGTCTGAGCGGTCCGGCTCGTGAGAACTATCTCTATGCCCGCTCTAAGGAACATCGTCTGCTCGATGTTCGTGTAGAGACTGAGCTGAAGAACAACTATAAGGATGGTGCGCTCAACATCACAGCGAAGTTGCAGGGCAACACCTTGGCTTACTTCGGTCTTTACGATCCAGACGGCAAGGAGGTCATCGTAACCGGTACAGATAATGTAAGAAATGGTGTGGCTAAGTATCAGCTCCGTGTGAAGAATGTTCGCAAGTGGAGTGCAGAGACTCCTAACCTCTATACCCTGGTTGTATCTCCTATCCAGAATGGTGGCATGTATTCACCTTACGAGATTATCCAGGTAAAGGTGGGCTTCCGCAAGGTGGAAATCAAGAACAAGCAGCTCTTGGTAAACGGTCAGCCTGTTCTCCTGAAGGGTGCCAACCGTCATGAGATGGATCCGGATGAAGGTTATAACGTCAGCGAGAAGCGCATGATTCAGGACATCATGATGATGAAGCGCCTGAACATCAATGCCGTTCGTACCTGCCACTATCCTGATGATCCACGCTGGTATGACCTCTGCGACAAGTATGGTCTCTATGTGGTTGCTGAGGCTAACCAGGAGAGCCATGGTTTCCAGTATGGTGACGATGCTGCTGCCAAGAAGCCAGAGTTTGCCAAGCAGATTATGGAGCGCAACCAGCACAATGTGTCTATGTTCTACAACCATCCTTCTATCATTACATGGAGTTTGGGTAACGAGACCGTGATGGGTGACAACTTCATCCAGGCTTACAATTGGATTAAGAGTCAGGACAAGACCCGTCCTGTTCAGTATGAGCAGGCTCACCGTGGTGAGGGTACTGATATCTTCTGCCCAATGTACTATCCTGTAAGTGCCTGCGAGAAGTATGCAAAGGATCCTAACAGTCCGATGCCGCTCATCCAGTGTGAGTACAACCATACCATGGGTAACTCAGGCGGTAACCTGAGCGACTACTGGAATCTGGTACGCAAGTATCCTATCTTCCAGGGTGGTTTCGACTGGGATTTCGTAGACCAGGCATTGCACCGCAACATTGTGAAGCCAATGAGCATCTTGCCTTACAAGATGAACAACGAGGAGCTCCGCAAGATTGAGTATACATACGGTGGTGACTACAACAAGTATGATCCTAGCGATAATAACTTCAACTGCAATGGTATCATCGGTCCAGACCGCCAGATGAACCCTCATGCTTACGAGGTGGCTTATCAGTATCAGAACATCTGGGCCAAGATGGTAAGCGCTGAGGCTGGACAGGTGAGCGTATACAATGAGAACTTCTTCCGTGATTTGAGCAACTATGCCTTGGCATGGAGCCTGGAAGAGGATGGCGTAGAGACTCAGAACGGTACCATCGCCGACCTCGATGTTCCTGCACAGCAGAGCAGAACTTATACTATCCCTTACGATAGAAGTAAGATTACCGGTAAGGAGGTATTCCTCAACATCGACTTCCGATTGAAGAATGCTGAGCCACTGATGACAGCCGGTCAGGTGGTAGCTTATGCACAGTTGCCAGTAGTAACCAAGCAGGCTTGCGAGGGTGACTGCAGCAAGATGCTGGCTGAGGGTCATGGCAAGAAGAAGATGAAGCTTGCTGCCAAGAAGGATAATGTGATAGCTGTTACCACACCAAACCTCACCTTCAAGCTCGACCGTACTACCGGTCTTATCTCTGAGTATGCTTACAACGGCAAGTCAATGCTCGGCGAGGGCGGTACCTTGAAGCCAAACTTCTGGCGTGCTCCTACCGATAACGATATGGGTGCAGGCCTGCAGAAGAAGTTCAAGGTATGGAAGAACCCTCAGATGAACCTGAAGAATATCGACGTGAAGAAGGATAAGAAGGCCAACACCGTAACCATCGTCACATCATTCGATATGCCGGAGGTTCAGGGTCAGATGGATATCACTTACCTCGTATTCGCCAATACAGGTGCTGTGAAGGTGACGGAAGACTTCAAGGCTACAGAGGGTGCCAAGGTGAGCGATATGTTCCGCTTCGGTATGTTGCTGCAGATGCCATACACCATGGAGAAGAGCAACTACTACGGTCGTGGTCCTGTCGAGAACTACTCCGACCGCAAGGACTGCATGCGTATTGCCATCTACAATGATGAAGCCGACAACCAGTACTTCCCATACATCCGTCCACAGGAGAGTGGAACCAAGAGCGACATCCGCTGGTGGAAGCAGACCGATGCCACAGGCTTGGGCTTGCAGGTAAAGAGCTGCACACCATTCTATGCCAGCGCTCTCCACTTCGATACCGAGGAACTCGATGATGGCGATGAGAAGGAACAGCGTCACAGCTTCGACCTGAAGAAGTCTAAGTTCACCAATCTCTTCCTCGATGCAGCCCACATGGGTGTAGGCGGCGAGAACTCTTGGGGTGCTTGGCCATTGGAGAAGTATCGCGTACATTATGGAAACAAGACCTTCAACTTTGTGCTGATTCCTCAGACAAAATAGTAGAAAAACAGGTATTTGGACAAAAGTCCAATATATTTAAACAAAAAATCCACCTCATTTGGGGTGGATTTTTTGTATCTTTGCAACCGTAAATCTATATATGATAAACGAATCAATATAGAAAAGATAAACGAATCAATATAGAAAAAAGAATTTCAACCTAAAAAAGACAATAACGAACAATATGAGAAAAGCTAAGTTTTTTGCAGCAGTGTTGATGGCGATGTCTTCGCTCGGAGCTTTCGCACAGCATCAGTTTTCAGTTCAGGCAAACAAGCCTGGAGTAGAAATTCAGCCTACCATGTATGGTATCTTCTTTGAGGATATCAACTTCGGTGCCGATGGTGGTCTCTATGCAGAGATGGTGGAGAACCGTTCCTTCGAGTTCCCACAGCGACTGATGGGATGGAATACATTCGGAAATGTAACCCTCAGCGACGTGAAGCCTGCCTTCGACCGCAATCCTCATTATGTAACTCTCGAGAGTGCTGGTGCTCGTGAGAAGCAGACCGGTTTGGAGAACCGCGGTTTCTTCGGCATGGGTTTGAAGAAGGATATGAAGTACGATTTCTCCGTATATGGCCGTCTTCATCTCATCGATGGCAAGCAGGCTAAGATTCGCGTAGAGTTGGTTAACTCTAAGAATGATGTCATTGCCAAGAAGAGCATCACCATTACCAATAATAAATGGCAGAAGCATACCGCTTCGCTGACTTCTCCTCAGACAGATGCCAAGGGCTTGATGCGTGTTTATCTGGAGAAAGGTTCTGAGAGCGTGGATCTCGACCACATCTCTCTCTTCCCGTCAGACAACTGGAATGGTCTTCGTGCCGACCTCGTTCAGGATCTTGCCGACTTGAAGCCAGGCATCTTCCGTTTCCCTGGCGGATGTATCGTAGAGGGTACCGACCTCGACACCCGTTATGAGTGGAAGAACAGCGTGGGCAATCCAGAAAACCGTCCTTTGAATGAGAACCGCTGGAGAGATACCTTCCCACATCGCCTTTTCCCTAACTACTATCAGTCGTTGGGCTTGGGCTTCTACGAGTACTTCCTCCTTTCTGAGAAGATTGGTGCAGAGCCATTGCCAATTCTTTCAGTAGGTTTGGCTTGCCAGTATCAGAACAGTGATAAGGATCCTAATGCGCATGTAGCAGTTAAGGATTTGCAGAGCTATATCGACGATGCACTCGACCTCATCGAGTTTGCCAATGGTCCTGTCACCTCTAAGTGGGGTAAGCTCCGTGCTGATATGGGTCATCCTGCACCATTCAACCTGAAGCAGATTGGTATCGGTAACGAGCAGTGGGGTCCTATGTATCCAGAGCGTCTGCAGAAGTTCATGGAGCAGATTCATGCCAAGTATCCAAAGATTAAGATCTGTGGTTCATCAGGTCCTTCTGCCGATGGCAAGGATTTCGACTATGGTTGGGAGCAGATGCGCAAGTTGGGCGTAGATATGGTAGATGAGCATTACTACAAGAGCCCAGAGTGGTTCCGCAGCAATGCCAGCCGTTACGACAAGTACGACCGCAAGGGTCCTAAGGTATTTGCCGGTGAGTATGCTGCCCATGCCAAGAACGATCCTAACTCATGGGAGGCTGCGCTTTCTGAGGCTGCCTTCATGACCGGTTTGGAGCGCAATGCCGATGTAGTTTATCAGGCTACCTACGCACCTCTCTTCGCTCACGTAGAGGGATGGCAGTGGCGTCCAGACCTCATCTGGTTTGATAATCTTTCTTCTGTCCGTTCTGCCAACTATTATGTTCAGCAGCTCTACGGCGAGAACAAGGGTACCAACGTGTTGAAGCTTACCGAGAACGGCAAGCCTGTGGCTGGCGAGAAGGGTCTCTATGCCTCAGCTTGTTTCGACAAGGCTACCAAGAGCTACATCGTGAAGATTGCCAACACCTCTAACGAGGCAAAGGAAATCAACGTTACCTTCAATGGCATCAAGAAGTTGAACCCAGGTAAGGTAACCGTTCTCCATGCCGACAATATCCAGGCAGAGAACAAGATAGACAACAAGAACGTGGTTGTTCCTGTGGTATCAGATGCTCAGGCAAACGGCAATGTCTTGAATGTGAAGATGAAGCCAAACAGCTTCGTGGTATATCGATTCTAATAGATTCGTTCTTTTTATATAAAAGACTGTTTTTAAGCAGACAAATAAAGGTTATTAAGGTACGAGATTTAAAGGATAATGAAGATCCCTTGCAGCAGAAATGTTGCAAGGGATTGTTTTTTTGTTTTTTTTTTTATGCCAATGAATGAATAAATAACAAAATATTTGCCCTTTCTACTTTTTTTTATTAAATTTGCACTCGTAAAGTGTTTACTATAAAATAATTGAATAAAAATAGGAAGTGATATGAGATTAAGAAATCTTATCTTGATGGTTCTTGCTGTGATGTGTACATCCCAGGTGATGGCGCAGAGTAAACGTAATGTGCGTAAGCGCCCTGCCAAACGTACCGTCGTTAATAACACCAAGAAACCAGTTGACAAAACTAAGGACGCAAAGTTGCCTGTAGATTCTCAGGCTGTGGCTCCTGCTGCTCAAACTACGGCTGTTCCGGCTGCGGCAGCTCCTGCTGACACTGCTGTAACGACACCGGCTGCTCCTGCTACCCCTGCAGCGGGTGAGGCTTCGTTGTTGCCACCGCCAGCTCCTGCTGTTCCTCAGGACCGCGTGGACACCATCTACTACAACAAGAATTGGAAGGTGATTACCAACAAGGCTTTCGCCAGCTATTATCGCTATGCACTCTATCCAGCGAACCCAACCATGACTAAGGAGTTCAAGACCTATTATATTGATGGTGCCTTGCAGGGCGAGGGCAGTTTCCTGGAACTCGACAAGAATGATGATGCCAACAGTAAGTTTACCGATACTTACATCTCTTATTACAAGGATGGCAATGTAGAGGAGAAGAAGACCTATGTGGATGGCAAGCTGAACGGTGAATATTCCATCTATTTCAATAATGGTAACATCAACAAGCACTTCCTGATGAGCGAAGGCCGACGTGATGGACTTTCTGCCACTTTCACCGAGGATGGAAAGATCTGTACCCTCACCCCATACGTTTCCGACCAGCCGGATGGCTACTATGTGGTGGTTGACATCGATGGCAACTACTCCAAGTATTCGCTTGCCGACAAGCAGCCTGTGCTTGAAACTCCAAGTCCTTCGGAAATCGTTACGGAGTATAAGAACGGCGTGGCATGGCCATACTATAATAAGAATGGTCTTATCGTGGGTGCCAGCAACACCATCGTGGAAGACATCGGCGGTTACCGCCAGATTGGTCTGTTCCTCGTAAACAAGAGTATGATTAATCTCGACCTCGACCCTAGTCAGATAGAGATTTATTCCATCAAGAAGGACAAGCGCAAGGATTTCGAGAAGATTTCTGCCCAGGAGTACAATGACAAGATTGAGAAATATGTGCGCCGCACTTCCATGATGCCGGCTGCCCGCAATAGCAATGTGAATACCAACCTGGGTGCCCAGTTCTCTAACTCTTCCAATACGGTGAAGGATTTCCAGGCTCGCATCTGCCGCATGCGCAAGCTGGATGATGGCACCCGCATGAAGTATGCCGATAAGGAACCTACTGATTTGGGTTATCTGGAGCGTACTACCATCCATCCGGGTGAGGTTATCTTTGGCTATATCTATACCGACGACCGCAAGGGAGTGGATCTCTTCGTAAAGGTGAAGATCAACGGTATCGACTACTTGTTTGAATGGGACGATAGCAAGAAGTAACCAGATATAATCCGATATAATCGGATATAATCAGAAACAATCAGATATAATCAGACCTAATCAGATGAAATCAGAGAAAATGATAAACAGCTTAATCAAGAGGTGCTCCTGTTTCGTAATGGGAGCACTTCTCGTTGCTGCCTGCCAGCGGCCAGCCGGTTCGGCAGAATCCGACGAGTATCGGGAGGCGTTGCGGAAGGTGGATGATTCCATTGCCGCACAGTCGCCTCTGGCCCGCAAGTTGGTAGAACAGGGCTTGAAGGAGGCTGAGGACAGCTTTGCCTTCTATGAGTACTATTCCCGAATGGGCAAGTACTTCTGCCTGTCGTCTACACCCGATTCCATGGTTCCTTATATAGATAAGGTAATCCAGTTTGCCAAGCAGCAGCCCGAGTCGCCTCGCCGCAACAGTCTGCTTGCCTTTGCCTACAACACGCAGGCAGCCAACTACCACAACTTCCATAAGAAAGGAGATGAGGCGCTGGCACTCTATCTGGAAACCTATCGCCTGTCGTTG
This sequence comes from Prevotella sp., assembly GCA_022732315.1. The sequence goes on from JAIJUV010000046.1 coordinate 13,094, forward strand.
GCCAGCGATGCCAAGGACCAGTCGCCTATGATCTGTGCCAATGTGGGCGATGCCTATCTTGCCCAGAACCAGTTGCCCGAGGCTGCCCAGTGGTATCGCCGTGCGCTGTTTCTGGTTGACTCGCTCAATTTGCCTAAGAAAGAAAATATCACCCTCTATCTGGGATTGGCTACCATCTACTTGCAACTCAACGATTTTGATACGTCGCTTCAGTATTATCAGCAGACGGAGAAGTATTTCAATCAGATGTCTGTAGCGATGCAAGCCTATTATTTGAACAACTACGGAAATTATTATTATTATTCTAAGGACTACAAGAATTCCCTTCGATTGTTTTTGCGCCTCAAGGATTTGCTGGAAAAGCGTGGCAAAACGGAGACCTTCGATATGTATCTCTGTAAACTCAATATGGCTGATGTCTATCTCAATCTGGACCAGTTGGCTGAGTCGGAGAAATATCTCGACGAAGTAGAGCCTTATATGCGTAAGAATGCAGACGACGTAGCGGTTTACTATTGTCACACCATCCGCATCGGACTGGCTGTGAAGAAGCATGATATGCAGGCTGTTACCCGCATTCTGGATTCCGAGAAGAATATGCCGGTGATGCCTTTTACCATGCGTCAGATACGCAATCATTATCTCAGATTGTACTACAGGGCAATGGGAGATTACCGCCAGGCATACGAAAACCTGCGTGAAGATGTGCAGCAGAACGATTCCCTGGAACACCGCCGCATCAACATGCGAGCTTCCGAGGTGATGGAGCGATTTACGCAAGATACCCTCAAGCTTCACCACGATCTGGCGATGGAGCATAAGAATGTGGAGCTGCAGGAGGTGAAGATGTTTGCCATCGCTGCTGTTGCTGCCGTCTTGCTGATTATCATGTTCTTCATCATGAAGACGATCCAGAACCGTCGGCGCATGGAATCCAATAAGCTGCGTATCATGCAGCTCAGAATGGAGGCTGTGCGCAACCGCATCTCTCCTCATTTCGTCTTCAATGTGCTGAATAATAAGATAGTGCATTCGGGCAATGCCGAGGCGGATGAACTGATGCGCCTGTCGAAGCTGATTCGTGCCAACCTCGATATGTCGTGCCGACTGGATGTGAGCCTGGCTGAGGAGTTGGACTTCGTGAAGCAGTATGTGGAGGTAGAAAGACCTCTGGTGGACGGCAACTTCGAGTTCAAACTTGAGGTGGCTCCGGATATCAACCTCGACCAGGTGCACGTACCTTCCATGTTTGTGCAGATATTGGTGGAGAATGCCCTGGTTCACGGATTGAGAGGATGGGAAGGCGAAAAGCGACTGCAGGTAAAGGTGGAACGCAGGCAGAATGGCATGACATCCATCTCCGTCATCGACAACGGACCGGGTTTCGATATCCGAAGCACGGGTAAGAAGCGGACGGGACTGACGGTGCTCAGTCAGACCATTGCGATGATAAACGAACGCAGCCGCAGCAAGATGACCTTCTCTATGCGTAACCTCAAGGGTGAAGACGGGAAGGTGCTGGGCTGCGAATCCAGTTTCTGTATACCAGACGAGATTAATTTATCTATATAATATAATAAGGTGTAAACTAAGGGGAATATGAAAATAGTTATTGTAGACGATGACAAGCAGGCGGCTTATGATTTGGAGGCTCGCCTGCTGAAGAGTTATAAGATTGAGGTGGCTGGTGTCGCCTTGAACGGTTTGGACGGATTGGCACTGGTCAACAAGCATCGTCCTGATGTGTTGTTTCTCGACGTGCAGTTGCCTGATATTTCGGGCTTGGATTTCCTTGACCGTATTGATGATTTTACGGATGGCGACTGTCGTGTCGTGATGTATACGGCATACGACAAGTTTATCCTGCCTGCCTTTCGCAAGAAAGCCTTCGATGTGCTGCTCAAGCCGATAGACAATAAGGACTTGGCGCTGATTATGGGTAGACTGGAAGAGGCTGGCATCGAGAGCCTTCCATACTCAGCCCGGGGAGTATCGCTGGATGAAAACGGCCTGAGCATCCCGAATCCGAAGGATGACAAGTTCCTGCTCTATACCAACGGCGCAGACTTCAAGCTGGTTGACAAGCGAGACATCGGTGTATTCAAGTATAATCACGAAGGTCGCTGCTGGGAGGTTGTGGTGGCAGATGTTCCTGCTCCTGTCCGCCTGAAGCGCAATGTAAAGAGCGAGTCGCTGGCTGGTCTCGACAAGCAGTTTGTGCAGGTCAATCAGAAGTACATCATCAATATGGACTATCTGATAGAGGTGGTCGACAATGTCTGCCATTTCTATCCGCCGTTCGACAACATCGATTATGTAAAGGTGGGCCGCTTCTTTCGCAAGAAGTTTATCGAGCGTTTTTGCAGCCTGTAAATGCCGATTTTCCCTTCGGATACCAACATATTGTATGAAAAAGGGCGGAAAAGTTTGAATTATGCATAAAAAAACGTCCAAGATGGTAGCAGTTAGCCAATTATTTCGTAACTTTGCACCCGCAAACTTATAAAAATAATAAAAGAAGAATGGCTAATTTGAGATTTGAGGTTGTAGCCGAGGCCTTTAAGAAAAGACCTGTAGAGGTGAAGACTCCCAAGGTGCGCCCTTCGGAGTACTTCGCCAAGTATGTATTCAACCGCCAGAAGATGTACAAGTATCTGCCATCTGATGTGTACGAGAAACTCATCGATGTAATAGATAATGGTACTCGTCTGGACCGTTCCATCGCTGATGCCGTGGCTGCCGGCATGAAGCTCTGGGCTGAGGAAAACGGGGTAACGCATTATACGCACTGGTTCCAGCCATTGACCGAGGGCACTGCCGAGAAGCACGATGCCTTTGTGGAGCACGACGGAAAGGGTGGTATGATTGAGGAGTTCTCAGGCAAGTTGCTGGTGCAGCAGGAGCCTGATGCCAGCTCGTTCCCTAATGGTGGTATCCGCAACACCTTCGAGGCTCGTGGCTATTCTGCATGGGATCCTACATCGCCTGTGTTCATCATCGACGATACCCTCTGTATCCCTACCATCTTT
>JAIJUV010000047.1 GCA_022732315.1 Prevotella sp.
CGATCCACACGAGGTTGTATCTCTCGACCAGAAGATCAACGTTGTTATCCTCGACTTCGATGAGGAGAAGAAGCGTATCGCTCTCGGTTTGAAGCAGCTTACTCCACATCCATGGGATGCACTTGATCCAAACCTCAAGGTAGGTGATCACGTGAAGGGTAAGGTAGTGGTTATGGCTGACTACGGTGCATTCGTTGAGATTGCTCCAGGTGTAGAGGGCTTGATCCACGTATCTGAGATGTCTTGGAGCCAGCACCTCCGTTCAGCTTGCGACTTCATGAAGGTAGGCGACGAGGTAGAGGCTGTTATCTTGACTCTCGACCGTGCTGAGCGCAAGATGAGCCTTGGTATCAAGCAGCTCAAGGAAGACCCATGGGAGACAATCGACGAGAAGTTCCCTATCGGCAGCAAGCACGTTGCTACTGTTCGCAACTTCACTAACTTCGGTATCTTCGTAGAGCTTTCTGAGGGTGTTGATGGCTTGATCCACATCTCTGACCTCTCTTGGACCAAGAAGGTTAAGCATCCATCTGAGTTCACTCAGGTAGGCGCTAAGATTGATGTTGTTGTTCTCGAGATCGACAAGGAGAACCGCCGCTTGAGCCTCGGCCACAAGCAGTTGGAGAAGAACCCATGGGATGAGTATGAGAACATCTATACTCCAGGTTCAATCCACCAGGGTACTATCATCGAGATGATGGACAAGGGCGCTGTCGTAGCTCTCGCTGAGGGTGGCGAAGGCTTCGCTACTCCAAAGCACCTCACTAAGGAGGACGGCACAATGGCTAAGAAGGGCGAGACTCTCGACTTCAAGGTTATCGAGTTCGTTAAGGAGACAAAGCGTATCATCCTCTCTCACTCTCGTACATTCGAGGAGGGCAAGGACGAGCCAATCGCTAAGCCATCACGCAAGCACAATGGTGGTCGCAAGAACAATGATACTCCAGCTATCAACAACGTTGCTGCTGGTACATCACTCGGCGACATCGATGCTCTTGCTAAGTTGAAGGCTCAGATGGAGGGTAAGGCTTAATTCTCCGGAATATAAGATTTTACTTATCATTTGCATTCAAATTATAAGGACTGATTTCTCTGCGAAGAGAGTCAGTCCTTTTTTTATTTACAGAACTTTCACATGTGGTTTAAGCACGGGCTGAAGATCCATGATAATATAAAAGGAAACATAAAAATGAGGAGGGTGTGTCTTGTACTTTTGACACACCCTCCTCAACTTATTTTCTTGATTCTACTTAAATCTCTGGAAATCCTTTACTTCACAAGAATCTTATGATTCTTTACTTCACCAAAACCTTCTGATGGTTCACTACGTAGATGCCGGAAGGAAGACCGAGACGCTGGAGATCGGAACCTGCAGCTACCCTCTTTACCTTCTGACCACTCAGCGTATATACATCCCAGAAACCAGAAGCATCCATTTCTATGCCCGAAATGCCAGAAGAAGAACCCGATACATAAACCAGATTCATCGCAGGATTCATTCTTACCCGCTTACCTTCCACTGTGAACATTACGTAAGGAGCCAGATGAGTAGGTAAATCCACCGTCTGATAGTTCTCGTCCACACCCAGCAGATAACCGCAGATGGTATTGGAACCAGCTTCCTCCGGAGTCACTGAACGGGTGATAGTGGTCACCTCGCCATTACCTGGAAGATTTATCTGCTCAGCACCATTCGGGATTCGGAACGTCGGCGTAGTCTCTTCACCGCCTCCGGCATACGCAAAGGCTATCAGAATTGACGCATCCTCACCATCATTCTTAATCTTATAGGTAAACTCAGCCTGCTCGCCATTTACTCTAGGCGTTCTCATCTGCTTGCCGCCATAGAAAGCCAGCTCCGTCTCGCAAAGACCAGGCTCGGCATTCGTTGATGTCTCAACCAGATAAATCGGCGGCTCATAACCCTTGTCCACCGTAAACTTCTGGGCATCAACCAGATTGCGATTATAACCGCCACTCAGTTCATCCAGCCAGAGATAGAAATCTCCCGCCTGCTTAGGAAGCAGATTGAAACTGCGTGTTACAGAACCATGCGCTGGAACCGAGACGTAAAGCTCCCTTGCCAATGCTGCACTAACCTGCTCGGCCTTGTCACTGAACGAAACATCAATGTAACCGAAATACTCCAAATCGGACAGGTTGCTGAGGGTAACCTGGAAGGTTCCATAGGCACCCGTCTCCAGTTTTTCAGGACCCGTCACCTGGGCTGTTAAAGGAGAAATCACGTCCATTTTGGTTTTCGTGATCTTCAGCATAACAGAAGGGAAGCTTGAAGGAACGTCGCACAGCGTCCAGTTTTCTCCATCCTTGCTATAGAGCGGACAGAGGGTTACGGTGCCCACCTCAAACGCCTCGTTCACACGGAAGTTTACATCAACTACAGATATCATTCCCTCGCCAGGAATAGGGTCAACATTGATTCGAGCCTTCTGGCTTACTATCCTGTAACTTCCATCCTTCTGCAGGATGCCCAAGGCAGCATAGCCGCTGAACGCCTGGTATGTCTGATTGCCTAATCCATAGTCCAACCAGAAATCAAAGGCTTCATCCGGATTCATTCGGTGATCTTTGGTTGTTGTTTCCAGGAAACCATAGTTCATCGCCTTGATTTCTGGCACTGAGGCAAGCGGCGCATCCACCACTCCATTATCCGGAGCGATACCGATGGTCATGGAGCAAAGGCGGTTATAACCTTCCGTAGAACTTCCCGAACCTGTGCCGCCCTTCTCCGGATTGAGAAGCGAAAGATCGAAGTAGCCGTTCTGGCTGCCGCTCCATCCCCAGTTGATATGGTAGAGACCTTCGCCATCCTTGCCGTCGCAGATAAACTGATGTCCGCCATCAGAAGCCTGTCCGCTATAGAGCACCGGTCTTCCCGCTGCTAATTCGGTATCGATGATCTGCATCCACTTATCCAGGGAGAAGGTAGAGCGGTTAAGATCCATCATCAGGTCGGCATCATAGCCGAAGTATTTTGCCAGTTTGGAGGCAGAAACCGAAGCCGCCGATTCCGGACCGTAGTTCATCTGCACGGCAGCTCCGCAATGATACATGAGTTTTGCCACGGCATCTTTCTGCTGCTGTGTGGCATTCGCCTCCTTATTATATTTAGGCAGCATGTTGTCCCAGTCGTAGATGCCCTCTTCCCGGGTGATGGTAGGAATCTCCATCGGGATGCCGTTCCATCGGTTCACGTAGCCCGGAATATCCGCCTTCAACTGCTTTGGATATTTGTAATATGCCATCACCTGCGCCATCGCCGTGGCCACGCATCCGGTGGCAGCCACATGCACGCTGTCGTATCGTGGACACATATTATTATAAGGCGAAGTCTGGTCCCATTCAATATTTCCCAGGAGCGGAGCTACGGCAGAGGAAGTTTCTGCTGATGCATTTTTCTTATTTCTCCACGCCTTGATTTCCGCAAGATTTTTCAATGCCTCAGCATCGCCTAAGTTCACCTTGTTGTAAAGATTCTGATAGGCTTTCATGAAGCTGACGAATCCCTCTGGGAGATTGTTCTCGTCGTAGGAACCCTGGCTGGAGTATCCCACGATTTCGGGCAGTCTGTCGTCTCCCGATACGATGGTGAATCCCTTGCTGTTGGCATTAGGGAACACGTAATAGCTTTCCTGCGAGAGGGTAATCTCTCCTTTACTACCTTGTTTTCTTGCCTTGGTCATCGCCTTCTGGTCGATGGTAACGCCCAGCAGTGCCGCCTGCTTTTCGGCGATAGCCTTAGCCTGCTGGAAGCTTCGCGGACCTGCCATCACCACCATAGGGATGAGCAGGGAGCCTGCGAAGAGAAGTAATCTGTTATTCTTCATAAGCTCTTATTTTGTTAAATTGTTTGTATTCTTCAATTTTATATAGTTCATTCTCCTACCCTGCAAATATACGTTAATTATCCGAAACTACCAAATTATTTCTGTTAAATTTCGCAGAGACTTGCAGATTTTTTGAAAAGCGAAAAGCGAGGAAGAGAATATCATAAATTGCAGGACTTACGCAAAGAGAATATCATAAATTGCAGGACTTACGCAAAGAGAATATCATAAATTGCAGAACTTACGCAAAGAGAATATCATAAATTGCAGAACTTACGCAAGTAGGCTCCACACGCCCTGAAAGGGCAGAAGCTCCTAGCCCAGGGCATCGCCCTGGGTATAATAGCAATCAGCAAAGCGCCCTGTAAGGGCAAAAGCTTTGTATATTGCCGGTATTTAAAAGCTTTTGCCCTTACAGGGCGACAGGCTTGCTTCCATCATTACCCAGGGCGATGCCCTGGGCTAGGAGCTTCTGCCCTTTCAGGGCGTGCGAAGGCGTTGAGTCAAGGCGAGTGAGTCCGTAAGGCGATAGCCCACGCAAGGCGAGTGAGTCCGCAAGGTGAGTGAGTCCGTAAGGCGAGTGAGTCCGTAAGGCGCCGCCGGATTTGCAATCCGGCGTAAAAAAATGACCCAACCTTTTTAGGATCTGCGGATTTGGAATCCGCAGCAAACAAGATTGAAGAAAAGATTGGGGGATTACAAATCCCCAGGTTTTAAGAGGTCGAACATTTTTTAACGCCGGATTGCAAATCCGGCGGAACGCCTAACGGACACACCCGCCTAACGGACACAAATGCCTAACGGGCACTAACGCCTAACGGAAGCAAACGCAGGGCAGAAAAACTGGAGTAACAAAATTACGAATTATTATAACAAAGCCGAAATTTTTTATATTTATTCCAAAATTGAATATAAAACTTTTAATGACACCTCATCTACTATAGTGCATGAAGTGTCAAGTTATTTGGCTATTTCACCCAATATAAGTTCCTTTGTAATGCGCAAGGCAACGTCGCCTTCGCTTAAATGCAAAGAAAATGAGTAAATCAAAAAAAGAAAAGGACAATTCTTCGGCTACCATCTACATCAAATACGATGCTGAGATGGGACAGAAAGAAACAGGCTACGTGGTTAGATGGGACATGTGGAAAGAAGAGAGCCAAAATGTGAGCCTCTTCGTACGAAAGTTACATGATTACCATGGAGTACCCAAGATAGCCTTTAATAGTACCCTTGGAATGAACAACAGAATATTGAACAAATACCTCGATATACCCGAGGATTGCTGCCTTTCGAGAGATGCCATCGATCGTATGGCTGTGTGCATCATCCTGATAGAGCCACAGCTCAACAAAGTGTCTGAATTTAAAGATAGCTGCAAGAAAGAAGGAATCAACTTCAAGGGAGTGATTCCTGCTATGACTGATAAAGAACTCGAAGATTTAAGAGAGGAATTCTGCAAAATATTCGGGCCATTTGGCACAAGCCTGGCACACACTTGCAAGAGTGTTAAGATAGTTTTTGATATGAATGAGTTCTACTACAACAAATTCGCAACTATAAATCAGAAAAATAATGACAAACAATACGACTAGCAATGGAGGCGACTTCACCATCAAGCCACTCACCACCAGCGTCGACATCATCACCGAGCGCCAGCTTCTCGCCTCCTGGGCAAGAGCCGGGCTCACCGACGGACAGATACGCAAGATGCTGATGCTCTATCTGGGCGAACCTGCATGGATGAACCTGGAAAAGATGTACGACTGCAACATGTTCAACAACATTGCAGAAGGACTCAAATTCCACAGCAAAAGCGATTTCATCGAAATCCTGATTCGCTGCAAGGGATTCGGATTTGTATGGAAGGACGACTCTGCCCCTCATAACGTTAAGAATCTAATGGCTTTCTACACTCCCATCTGGCATCAGCCAGCGGAAGGAGATATGGAAAACATGCAGGATTCGCAGGAAAATATGCAATCCGGTGGGTGCTATTATTATTATAATATTAATAAAAAGAAAAATATAAAAAAGAAAAATATCATCAATAAAGATAGCACCCACCAGATTGCAAATTCTGCCGAATACCGACAGCTGGTATACACCACGGCCAGGGCGCTGCTTGACTACGTGAAAACCAACCCCGATGCCTACGCCAATGTGGTGAAACCCGTGAACGATGCCACCGAGAAAATGATGGTAGGGCTCTACACCGACCCCAACGCCGCATGCCCTACCAACATTGCAACGAAACTGTTCTTCAACAACTATCTCTATCCCTATCTGCTGAACAACAGCAATCGCATGATGAGCATCCGTACCATAGAGGGACAGAGCTGCTGGCTCAAGAACCTGATCAACCAGGAGTTCATGCAAAAGAAAGTGACGCAGGCCATCGCCGACACGAAGAAGTATCTGGCACAGCATCCCGGGGAGAGGATCCGACAGAACCGCCCCGTCTCCCCATTCGAGTATCAGGACCAGGCGTCGAAGCAGAGATTCTACGACACCCTGCTGCCCAATGGTGCCAGCGCACAGCACCGTATCCCGCCAGAAGCCCCACCCCGACCATCCGACCAGGCCACCTGGAGCAAGTTTACACACTGCTGGAAGATGGAGGAGATGGCATGCTCCCTTGCTGCGGATTGCAAATCCGCAGAGCATCAATAGGTTAGGACATTTTGTAACGCCGGATTGCAAATCCGGCTGTACGCAATCGAGAAGGGGTATCATTATTCATCGGATTCCGCGGAGTTATCGGAACATTCTTGCTCCACGGATTACTCACGGATTTTAAACGGAAACTCGACCTGACGGTCGTGGCGATACCCCCTAAAGCTGGAGAACATAGAGACTCATAGCTACAGCAATAGTGCAATGAGTACGGCGCAAGTGGAATGAATACGGCGCTAGCCCAATGGCCGCAAGGCCAAATCCGTTTAAATTCCGTGCGTAATCCGTGGAGCAAGAATGTTCCGTTTACTCCGCGGAATCCGATGAAGAAAACAATACTGAATTTTTGAATTTAAACAAACATAAATTATGACAGACAATCAACAACTAAACAAGAGAGAGAAGCCTCGATACTATGCAACAGACTTCCCCGAAATCCTAGAGAAAATTCCTCTAGCGGATAGAGTACTCTATCTGAGATACCAGGAACAATTCCACGGTATCGGAAAATTCGCATCCAAGAAAAACGATGATTCATCATTCAATGATGCATCATCCTTCAGCAATGCATCCTCATCCGCAGATGCATCCTCCGAAAAAGTAACCCTGGCGCAACTCAGAAAAATTACGCAGGACGCCATGAAGGAGATCCACAAGCAGCCCGTCAACATCAAAGTGACATGCCCTACCTGCGGAAAGAGACACTGCTACGTGAAACGTTCCGACGGCAGAATCTACTGCTTCTCGTGCGAAATGAAGGGACAACTCGACGAGATGAAATCACGCAGCTACAACGCTCAGCAGGGAGCCGACGGCAGCTTCAACTCCGACGGCAGCTTCAACCCCGACGGCTACTCCAACGCCACCAAGAAACGCAACGGCAAGGACCTGCCCGACAACTACGTGCCCATGAGCACCGACGACTACAAGGAAATAGATGCCGCCACCCGCTCCATCCTCTACCCCATCTACCCCTTCAGCGACCCCGAGGAAGAGGCACGGTTCATCGAGCACTTCCACCCCGCCAACGTTACCCAGCTTAACCCCAAGGCGAAACCCATGCTCCCGCCGCAGCGCATCCTCTCGCTCCAGGGCATGGTGCAGAAATACATCCAGGCGATTAACCTCTCGCCCGAGGTCATCCGCAAGGAGGGCGTGATGTGCGCCTTCATCATGCAGCCCGCCAACGACGCCAAGAGCGAGGACCCCAAGGGCGTGGAGGAGGTGCCCGCCATCGTATACTGCAACCGACTGTTCGGAAAAATCATTAATGCCAAGTTCCGCAGCGTGCAGCAGAACCCCGTCACCGGCGAATGGAGCAAGGGATTCACCCAGATTTCGCCCACCAAGCCCTGCGCCCCCTACGGCATCGACAGCATCAACGATCTGCGCCCCGACGCCGGTATCATCCGACAGATCATCATCACCGAGGGCGAAAAAGACCGCCTCACCCTGATGAGCTGCGGATTCCCCTACGTGCTGAGCGTGGCCAACGGCGCCGCCACCAACATCGCCGAGAGCCACGAGGCCTTTGAGGAATGGATTCTGCAGGCTGAGGACATCGTAATCTGCGGCGACTCCGACCGTCCGGGAAGAATGCTCGTCAAGTCGCTCATCAACCAGTATCCCACCCGTGCCAAGGTGGCGAGTCTGCCGGGCGGAAAGAAGGACATCAGCGAGGTGTACGAGGCGTTCGGCAGGGACGAGGTGGCGAGAATCATCAGCGAGGCGAAGCCGGCTAACGAGGGCGACGTGTACGACCTGGAGGAGAATGCCGACGAGGTGCTCGACATCCTGATGGGCAACTACGACCACGGCTACGAGGTGGGCATGGGCAAGCTCACCGACGGCATCTTCCACCCCACTTCGGATGGCGGACTCATCATCCTGACGGGTCGCCCGAACTCGGGAAAGACGGATTTCCTGAACTGCATGATGGCGCATCTGATGTACAACTGCAACAAGCGCGTGGCCTTCTTCTCGTTCGAGAAGCCTATCAAGGGCAAGCACGTGAGGGAGATAGCGCGCATTGCCCTGGGCGTGGAGAACACGGAGACGATGGACGGCAACGAATCGCCCGAGGAGGCGCGCCAGGTGAACCGCCACGCCCTGAGTTTCCTGATGAACCACATGGTGGATTTCGACACCAAGAGCCGTCTGCCCGACAGCAAATACATCACGGAACTTGCCGAGAGCGAGATGAGGAAGAAGAAGCAGAAGATAGATTTCCTGGTAATAGACCCGTATGTGTTCATCAACGTGACGGAGGGCGGCAGCCGTGCCACGGAGACGGAGAAGGTGAAGCTGATGCTTACCCGACTGCAGCAGTGGAGCCGTGCGCATCACGTCTGGACGGTGGTGGTGGCGCACCCGAGAATTCAGTATAAGGACGGCCACGAGGCATTCCCGCCGCTGGATCTCTACAGCATTGCGGGCAGTGCGCAGTGGGCGAACCTTGCGGATTATCTGCTCACGGTGACTCGCGTAAACAAGCCTCAGGAAGGCAAGATGTATTCCATCGTAGAGATGCTGAAGGTGAGAGACCAGGAGTTCTGCCGTCCGGGCAAGGTGTTCTACATGAGGCAGCCCTGCGGCAGATACGACGAGCGTGCATCAGAAGAGGAATGCATCGCCGAGGTATTGTATGCCAAGGTTTTGCCGAAGGACGAGGAGCCGTGGGAGGAAGGGATAGTTTATAGTTAATAGTTGATAGTTAACAATCTTATTTTCAAGATATTGACGCCTATGACAAAAAAAGAATACAACGAATTGAAGAAGCGGGCACACGAGATGATGCTCGCCGACTATGAGTGGATATTGCAGCAGGACCCGCAGCGGTATCAGTGGACGCATACACAGTGCTGGCTCATCGAGTTCGTGCACGACGTGAGGGATATCGCCTCGCTGAAGAGCATCAGCGTGGAGGAAGAGGAGGACCCCTGGCACGACAATCATTTCCGTCCGCAGCCGCTACAGCAGCTCTATAAGGACATCTTCGGTCAGATGGGCATCCCCGTGCCCCACTACCCCGCCAAGGCCCTGAACAAGCTGAGATCCATGGAGCAGCGCCGCCGCATCTTACCCGACAGCATCACCCTGTTCTACATGAAAGAGATGCAGAAGAATCCTCCCTGCCGCATCATCGAACTGCTGCTGATGATGAACAGAGATTGAGTCAAAGGGAGGCTAGATTGAATCTGAAGGGAGGCTAGATTGAATCTGAAGTGAAGCTTACTTGGAGCCGGGGTGAGGCTCAAATGAACGTTACGTAAGGCTCATTCCAACCCGGAGTGAGCCTTACTCCGGCTTGGAGTAAGGCTTGCTCAGATTTGGCGCAAAGCTTGCTTCTAAAATGTCACCCACAATGTCACCCTGAAACTCTTGACAAGAGCCATTTTTTTTTGTATCTTTGCAGTGTAATTCAGAAGAAAGTAGTAGGTAAAAGATTGATTCACAAATTAATAATCTAATGCGTATGGAACAACACACAGAACTGGAACTGGAGAGGATGCAGCAGATGCTCCTCTCCACCCACTTCACCCTAGGAGAGTTTCTCCGTTCGGGCACCGCCATCAAGTATGGCATCGACAACACGCCGCAGGATGCCATCATCATCATCCGCCTGATGATGCTCTGCGAGCAGGTATTGGAACCCCTGAGAAAGAATTTCGGAGTCATCACCGTTACGAGTGGCTATCGCTGTCCGCAGCTGAACCTGGCTGTGCACGGCGTGCCGGGCAGTCAGCACACCCTAGGCGAGGCTGCCGATCTTTTCATCCCCAACGATGAGATTCTGAAGAAGTATTCCGGCTTCATCGAGGAGCATTGCCATTTCGACCAGATGATCCTGGAGCCTCGTGGCGCCTCGCCCGGCACGCAGCGCTGGCTTCATGTGAGCTACACGATGCGAAGGAAGAACCGTTATCAGATTTTGTTTTAATGATTCAAGACAAGAAAGGAGATACTATGAAGAAAGAGACATGGAAAACAGTGATTCAGATTGTCATCTCGGTGCTCACAGCCATCGCCACATCGCTTGGCGTTAGCTCGTGCATGAGCTGATAGGTATGATCACGCTGGATTATATAAAATCACGCCGGATTATATAAAGTCACGCAGATTTTTGGCCTTACGGCCAAGGGCTAACGCCGTAAAAACCGGGGAAAAACAGAGTTCCTACTATAGAAGAATCTACGACCGAACAGGTAGAAAAATCTGCGAAATCTGCGAAATCTGCGTGACCATATCACGTCAGGCGTATGCCCAACGACCGAACAGGTCGGAAAAATCAGATAAATTATTTTATTAACCCTTTAAATCTTTGTATTATGAGCGTAAAGTACAGAAAAGTGAAGAACAACCGCAAGGGCTCAGCTACCCGCGGCAAAATCTACGGCAAAGCCGTAGTAGACGGCGTGATCCGCACCAAGGAAATCGCCGAGAAAATCGGTAAGCGATGCACCCTGACCGAGCCAGACATCATCGCCGTGATCAACGCACTGGAAACCGAAATCGCCTATGCCCTCGCCGACGGCAAGCGCGTGATCCTCGACGGATTCGGTTCCTTCAAGGTGGGCATCAGCACCTCCCCTGCCGATACCCCGAAGAAGTTCACCACCGCCAACATCAAGGGCTTCCACGTGGTCTTCGCACCAGCCATCGAGATGTACATGAACAAGCGCATCAAGTCGATGCTCCGTGGCGTGAAGGTGGAGGAGATGACCGAGTACAACGGTCTCGACAGCGGTTCTGACGGCGGTTCTGACGGCACATCAGGCGGCGGCGGTAACTCTGGAGGAAGCTCCACCGGTGACAACAAGGACACTGGAGGCTCTGGTGACAACAAGGACACCGGAAACTCTGGTGACAACAAGGACACCGGAAACTCTGGTGACAACAAGGACACCGGAGGCTCAGGCGACAACAAGGACACTGGTAGCTCAGGCGACAACGAGCACATTGTACTCTAGCCGAACGAAGCTGTGAAAGATTTTGCAGGAGATTCTGCAGGATGAATCCTGCTGGCTTAAAAATTGAAAGGCGACGAAGTCACAAAGGCTTCGCCGCCTTAATTTTGTTTAATTTCGGAACTAATATATCTAAAAAGAGAAAAATATTTGGTAATTTCGGGTTTTCTGCTTATTTTTGCAGTCGAATCATCACGAATAATTATAATATAAGGTGACATTTATGAAAAGATATTCAAAATTCATACCTATCCTCGCGATAGCACTATCTGCCCCAGCATTCACCTCGTGCTTCAAGGACGAACCCCTCAATGCCGAATGCGACATCGAGCAGGCCTTCATCCCCAACAACGGCAACTGGGAAGAATGCTTCCTCAAAGCCACAGATACCCTGCAGAACGTGATGTCTACGGAAGATGAAATCAGCTTCCTCGTAAAAAAGGGAACCGATCTCTCGCACTTCGCACCGAAATTCCAGATTACACCAGGCGCTACCCTATCGCCTGCCAACGGTTCGGTGCAGGATTTCACCAACGGTCAAGTAACCTACACCGTTACTTCCGAGGATGGCAACTGGAAACGGCAGTACAGAGTGGGATTCACCTTCCCGCCCGTGGTTTACGAAGTGATGAAGTACGACTTCGAAAACTATTTCCTCAACGAAAACAAGCCCGTTCATAAATATTATGTCTGGAGCGACAAGAACGACGACGGTACGCTTGCCAACAACTGGGCTACGGGAAATCCGGGCTTCTACATGAGCCGAAGCTCAGCCAAGCCAGACCAATATCCAACGGTGCCTGTGGAGCAAGGCTACGACGGTGCCTGCGTGAAGCTCACCACCAGCGATACCGACCAGTTTGGCGCAATGGCCAAGATGCCTATCGCTGCGGGCAACCTCTTCATCGGAAAGTTCGACGCCAGTCAGGCACTGAAGGATGCCATGAAGGCCACCCAGTTTGGCGTGCCCGTAAGCTTCAAGCCCACCAAATTCAGCGGCTACTACCGATACAAGCGTGGCGATGTGTTCACCAACCGCCAGAAGAAGGTGGTGGAAGGCAAGAAAGACTACGGCACCATCTATGCCGTGTTCTACGACAACCACGACGCCGAGGGCAACAGCATCGTGCTCTATGGCGACAACGTGCAGACCAGCCCTCAGGTGGTGGCAATCGCCAAGTTGCCAGACATCGACGACACGCCCGAGTGGACCCATTTCGACCTCGACTTCGTTTATAAGAAGGAGGTGGATGCCCAGAAACTCAGAAACATGGGCTACAGCATGGCCATCGTCTGCTCATCGAGCGTAGAAGGCGCCTCGTTCATGGGAGCCATCGGAAGTACATTGTGGGTGGACCAGTTCCGCATCGCCTGCGAAAAGGAATAAATGATTCTGCCAAAGAAGATTCAATGAGAAGATTCTTACAAAGAAGATTCATTAAGAAGAGATTGAGAAGATTTAGAAAAAAGAAGACAAGACAATGAAAAAGCCATTCATCATATCAGCCGCAATCCTATGCCTCTGCTCTGCTGAGACATGGGGACAGAATCTGGGAGAACTGCTCCACAAATTCACCTACCAGGCACGCATCGGCTACAACCTGGGTGGCACTGCCCCTATCGGCATGCCTGCCACCATCCGCACCCTCCACAGCTACACGCTGCAGCCTAACCTGCTGCTCGGCATCGACGCCCACTATCCCCTGGACAACAAGTGGGGACTGATGTTCGGTCTGCACTTCGAAGGCAAGGGCATGAAGATTGATGCGGGCGTAAAGAACTACCACATGACCATGGTGAAAGGTGGTGAGCAGCTGGATGGCGTGTTCACGGGCAACGTGATAACAAAGGTTGATCAGAACCTCGCAACTATCCCAGTGCAAGCCACTTACGACGTGAGCGAGAAGCTTCGCCTGAAGCTGGGTCCTTACTTCTCCTACGTCACCTCGCATAAGTTTGAGGGCAGCGCCTACGACGGTTATCTGCGCCAGGGCGACCCTACGGGGCCCAAGGTAGAACTGGGACATGAGGACGGAGAGCGTGGCGAATACGACTTCTCGGACGATATGCGCAACTGGCAGTTTGGCATCGACGTAGGTGCCGACTGGAATTTCTCGAAGCGCTGGGGCGGCTACGTGGGCTTAACCTGGGGCTTATCAGAAGTGTTCAAGAAAGACTTCCACGTGATAGAGCAGTCGATGTATCCCATCTACGGCACCATCGGACTGAGCTATCAGCTGAAATAGGAAATCTGCTCCAGAATATCTTATATATAATAATGTATAGGAGAGAAAAATCAATTATATCATAATAAAAGAAAGGAAAACTTATGAAGAAAATTTTTACTTTAGTAGCAGCAGCTCTCTGCTCTATGCAGATGATGGCAAAGGATTACACCTGCCCTCTCGTGGTAAACATGATGGGAACGGACATGCCTGTGGGCGACATCAAGGTGAACGTGGATGAGCAGAAAGACGGCAAATACACCATGAGCCTGCTCAACTTCAAGATGAACGATTTCATGCAGATTGGTAACATCGTTATCAAGGATGTAGAGGCTACCAAGTGTGGCAACGTCATCATGCTCAATGCAGCAAAGGATATCCAGATTACCAAGGGTGACGATGAGAACGTAGAATGGATGGGACCAGGTCTCGGCAACGTGAACATCCTCCTGAAGGGTGAACTGAAGGGCGACAATTTCAATGCCTGCCTCAATATTCCATTGGCTGGCAACATGATTGTAGGCGTAAAGCTGGGCAAGAATACCAACGAGATGGGCCAGTTGCCAAACGCCGGTTTCGAGAATTTCCACGAAGCATCTTACAGCAGCGCCAAGAGCCAGGAGCCTAACGGATGGCACTCTTTCATGAGCTCTACGGGCAGCATGGCAAGCATGGTTTCAGCAGCTGTACATACCTATGCTTCTTCTGAGGTGCGCGAGAACGCAGCAGAAGACAACAAGCAGTGTGTAAAGATAGTTTCTACTCCAGTGAAGGTAGGTACATTGGTTGTGGCTTCTGCCAACGGTACCATCACCACCGGTCGCCTGAAGGCAGGCAACATGAATGCATCAAGCAAGGACAACTGCTCATTCCTGGATTTCAGCTCTACAGATGTGGATGCCAACGGCGATCCATTCTATGCTGTGCTCAACAACAAGCCTGATTCCATGAAGGTTTGGGTGAAGTTCAAGGCTGGCGACGGCAACAAGAATCCTAAGGCTACCATCAGCGCCCTCTTGACCAACGGCAAGATGGCTCAGGACCCAGAGGACGAGCAGTATGCAGCCAACATCATTGCCCGTGCCCAGAACTCTTCTATCGAGAGCAAGGACGAGTGGCAGGAGATTACCATCCCATTCACCTACAATAATGCTGAGGAAATGCCTAAGGCAGCCCTGGTTACCATGTCAACCTGCGCTGTGCCTAGCGGCGGCAGCAAGAGCGAGACCAATCCAGACGTTTTGTATGTAGACGATGTAGAGATGGTTTACAATGCCGGCGTGAAGAAGGTTACCATGGATGGTGAGGACATTACAAATAAGTTTGATGAAGCCGGCGAGTTGGAGATTGAAGGCTACAATAAGAATTTGGATATCAACAACTTCCAGTTGGAGGCTATCGGTGCAGGTGCCTACGTTACGAAGAAGATTACCGGCGACGGTTTTGATACTTACGTAAGCTTCACCGTTACATCCAACGACTTGAAGAACTGCGTAACCCGCACCATCACCTTCAAGGATTACACCACTGGCATCAAGAACCTCGAGACCATCACCTTGCCTAATGGCGTGAAGGCCATCTACAACATGGCAGGTCAGCAGGTTACCAGCATGCAGAGTGGCCAGGTTTACATTGTAAAGTATACCAACGGCGAGAGCAAGAAGATGATTAAGAAGTAGTTAATCAAGAAATAATTGATCAAGAAATAAAAGTTTTAAAAACTATAGATAAAAGGCATGCGCCCCACTCCGGGACGCATGTTTTTTTATATATGCGTGACTGCGAGAATGAGATATGCGTAACTGCTCAAGAATGGAAGCTAGAGAAAATAAAACACAGGAAGTGGAGAAAACAAAAATCCCCAGCCATCAAATGAATGATAGCTGGGGATTCAATCTTTTCAAAATCTAGAGGCTAAACTCCCTATGTGTTATCACTAACACGATAAAAAATTTAGCGTCGGATTTACTTCACCTTAGCAACGATAGCCTTGAAAGCCTCTGGGTTGTTAACAGCGAGGTCAGCGAGAACCTTGCGGTTGATCTCGATACCTGCCTTGTGAAGAGCACCCATCAACTGGCTGTAGCTCATACCATCGAGGCGAGCAGCAGCGTTGATACGCTGAATCCACAATGCGCGGAATGAGCGCTTCTTGTTACGACGATCGCGATAAGCGTAGGTAAGACCCTTCTCCCAAGTGTTCTTAGCTACTGTCCATACATTCTTGCGAGCTCCATAGTAACCCTTAGTGAGCTTCAAGATTTTTGTTCTCTTTGCTTTAGATGCAACGTGATTTACTGATCTTGGCATAATTTTTTTTCTTTAAAAGTTCGACTAAAAAGTTAATAATTAACGGAGGCAGAGCAAGTCGCGAACCTGC
>JAIJUV010000300.1 GCA_022732315.1 Prevotella sp.
TTACCCTGATGTCTCGAGTGCCTACGTGAGCTTCGGCGCCGCTCTCTGCGAAGCAGTAGAGGAGTGGCCAATCGAACCAGTGTACGTGGCGGCCTAAAGATTTCATGAGTTTGCTGGGTGTACATAAGATTACTGGGTGTACATAAGAGACCTGAGTACACACGGCGAAGCCGAAGCACCCAGCGAGCTTGCTCGCTTCAATAACCGCCTTTGGCGGTCGGCGATAAAAAATTTTAGAAAAAAGTTCTTTGACATACTTCCATACCGATTATTTTTAGTATCTTTGCAGCGGTATTCATAATAATACCAGGTTGTGACCCTAGGTGCTGGTTTCCGTCTCTGCCTTCGTGGTGGTAGTGTTAACAATGGTGGTCAATGCGGTCTTTCGACGCTCAACGATAACAATGATGTCTCGAATGCCAACGTGAACTACGGCGCCGCTCTCAACTTTAACATATCTCAATACGGGGTGTTTGCTCTCCGTTCGAGACAACAGGGTCAGACCTCGCCCCATGGCGAAACATACACATAGTTCATCTAGCTGGTAGATGATGACAATAGGGTCATCCGGTCGAAGGTTATAGGATAAAAAAATAGCAGACAACAGGCATTACACAGTTTCACACAATTACACAGACATTACACCGCTTATGAAAAGATTTGGTAACATTTCTCCACAAGTCGAGACAAATGACAACTTTCGTCGGGCTTTCTATAATTATGCCCGACAAAAGATGTCTCGCAGGGGTGTGCAGGAATTTGATGCCAATCTAGATCATAACATAGAGCGTATGCTTGAAGCATACGCAGCCCAGACTTGGCATACATCAGGGTATGTACCTAAGGATATAGAATACCCGAAGCATCGCCAGGTTAACAAGTTGCCAGTCATAGATCATGTCATGCAACACGCAGCCCTCAATCCTGTAGAGGATGATATACGTAACACCATCTACTACCATTGCCCTGCAGGCTCTAAGGGCAAGGGCACTCATTATTTCTACAATCTTATTAAGAGAGATATATTCAACTCTCCACAGCAAGATACATTTTATTGCCTTCCTATTGATATTCACCACTATTTTCAGTGTATAGATCACAACTTGCTCAAGAGTGAATATCGCCGCAAGATTAAAGACAGAAAACTCCTCTCCTTTATAGATGAGGTAGTTGACTCGTTCAACCCAGGAATCGTACTTGGAGTAAAACTAGCCCAGCTACTGGGGCAGCTCTTTCTCGCCCGGTTCGACTATCTGGCACTCAGATGCTTCGATATCATCGACGACCCTGAAAAATTCCACTATTGGCAAGCTCGCTATGTGAGCGACATGCTTGTTACCTGTCGCACTCAGCAACAGGCTCAACTACTATGTGGGGGGATCAGCTTTCTTAATGAGCGTTTCGAAAAGTTCTGCCGTCATGGGCTCCATCATTATTATCGTTTCATGGATAACATCTATATTCTCCATGAAGACAAAGTTTTCCTGCGTCTGATGGCGGAGTTAGCT
Organism: Prevotella sp.; assembly: GCA_022732315.1. Next base: position 1,509 of record JAIJUV010000300.1, read on the forward strand.
GTCATGCACCTAGCTCGTGATTGGCATCTCTCAATAAACAAGTCGTGGGGAATCCATCGAACTTGCGATGGTATAGATTTTTGTGGGCAGGTCATCTATGCCGACCACGCACTCTTGCGAAAACGGTTTAAGCATGATCTCTGCAAGCAGGTGGCTAATCTTCGCAAACATGGGTTTACACAAAGACAAATAGAGCTCAAGGCAGCTTCACGCCTTGGGTTAGGAATTCACGCCAATTCAAAAAACTTATATAAAAAAATCGGTATGGAAAGATTCGGAAAACTCGTTAAGGCTCGCAAATCTCGTGTGCCTTTCGAGGGAATGCAAAAATCACAGCAGCAGTCCATTGAGGACATTATCTGCCATGAGGGACAGGATGAGAACAAATTCCTCATCCAGGTGATTGACTACAAGGTTGACGACTCTGTCATAGAAAAAGAGGTCGTACAGGTAGAAGAGACCGCTGCCGATGGCAGCACTCATTTGGTCAGCAAAGAGATGCCTAAGAAACGTCTTTCACTGCGCTATCGTATCATCGACCATTTTGAAGGAGAGAGCGAGGTCTGGCAAACTGTAGAGCACTATCTATATACAGGTTCCAAGATTCTCATAGATCAAGCCCTAAATGACTTCTGTCGTGAAGAACTTCCATTCTCCACCGTTGTCGCAGAACTGCACAACAAGTTTAAAAAGAAGTTTTATAAATTTACTTAACGATGAAAAAGGTATATTTATCTCGCAAAAGTTACGTCAGATTTGACGATGAGCATTTCCTGCTTTACATTGGTGAGCAGAAAGTAGAAAACTATCATCCCGAGACTTCCGGTACTTCAGATACAAAATCTGAAGCTTCAGATTCGGGTAAAACCGCCTTCAGTTACGAAGGTGATGAAGCCGATGGTTCTACCAAGATTAAGGCAAAGTCTGCTACTTACGGTGATTTCACGGCAGGTTTGGTACGAACCAAATACAGCCAGAATCAGGTAGAGGCAATCTTGGCCAATCGAGGAGATGGAGATAAGAGCCACGAAGCAGAGTTCGATGCTTATCAGGCCTGGAGAATACAAGCCAAGCAGATAGCCCAAGAAGTTCTTGCAAGAGAACTCTAAACGTATCATAATACGAGATCGGGCTGAGGTAGCCGGTTTCTTTGATGTTTTTACATCATATGCTAGTGTTTATTTGTTGGTTTTCTAATATAATAGCGTTAGAATAGGAAAAGAAATCCGTTCTAACGCTATTTGAGTATGGTTCAGGAGGACATCTATAACGAAGACGCTTCGTTTTGCGTTTCGGAACATTTCGTTTTGTGAAACGGTAACATTTCGTTTTGCGGATTATATATAGAGACTAATATCTACCTTTGCTACGTATAGACGATAGTTTTATGATTCTGTATTTACCATTATAAGTTAACGAACTTAAAATATCAAGCCGTAACCGTTAATTCTGCGAAAG
>JAIJUV010000301.1 GCA_022732315.1 Prevotella sp.
GCCACCGTGTAGGTCCACTCGATAGGAGAATCGAAGTGCTTGTAGAAGACTGCTAATGAGATGAGTTCTCCACGGGATGGATACCACTCATATCGCAGGTCGAGGTTATCGACATAGCAGTTCTTCAGTTCTGTGTTTCCCTGTACGTTGCTGGCAAGATCGAAGTCATAATATACTGCCGGTGATACCTCGCGGAATTCTGGTCGGTTGATACTGCGACCATACGAGAGGCGAGCCTGATGCTGGTCGCTGATCTTATAGGTTGTATTGAGAGATGGAAAAACATCGTCTGTTTTGTAGTGACGGCTTGACTCGCTCTTCTCGTAGTCACGGGAATTAGTGATGAGTTCCATGTCGTTGTGTTCGAAGCGGACACCGGCGTGGATGCCGAGTTTGCCAAAGGGGAGAGACATCGCCAGGTATCCGGCGCCCAAGGTGTTGTGTCCGCGGTAGTTATTGCGCATCTGCTTTTCTTCCAGGAGATAGAGCTTGTCGTAACCCATGTTGGTCTCGTCGGAGAGCAGGGTAGGGATGTCGCTGTGGCGGAAGTCGGATGGCATATTGTTGGCTGAAACATTCCAGTTGTAGATAAAGTTGCGGGTCTGGTATTCTCGGCTGCGATACTCCCCATAGGCACCCACTTGCAAGTCTGGCTCAAAGCTGCCAAACTTGAAGTGGTGCTTATCATTAATATTAAGAGAGAGAATTTGTTCATCGAGTTGGGTCCACTCGCGTGATATATCGTTGCCGGTGCTCAGGGCATAAACGCCCGATTCGAGAGCATCGTCGATGAGAAATCTGCGACGGTCAGGCAAATGACGGTTGGCATACGCATACCCGATGCTCCAGTCAAGGGCGTCGCTAGTGAAGGTGTGCTTGCCGGTAAGCTGACCGTTATATACAGTTCGACTGCGGTAGTAATACTCTGCGCTTCGCTCCAGGTTCGACTGGGCGCTCACGCCTTCACGCCAGGTATATCGGCTGGTGGCCAACTGGTTGAAGATGTTCTTGAGCTGATACTTGTGGTTGCCGTCCTTGGAAAGGAAGGTGAAGTTGAGCATCGCTCCGAGTCTGACATTATTATTATACTGGTCGTCTATTGAGTGACGAAGATAGTTCGGCTTGTCGTTTGTCGCATCATAGATACCGTAGAGATTGTTCTCCATGTTCTCGTAGGTGCGGTATTCGTTGGTGTAGTTCAAGGCGGCGACCATACCGAGTGTTCTTCCGCCGAGCATCCAGCGATGGTTGAGATTAGCTGCCAATTTCAAGTCGCCCAAGGGTTTCTTGCTCTTTACGAGCCAATCATTGTTGAATCCATTTCCCAAGAGTGAAGTAGCATAATCGCCCACTGGTTTCCCATTGGCATCGAACTGAGGATTGAGCTGGGCATTGATGCCTCCGTTCAGATTTCTCATTCCGTTGTCGAATCCGAGGAAATCTGTTCTCGAACCTTTTGAGTAAGAGAAATCCTTGAAGGCCGATGAAGTATTCCAGTTTCCTCCCACGGCGATATTGAAACTGTTCTCAGCCGGAATCTCCTTGGTGTTGACGATGATGAAACCGCCCGAGTAGTCGGCAGGATATTCTGCAGTAGGAGATTTCACGATGGTGAGGTTGTCGATCTGTGAACTTGGGATGATGTCGAAGGAGAATGCCCTGGAGTCGGCCTCCGAGCTTGGCACAGCTCCTCCGTTCATCCAAACGTTGTTATATCGCTGAGACAATCCTCTTACCATTACGAATTTATCGTCGATGAGGCTCACACCTGGCACTCGGCGTATCACCTCACCCGCATTCGTATCCTGAGTACGGGATATTTCTTGTGCCGAAACATTGCTCACGATGACGGGACTGTTTTTTGCGACCTGTATCATTGCCGCATCCGTATTTCTCCTTTCTACTGCGGTAACGGTCACTTCTTTCAGTTGCTGTTCATCCGGTTGCAAAGCGATGGTCTGGTTTGCATCCTTCGCCTGAACCCCGTCAATTTTTAGAGTCTTATATCCTACATAATTTATATATAGCGTATATGTCTTGTCTTTCTTCAGTCCATCGAGCTGGAAGTTTCCGTCGATGTCGGTGATTGCCTTCAAATCGGAGGCAGTCTCCTGCTTGCGGTCAGTCTTTCCATTGCTTTCCACGGCTGTGATGACTGCCCCGATGAGTGTCTCCTTCGAGTTCTTATCGATTACGACACCCTTGATTTGTTGCGCCCACGTTGGCAAGCCTGCCGCCGAGAGCAATCCTAATACAATAATTCCCCTTTTTACTTTCATAACCAATATCGTTTGATTTCGGTTGCAAAGGTACGGCAGCATTATTACACCATGGTTGCAATGAGGTTGAAAGGCATTGACGAAGCTGCGACAATGGTGTTACGGTTGTAATAACTAAAGAGATTTAAATATTTAACCCGATATTTGGAGATAAATAAAGAAATAACTATATTTGCGGCATGATTACGGAATATGGTATAGAGGCAAAGTCTAATTCTGAGATTATATCTGAATTAGGAGGACGATTCAAGCAATATCGTCTGTTCAGCAATCTTACTCAGAAAGAGGTGGCTGTAAAGGCTGGTGTGAGCATTTTTACCATTAGCCAGTTTGAAAAAGGCGAAGCTAAGAACATAGGCTTTGGCACTATTCTTTCTCTGTTGAGGAGCATTGGATTCCTGCAGGAAGCAGAGAAACTCTTGCCGCCACTGCCACTGCTGCCTAACCAAGTGAAGAAAATGAATGAAAAGAAGGAAAGGGTAAGACATGAAAGATAATGTTGTGCAGGTGAATCTCTGCCTGACCATTGGGGAAATGTGGTCTTCCAGAAATGGATGGAAGCCAATCATCTATTTTAAGGAAGAATAAGAAAGAATACGAAAAGATAATCCGAAACAGAAGCATAGGCAGCTATCTGTTTCGGATTTTTTTGCAATGATTAATTTCC
>JAIJUV010000302.1 GCA_022732315.1 Prevotella sp.
ACTATATATGATATTCTTTTTCATAATTTCCTAATATTATTATATATAGAATATGTATAGTGTTAGTTATATGAACCCTCCAGACTTTAGAACTCCAAGTTGAAGCCCATTACTACCTTTCTTGAGGTTGGATAACCGCCCTTGTCGATACCCATACCCACTACAGTATTGGTAGAAACCTCAGGGTCGAAGCCTGGGTACTTGGTGATGGTGAAGAAGTCATCGAGAGATACATAGAGGCGCAAGTTATTGATTGCCACACTCTTGAGAAGGGTCTTCGGCAAGCTGTAGCCCAACTGAATCTGCTTAATCTTGAAATAAGATCCATCATACACCATAGCACTAGATGTAGCATACTTGTCCATATTGTTGGCACCAGCACGTGGCTTGCTACCATTAGGATTACCCTCCGTCCAGCGGTCGTCATAGAAGAGTTCCTTCATCTTGTTGACCATTGGGAAGTCGGTACGGTTGATACAGTTGAATATCTTGTTGCCTGATGCACCAGAACCAAATACTGCCAAGTCGAAACCTTTGTAAGCTGCGGTCAAGGTGATACCATAGGTGAAGTCTGGAATGGCACTGCCCAAGTCCATCTTGTCATCATCGGTCAGATCACCACTATCGTTCAGGTCGGCAAAAGTTGGATCACCTGTCTTAGGGTCTATGCCTGTAAACTGATAGCCGCGGAAGTAATACACAGGATAACCCTTCTCGAAGTATGTGAGAGGCACATTCATAAAGGTAGTACCCGCCAAACGAGTCAAAGATGGGTCGAGATAAGTAACCTCATTCTTCAAGGTAGCGAGGTTGCCACGTACGCTGTAGCTGAAATCACCGATGTTGTCTCTCCAACCGAGTTCAAACTCGAATCCCTTGTTGCTTACGTTACCAGCATTGATAGGAGATGTGGTGCCGCCGATAACCAGAGATGGAGTGGTGCCACCCACGAGCAAGTCCTTGGTCTTCTTCACGAAATAGTCCATACTGAAGTTCATTCTGCCAGCGAAGAGGAGCGCATCGATACCCAAGTCGGTCTGCTCAGATGTTTCCCACTTCAGTTTATCGTTACCCATACTAGTCGGACTAACAGACGTTGTATAATTATTACCAGGAACTAACGGATAAATGCCACCCTGCGCCATATCGGTGCTGTAGGCATAGCCACCCAAAGCAGCCAAGCTACCATTCTGTCCCCAGCTGGCACGCAACTTCAAACTAGCCACGACATCTCTCAATGGCTCGAAGAACTTTTCCTCGGAAATGGTCCAACCTCCAGACACAGCTGGGAAATATCCCCAACGATTGGTAGCTGGAAGCTTAGATAAGTCGGCAGCATCTGCACGGAGTGAAGCCTGCAGATAATAACGGTTTTTATAATCGTAGCTCAAACGACCAAAGTAAGAATACTTGGCTGAGCGACTTTTCTCACCACCTACAGACTTGGTAGCAGAAGCGGATGCGAAATTCAGATAGTAGAACAATGGATTGTTTTTCTTGACAGCGTCTTCACCATTAGCCTGCAAACCACCATTCACATAATCGTAGGTAGATTCCTGGAAAGACATACCAACCATGGCATTCACGGTATGGTCACCGAGTTTCTTCATATAGTTGGCAAAGTTTTCCCACTGATAATAGATAGAGGTAGAAGAAGATGCACTCTGATCTACATAATCACGGCTTTGCGTTTGATTTCCATAGAAAGGAAGTGAAGTGGAAGAACTGCGGGTACCCGACAAACGATAACCAAAGCGAGAAGTAATCACAAGATCCTTGATAGGCTTGAAATCAGCATAGATGGAACCATTCACATTGAATCCACTGTTGCGGGATATGCTATTGTCACGCATCACGAATGGGTTGAACTGCTCACCTTTATAGAAATAAGACACACCATAGTAGTTACCAGCCGCATTGGTCAGGAGATGCTTTCCGCTTGCCAAGGCATTAGCAACATGAGTAGGCAAGTTTCCACCCTCGTATGCAACAGGGGTCAATGGATCCATAGAAAGCACAGCTGCCATCATAGAACCATACTCAGAACCCTCTGACACAGAACGGGCGTTATATTTTTCAATCTGGTTAGTAGTACCCACCTTCAACCATGGCTTGATCTGATATTCAGCATTGATGGTAGCGGTGAGACGACGATAGAGATCATTATTACCTCTTACCATACCATCATTGTCAAGATAAGTAAGCGAAAGATAATAGTTGCCATTTTGGTTACCACCCGTAAAGCCCAGGTTGTGCTTCTGCATCTTACCCTTGCCATAGATAGCATCTACCCAAGAGGTATTGGTTGTTCCATCCCAATTTTTCAAGAGATCATCCTCGGTAAAGGTCTTACCTTCTTTCATATATTGGATATATTCCTCTGCATTGAGCAACTTAGGCTTTTTAGCAAGCGATTCGATGGCATACTGGAAATCATATGTTATCTTTCCACTACCCACAGTACCCTTCTTCGTTGTAATGAGAACCACGCCATTACCAGCCTCAGCACCATATATGGCAGCAGAAGCAGCATCCTTCAACACTTCCATAGATGCTATGTCATTAGGATCGATACCACTAATATCGCCTAGGCGCACACCATCTACTACGTAGAGAGGATCGGAAGAACCATTGGAAGAGAAACCACGGATACGAACCGTTGGTGATGCACCCGGACGAGCCGAAGAAGAAACAATCTGCACACCTGCGGTCTTACCCTGAAGAGCAGACTTGGCATTGGTGATGGTACGATTCTCCATATCCTCTTTCTTCACCTGAGAGATGGCACCCGTTACAGAACTCTTCTTCTGAACTCCATAACCTACAACCACCACATCATCGAGTACCTTGTTGTCTTCCTGCAATGTAATCTTGAGCTTGGAAGAGTTGGCTAATACCTCTTTATTCTTATAGCCAAGATAAGAAA
>JAIJUV010000303.1 GCA_022732315.1 Prevotella sp.
TCGATACCGTTGCTTACCTCTGGGTCGATACCCTTGTACTTGGTAATGATGAATGGGTTCTGTACGGTGAAGAAGATGCGTCCGCTGCAAATCTTCTCTGCACCTGCCTTGATCAATGCTGGGAAGCTATATCCCAAAGTCATGTTGCTGCACTTCAGGTAAGAAGCATTGCGTACAAAGTAGTCACTTGTATTGGTGGTGAGATCTGTTGTACCCTTAAAGCCAAGATTGACGGCCTCTGCAGTTGTGTTTCTGAAGAGATTGGTATCGTTGATTTTCATCAACTCAGCTTTTGAGTTCAAGAAATCGTAGTACACATAGTTGCCGATAGATGCATGGAAGGCAGCACTGAAGTCCCAGTTCTTATAGATGAACTTGGTGGTGAAACCCATGATGACATCAGGAGCTGGGCTCTTGTAGCAATAACGGTCGTCATTATCAATCTTGCCGTTACCATCACGGTCAACATACAGTCCCTCAATAGGCTTGCCGTTCTCGTCGTAAACCTGCTGGTAAACATAGAACGAATTGAGAGGTTCGCCAACCTTGTTCACCTGTACCAATGTGTTGTTACCACGAGATACCTTGCTACCTGTCCAAACCCAGTCTTGCAAACCAGCCTCTAACTCTGTGATTTCATTGTGGTTCCATCCTACGTTGTAGGTTACATCCCACACGAAGTCCTTAGTGACGATAGGCTTCACATTGAATGCCAATTCCACACCATAGTTTTCTACAGCACCGATGTTCTTCAAGAGATTGTCACCAAAGTTGGTACCACCGGCAATGGAAACTGTTGCCAACAGGTCGGTAGTCTTACGATAGTAACCATCAATATTGAAGCCGAAGCGACCATTGAGAGCGGTGAAGTCAAGACCGCCATTATAGGTTGTGGTCTTTTCCCATGTCAGCTCAGTGTTGTATCTTGTTGGGCGCATGGTCTGATAATACTTGTCACCAAATGGATACTGTGCATAAGTGTCGCTGATGGTATATTTAGGAGTATAGTAGAAGTCGTCAATACCATTCTGCTGACCTGTCATACCCCAACCCAAGCGGAGCTTCAACTCATCAATCCATTTTACATTCTTCAAGAAAGACTCGTTGTTGATCTTCCAGGCAAAGGCTGCTGCAGGGAAATAACCCCACTTCTTGCCCTTTCTGAAGCGAGAAGAACCATCGGCACGGAAGGTTGCTGTAAGCAAATAGCGATCCAGCAAGTTATAGTTGAAACGTCCGAAGTAGGATACCAAAGAGTTGTGACTCTTCCACATGGTGTTTGCCGTATATTGTGGGTTATTCACGTAGTTCCATTCTCCATCTTTTAACTCTGGATTGGTATCTCTCAAATACTCATCGATACCGCTTCCGAAGTTATAGGTTGTTCTGTGATAGTGGCTCTGCTCAGCACCTGCCATGATGTCGATGTCGTGCACACCAAACTTGTGGGCATATTCAGCAAAAGCTTTTCCTTCGATGCTGTATTTGTATTGATGGTCAGTACCATACCAACCAAAATAGTTGTTGGATGATGAATACTTGTTAATATCATTATGTTGCTTGGCATCAGTGTACTGTGCACCGATGGCAGCGTGCAAATGCAAGTCTTCGAAGCCATGAATCTTATAATCTACCTCTAAGTTTGAAGATATGTCATTAGTATTGGCTATCATCTTTTGGTTGTTGAGGAGAGCTACAGGGTTCTGAGGAACCTGACTCTTGGCTATCTTTGTCCAGTTAGGATCTGTAATCTTGTCGCCTTTGTTGTCCAGATACTGGAAATATCCACCTACAGTATTGTACATCTCATCGTTTACACGAACAGGCTGTGTAGGATCCATGGTCAACGCTGCACCGATGGCATCACCAAAATTGGCATAGCGGTCCTTTTCGAACATATACTTCGCAGTGAAGTTGATGTTCAAGTGCTTGTCGAGGAAGGAAGGAGCCAAATTGACAGAAGTGTTGAAACGCTTCATCCAGCTGGTCTTAACGATACCGTTGTTGTCTTCGAAACCTAAGCCAACACGGTAAGGCATATTCTTCAAGCCACCCTGTATGCTGATGTTGTGGTTGGTAGAGATGGCAGTGCGGAAAATCTCGTCCTGCCAGTCGGTATCGGCAGTTCCCAAACCGCTAGTGTCAATACCCAGATTGGTAAGAGCCTGCTTGTATTCGCTGGCATTCATTACCTCATATTTCTTCTGGATGGTTGACAAGGTAACATCACCATTATAGGTAACGGTAGGTCTCTGACCAGCACGTCCCTTCTTGGTGGTGATGATGATGACACCATTAGAAGCACGAGAACCATAGATGGCTGTTGCCGAAGCGTCCTTCAATACAGTGAAGCTTTCGATATCGTTAGGGTTAATCATCGCCAAGACGTTACTTGTACCCTTCAGATTGTTATTATCAATAGCCAAACCATCAATTACATAGAGAGGGTCGTTAGAAGCATTCAGAGAGGCACCACCACGGATACGAATCTGTGCGCCAGAACCAGGCTGACCGCCACCAGTCTGTACGTCAACACCGGCAATCTTACCTACCAACATATCAGAGGCACTGCTTGTGATACCCTTTGACATCTCATCTGGCTTGATAGCTGTAACAGAACCAGTCAAGTCGTTCTTCTTAGCGCGACCATAACCAATGACAACGACCTCGTTCAAAGACTTCTGGTCGTCAACCAAGGTAATCATCATGTTAGATGTTGCTTTGATTGTTTTTGGTGTCATTCCCAGATAGGTGAAAGTAAGATTGGCACCTGGCGCTGCATCAACTGAGAAGTTACCATCCATGTCGGTAATGCCTACTGCCTTACCGTTAACTGTAATGGTAGCACCCATGATAGGCTCACCAGAAGCATCCTTCACATGTCCCTTAACTGCATTTGTCTGCGCAAAGGAACTC
>JAIJUV010000048.1 GCA_022732315.1 Prevotella sp.
GCCATGCCACATTCAACATGATGGTTCAAAAGCAACTACTCAAGAAGAAGTTGACTATTACGCTGAAAGCCGAGGACTTATTTGACTGGTCAAAGTTGAATGATGTGAAGAAAGTCAATTTCGTAGTACAGAACAGAAAGGTAAACAATTTCAATCGTTGTATCATCGCCTCCATCAGCTATAACTTCAATAGCTTTAAGGATAAATACAACGGCAGTGGCTCGGCAGATGATGAGATAAATCGTTTTTAGTACTATCAACAGACATCTTCGAGGTGATTTATTTGACAACACACAAAGTTCTGCGTGATGAAGTTTCTCTATAAGGCTAATTCAAAAGAATACTTCATCTCGCAGAATTTTGTTTTGTGTGAAGAAACTACAAAAACAAATACGAACTTTTGTTCATTCAGAAAAAAGTTGTATTTTTGCAATCGAAAAGAGTTGTTTGACAGCAAACGTATGCAGATTGCAGAAATAAGGACTATTGCCAAATCATTACCTCTATTGAGGTGAAACACTCATAAATAGCTCATTTTAAGCTATTCAGCAGATTTTAGCGTGTTTTTATCAAAAAATAAAGTAAATAATCAGATTTTATGGATGATTCTTCATTATTTATGTGTATCTTTGCCACCAATTATAAGAAGAATAAACAAACAACATAATAACCTACGATTATAATGAATAAAAAATTACTTGCAACATCAGCTTTGGCTTTGTTGGTTAGCATGGGTGCCAATGCCCAGCGATTCACCGATAAGCTAGACCGTGGATTGGTGGCAGTGAAAACCACCAAGGGTGTCTATTGCTCATGGCGTATCCAGGCCGATGAGTATTACGATGTGAAGTACAATCTCTATCGAGATGGTACCAGGGTAAACGCTGAACCATTGGATGTATCTAATTTTACAGATGCTTCTGGTTCGGAAAGTAGTCAATATACCGTGAAGGCGGTATTGAATGGAGTAGAGCAGCAGGCTTCTAAAGCAGCTACTGTACTCGGTAATAACTATAAGGAAATTATTATCAAGCATGATAAGTCGCTTAAGGCTACTTATGAGCCTAACGATGCCTGCTGCGCCGATGTGGATGGCGATGGCGAGGTGGAAATCCTGATGAAGTTTACCAATAAGGAGGAGAGTGCACAACTCTATCCAAAGAATGGTCCAACCATTGATGGCGTTGAGACTAAGGAGTATTCCATGTTGGCTTGTCTGAAACAGGATGGTACCGTGCTCTGGTGGGTGAACTGTGGCCCTAATATGGGTGACTTCCAGAACAACGAGCAGAACATCGTTGGCTACGACTGGGATATGGATGGCAAGGCTGAGGTCGTGATGCGTCTCGAAGAAGGCTCTACCGTCCACATGGCTGATGGTACTACTTATACCATTGGTGCCGATGGCAAGAATGGAACTTCCTGGAAGAACTATCGTGAGCCAAAGGCTTCTGGTTCCGTAGAATGGTTTACCCATTATGGCAAGGAGTTCCTCTGGTATTGTGAGGGTGCTACCGGTAAGCCATATCAGTGCATTGAGTTCCCATTGAAGCGTCTGGAAGATGGAGAGAAAGATTTGAAGGCAGCTTGGGGTGATGGCTATGGTCACCGTAGTAGCAAGTACTTTTTCGGTGCTCCTTATCTGGATGGCAAGCATCCAAGCCTCTTCCTGGGTCGTGGTATCTATACCCGCCACAAGTTCATCGCATACGATGTAGATCCAAAGACTCACGACTTGAATGTCCGCTGGAAGTGGACCAACAACCAGCCGGGTTCTCCTTGGTATGGTCAGGGTTACCACAACTATATCGTTGCCGATGTGGATTGGGATGGACGTGATGAGATTGTTTGGGGTTCTATGGTGATTGATGATAACGGCAAGGGACTCTCTACTACAGGTCTCGGTCATGGTGATTCCCAGCATATAGGAGATTTCAATCCTTATATCCATGGTCAGGAGATGTTCGCATGTAATGAGGATAATCCATCCAACAACTATCGTGATGCAACAACCAGCAAGATATATTATCGAAAGACTGATACCAACGATGATGGTCGTTGCCTGGCAGGTAATTTCTATAATGATTTCCCTGGAGCTGTTGGTCATAGTGCACACGATACTCCTATCTCTACGATCACAAATGATCATGTGAGTACCAATACCAATGGCCTCAGCATGAACTTCCGTATCTATTGGGATGGCGACCTTCTGGAGGAGTGCTTCAATGATACGGAGGTAACCAAACCGGGTGTTGGAAGAATTGCGAAGATGGAAGGTGCTTATTCAAACAACAGTACCAAGGCAACACCTTGCTATCAGGGTGATATCTTTGGTGACTGGCGCGAGGAAATTATCGAGCGTACTGCCGATAACAACATCCGCATCTATACCACCACCGAGCCAACCAAGTGGCGTAACTACTCTTTGTGGTACGATCATCAGTATCGCAATGGTATGGTATGGCAGCCTTGCGGCTACAATCAGCCACCTCATGTATCCTACTTCCTCGGCGAGTTGGAAGGCATCACCATTGCCCCTCCACCACTCACCACTACAGGTCGTGAAGAGGTTGGTTCTTCTATCTCCAAGGCATTGGATGGCAAGCATGCTCTTCTCGCTACTACTGGCGATGCCACAGTAAGCGTGGCTGATGGTGCTGCTCCTGCTATCTTTACTGACAATGCCCCTTCTTGGGTGCAGGGTACGGCTGCCAGCGAGTGCAAGACCAAGGATACGGAGATTAAATATACCTATTATACCCATACCTTGACTGGTGGTGCCTTTACAGGCGGCATGCGCCTGGTTAAGCAGGGTGACGGTACTTTGGTTCTTCCTAACGTAACGCAGACTTATACCGGTAAGACTGATGTCTGGGCAGGTACTTTGCAGTTTGACGGCATCATGGAAAGCAGTCCTGTATGGCTCAATCGCTTTGCGGAGTTGAACTCTAACGGCGGTAACTTCAAGGGTGGTATCAAGGCTGATTATGGTTCTGTGATTCGTCCTGGAGGTAAGGAGAATATCGGAACTCTGACCACTTCTTCTCTCGACCTGGGTTTCGGTGCACGTGTCGTATTCGATGCCAAGGATGGTAACGTAGATAAGTTGGTGGCTGCCAAGATGAGCATTGAGAAGAAGACTTGGGAAAATGGTCCTCAGTATAGTGCTCCTGTCTTTGAGTTTGCTGCCACTCCAGCACCAGGTACTTATACCTTGGCAGAGGTAGGTGAACTGACAGGCAAGCTTTCTGATATCGTAGTAGAGGGACTTGCAGGACATAAGTTTGCCTTGGAATATAAAGATGGCAAGATTGTCTTGAATATTTCTGATACCCGTGATAGCGAGAGCAGCGTATGGACAGGTGATAAGGGTTCTGTCTGGGACTTGATGTCGACAGAGAACTTCAGTTCTTCAGACAAGCTGTTTGTTACGGGTGATGAACTGACCTTCAATGATGATGCGTCTACAACCGACGTGAACCTTGCAGAGGATGTAACTCCTGGAAATATCTTCTTCAAGAACAATAAGAAGGATTATAGCCTTGCAGGTAATGGTTCTATCTTGGGTGAAGGTTCACTGAACGTAGAGGGTACAGGAACCGTGAACATCAAGAATACCAATAAGTATAGTGGCGGTACCAATGTCAAGGGTGGTATCCTGGCTCCTGCAACGCTTGCCAACAAGGAAGGTTTGGAATTTGGTTCTTTAGGAGCTGCTGATAATACCATCACTTTGAGCAACAAGGGTACATTGAAGGTTGCTTCAGGCATGACAGCCTCTCATCCTATCGTGCTTGGCGAGAATGGTGGTACCATCAATAATACGGGTACGCTGATTCTGAATGGTGGAATAACAAGGGTTAACGGCGGTAAGAATCGTGATCTCTATAAGACTGGAACTGGTACATTGCAGTTGAATTGCGATGCAGACTTTGATGTGCTCTACATCAACCAGGGTACAGTATATGACTTCCAGGATGCCCACTTCTCTGGTAAGACCATCGTACTGAATGGTAGCAAGGTGGTATTGCAGGCTTCCAACAGTATCTATAGCAGTAACTCTGATAATGTGAACATCGAGGTGCCTAAGGGCAAAACGGGTATCTGGTATCCTGACGGTCGTTGTGACTATACCGGTAAGCTGACCGGCGAGGGAACCATTGATATCTATGGTACCTGGATCCGCTGTCCTTTCAAGGGCGACTGGAGTAAGTTTGAAGGAACCATCAACGCAAAGCGTGGTAACAAGAATGCTTACGAGCCAGTATTCGATTTCAACAACAGTTATGGTATTCCTCTGGCAACGCTCAATGTAGATTCACGTTTCACCAAGGACTATGCATTCTGTACCAACGGCAAGAGTTTCGCCATCGGTGCCTTGACTGGTTCCGGCTATATCAGTAATGGTGGAAACTTCGGCTCTGGTGCCAACACGCTGACCATCGGTGGTAAGAACACGAACTTCGAGTTCAAGGGTTCTATCAATGGTAGTTATGTGGTGAAGAATGGTACGGGTATCTGGACCATCTCCAGCGAGGATGTTCTTGCCAATGCCAAGTCGTTGAAGATTGTGGATGGTGCAGTGAAGCTGAACAAGGCTGCTGCTACCTCTTCTATGACAGCTCCTACCATCCTCTATGTTCAGGATGCCGGTGAGCTTCGTGGCGTGGGTTATGCATACGGTATCAACCTTCTGAATGGCGGTATCTTGCGCCCAGGTAGTAATTCTGCCGCTTCACAGACCAGCAATACGGGTGTTATCTTCATCCAGAAGAACTTGAATGCTGAGGCTGGTTCTAGCATCTACGTGAACAAGACCAAGGCTGATTCTATCTCTGTAAATTCATATACTGGTGCGAAGACTCCAGCATGGGCATTCCTCAATGTAGGTGGAAACGCCGTTTTGAATGGCACTATCTATGTAACCTACAAGAAAACATGGACTCCTGCCGTTGGCGATTATGTTCGCATTCTCGATTGCGCAGGTTCTATCAGTGGTAACCCTACTTTCGAACTTCAGGAACTTCCTGCCGGATTGGAGTGGGATACAACTCCGTTCCTCACTACAGGTACTATCCGTGTGGCTGTTTCTACAGGCATTACTGAGGTGGGACTTGATGGCGGTTCATTCAAGGCTGATGTTTATACCATCGGTGGCTTTAAGTTGACTAGTCTCATGACTACCAAGGCTACCATGATGAGCGATTTGAAGAATCGCGGTCTTGCAGCTGGTACTTACATCGTTCGTACGGCTCAGGGTGGCATCAAGGTTACATTGAAGTAATGATGATTACATTGAGATAATCAAATAAATAAGGATATAAAAAAAAACTCCCTTGCTTTTGTGGGCAAGGGAGTTTTTTTATATCCTTATCTCTGGTTTCTAGAAGTCGAGGGTGATTCCCTTATCATCTATCTTCTTGTATTTCTTTCCGTTTACGGTTACGTTCTTTGAGTTCTTGGCATCAAAGGTATGGGTCTTGGCGCTTACCTTGATGTTCTCCAGGGTTACACCCTCGGTGCGGTTGATTACGATGCCCTGCTCGGCATTGTTTACCTCCATGTCCTTGATGCTGATGTTCTGCACTGGCATCTCTGGCAGGCCGTTGAAGTAGGCTGCACGGCGGGCGCCGCGGCAGATTACATGGTTGATGTCGATGTTGCGGAAGGCTGGGGTTGTTTCATCCACCTTCTTCATATCTACCATCTGCTGCTTCTTCTGGTCGCCGTCGTTCAATACTTCCACAGCCGACTTGCCACCGTAATAGAGGTCGAAGGTAACCACATCGGTCTGGATATCGAACATTGACATATCCTTGATGTAGATATTCTCAACTACGCCACCTCTGCCACGGGCACTCTTGAAACGCAAGCCCACGTCGGTGCCGAGGAACTGGCAGTTGGTTACCATCACGTTCTTCACGCCGCCGCTCATCTCGCTACCAACTACGAAGCCGCCATGGCCCTTGAATACAGTACAGCCATCAACGATGACATTCTCGCAAGCCACGCCGCGGTTTCTGCCGTCGGCATCCTTACCGCTCTTGATGCAGATACCGTCATCGCCCACGTCGAAGGTAGAGTTAACGATGAGAGAGTTCTTGCAGGATTCCAGGTCCAGACCATCGCCGTTTTGTGCGAAAGAAGGGTTGCGAACCAATACATCTTCAATCAATACGTTCTCGCACATCAATGGATGAATGTTCCAGGCAGGAGAGTTCTGGAAGATGACACCATTGAGCCATACGTTCTTGCAACTGATGAGGCTCACCATCACAGGGCGCAGGTAATCCTTCACCTCGTTCCAGCCTTCCTCTGTAGTAATGCCGAGAGGCACGTTCATGCCGGCACCTTTTGCGTCTGCCTTGAGTGCAGCCTCTGAAGGGAACCAGTAGTCTGGACGCTTGAAGGCACCGCCACGGGATGTAATCGCCTTCCACTGTGCCGAAGTAACCTTAGCCTTCTTCAAAGGACGCCAGTACTCGCCGTTACCGTCGATGGCACCCTGACCGGTGATAGCCACGTTCTCCAGATTACGGCCTGAGATAGGCGACTGGCAGCGGCGGGTGTCAAGACCCTCGAACGAAGTCTCTACGAGCGGGTAGAGGTTTACGTCTGCCGAGAAGAGGATGATACCACCTTTTTCAATATGCAGGTTGATGTTGCTCTTCAAGGTGATAGGACCAGTGAACCAGACACCCTGAGGTACGACGAGCTTGCCGCCGCCTTTCTGAGCCAGGGCATCGATGGCTTTCCTGAATGCATCGGTGCAGAGGGTAGAACCATCACCGATAGCACCGAAGTCCTTCAGATTGACCTCGTTACTAGGGAACTGTGGTCGAGTCACTTTCTCCATCTTGAACGGGAGATTCTCATAGAGTGCATCATAGTTGTTGATGTCTGCCGCCTGGATTCCGAGAGCCAGTACACAGGCATAAACAAAACTGAATAATTTCTTCATGAATGTTACTTTGTTTATTTGGGTTTATTATATAGAGTTTCTTTATTAATAGTTTCCTTTTGTGTGCAAATATAGAAATATTATTTTGATTTTCCAAATCAAAGTGTAGAATAGAGGGTGGAAAACATCGTAAACGTTTTCAAAACAGCCAATCGAATGCTTTTTTTGCTTTTCTTTTTATTTTTCTGCCAATAAGTTTCTTTATCTCGAAAAGTTTGCTTATTTTTGTAGTCGAATAGTGAATGAATATAAACGTGAATAATATAAATTAGCTTTAGATGAAAAGAACTTTTCTGCTTTTGGTTTGCATCCTGTGCGCTTTGATACCTATGAGCGCACAGAAGGTCATCAGTGCCAAGGTGGCTGGTGTCATTTATGAGGCTTTGTCGGATAGTACGGCAAAGGTTACTGGCTGGGAACATAAATCTACCAGTCTTTCAATTCCTTCTTCTTTGAAGATAAAGGGCAAGATACGCAAGGTGGTTGCCATCGCTCCCCGTGCTTTTGCCAAGGACGAACAGGGTTCCATCACCGACATCGTGCTTCCTAAATATCTGGTAGAGATTGGCGAGGAGGCCTTTAAGGGCTCTGATGTTACCTCTATTCTGATGCCTAACACGGTGAAGAGCCTGGGTACTCATGCCTTTGAGGATTGCAAGAAACTGAAGGAGGTTACCCTGTCTTCTTCGCTCACTCTGATTCCGATGGCTGCCTTCCGTGGATGTGATGCTTTGCAGGAGCTGCAGGTGCCTGCTTCTGTAACCCGGATTGCTGACCTGGCTTTCGAGGCGAGCGGCTTGAAGGAGATGGAACTCCCGATGGGCGTGGAGACCGTTGGTGCGGGTGCATTCTACAACTGCCAGCAACTGGAGAAACTGGCATTCCCTAACAGTTTGAAGAAGTTGGGTGTATGCTGTTTCCTTTACTGCAACAAGTTGAAGAGCCTCACCTTGCCCGACCAGAAGCCAAGAAGAATGCAGCCTTCTGCCAATATCGATAAGAACTTGCCTGATGACAACAGTTTGGGCATCAAGGGACCAGCCCTGACCGATGTGAGAAGCAATTCTTCTGCATCCTGTCCTAACTATGCCGTGAAGGACATCCTGAGCATGACCAAGGAATATCCTGAGTTCCCATATAACTCCAGTCCTTTTGCCCGTCAGAATCTGCGCAGGATAGTGAAGTCGTTCAGCTATTTCGCTTTCGATATGGTAAACAGCCGAATGGCGGATTGGCAGAAGAAGAAGGATTACGAAACTGCCCAGCAGTGGAAGGAGCGCGTAACTCCTGAAAACCGTGAGAAGAAACTCGATGAGGTGATTGACAATGTGCGCAAGAACTACATTGCTGCCTATACCACCAATATGGTGAAGGGAAACTTGGGCGTATATGATACCGATTATGGTACTTATCCGGTTTCCATCGATGGCTTGGGACGCATCTATGCCAAGGTGCCTGCCGAGGAGGCTGATCTCTTCAAGGGATATTGGAACCAGATTCAGCTTGAACCTCAGTATGGTGTGATAGATGACCAGCTGGCTATCCTTTCCTGCCAGTTCAAGTTGGGCGATAAGGTTTATCAGTCGGCTTCCAGTTTTAAGAACGATGGTTCCAGCGAGTTCCTTGCCAATCTTCCTCCATTGGAGATAGATTTGCATGGTGGTAGTGCAGCCAGAACCGCGAACTCTCAGTTGGAAGTAGTGGATAATGCGCTCGATATCAATATTCCTGAAACCAACGAGGAGAACAAGAAGACCTTTGCCGTGATTATCGGTAACGAGAATTACGAGCGTGTCACCAAGGTGAAGTACGCCTTGAACGATGCCAAGGTGTTCGCTTCTTACTGCAAGAAGACCCTGGGTCTCCCTAAGGAGAACATCCGTGTGTATCGCGATGCAACATTCGGTACGATGCTTTCAGCCTTAGACGACATCAAGAGCATTGCTTCTGCCTTCGAGGGCGACCTGAATGTCATCTTCTATTATGCTGGTCATGGTGTGCCAAGCGAATCAGACAAGGCTGCTTACCTGCTTCCTGTGGATGCCAGCGGTCAGAACACAGAGGTATGTCTGAGCACCAAGCGACTGTATGATACGCTTGATGGTCTCCATGCCAAGCGGGTATTGGTGTTCATGGATGCCTGCTTCAGTGGTGCCCAGCGTGGCGATGGCATGTTGGCATCGGCTCGTGGCGTTGCGTTGAAGGTGAAGCAGGATGCGCCAAAGGGCAACATGGTGGTGTTCAGTGCTGCTACGGGCGACGAGACTGCTTATCCATATAAGGAGAAGGGACATGGTCTGTTCACCTATTATCTCTTGAAGAAGTTGCAGGATACCAAGGGTGATGTAACCTTGGGCGAGTTGAGCGAGTATGTGAACAAGGAGGTGCGCCGCCAGTCGGTGGTTATCAACCATAAGAGCCAGTCGCCAACGGTGGTTCCTGCTGATGGCATGAGCGATTGGAGTAGCATCAAGTTGCGATAAGATTTCCTGCGGAAAGAAATCATTTTAGATAGAGAAAGAAGTTTTGTACGGCAGTGGCGGATGTATGTTCGCCACTGCCGTATGTGTATCCGGCGATGGCGTACGTCTATCCGCCAGTGGCGGATAGAGATTTTGCAGGTGTATAAAAACAAAAAGAGCTGCAAGTTAAGAAACTTGCAGCTCTTTGTACCCAGACCCGGGATCGAACCGGGATGGGTTGCCCCACTGGTGTTTGAGACCAGCGCGTCTACCGATTCCGCCATCTGGGCGATGGTGTTTGCAAAGGAAAGAGCCGCAAGTTGAAGAACTTGCAGCTCTTTGTACCCAGACCCGGGATCGAACCGGGATGGATTGCTCCACTGGTGTTTGAGACCAGTGCGTCTACCGATTCCGCCATCTGGGCGATTGCGGGTGCAAAGGTACAAATAAAAATTGAAATAACAAACTTTTTGGCTGTTTTTTTTTGAAAAAAGATATTTTGCTTGGAAAAAATACTAAAATGTGTTGTATTTGTCCTATCTTTATTAAATTCTTTCAAAATATTTGGTCTTTTCGGGGATAATTACTAACTTTACACTTGATTTCAGTAACCAACATTTAAGACCCGTAATATGACAATTAATGATAATAACAATTATTGCGTAATATTGGCAGGAGGTAAGGGTAGAAGATTGTGGCCATGTAGCCGCAGCAACTATCCCAAACAGTTCATCGACTTCTTTGGAGTAGGTAGAACCCAGTTGCAGCAAACTTTCGATCGTATGGCGAAGATAGTGCCAGCCGACCATATTTATATCAATACCAACGAGGAATATGTGAATCTGGTGAAGGAGCAGTTGCCAGAGGTATCTGCCGACAATATCCTGGCAGAGCCTATCCATCGCAACACGGCGCCTAGCATGGCTTGGGCCAACCATCGCATTTCGATGATGAACCCGAATGCCTGCATCATCGCCACACCTTCCGACCAGGCCATCTTCAACGAGGAGGCTTTCCGCAAGAATGTATTGGAGGGCTTGGCTTTCGTAGCCGAGAACAACCATTTCCTGACCATGGGTGTGAAGCCTACCCGCCCTGAACCAGGATACGGATACATTCAGATGGGCGATGTGTATAGCGACAACATCTATCAGGTGCAGTCGTTTACCGAGAAGCCTGAGCGTGATTTCGCCAAGGTCTTCGTAGAGAGTGGCGAGTTCTATTGGAACACGGGACTCTTCCTGAGCAATGTAAGTTATCTGCGTGAGTGCTTCTGCAAGATATTGCCACCGGTGCTCCGTGACTACGACAATAAGTATCCTGAGTTTAGCGTGGAGACGGAGAATGCCTACATGAAGGAGAGCTTCTCTTCTTATCCCAACATCTCTGTGGATTTCGGAATCCTGGAAAATCCGTCTAATGTCTGCGTGATGAGATGCGACTTCGGATGGGCCGACCTGGGCACCTGGCACAGCATCTACGAGGCGATGCAGAAAGGCGAGGGCGACAATGTGATAGTAGACAGCGATGTGCTGATGGAGAACTGCTACAACACGGTGGTCAAGGTGCCGAAGGGCAAGCTTGCCGTGCTGAACGGCCTCGACGGTTTCATCGTAGCCGAGAGTGACAATGTGCTCCTGGTATGCAAGAAAGAAGACTCCTCTGCCCTGGTTCGCAAATATGTGAACGAGATACAGATGAAGAAGGGTGATGAGTTTGTATAGTAAAAAGGAAAATGAGATATGAATGGCAAAGCCTGCCTTCATATCTCATTTTCTGTTTTTATGATTTATGCCTTATTACAGCTTCTTGAACTCAGCGTAAATCTTGTCGGCGATTTCCTTGAACTCCTCTTCAGAGAGCTTGAGGTGCTCCTTGCGGAAGTTCACGTCAGCCTCGCTGTTCATAGGGATGAGATGGATGTGGGCATGAGGAACCTCCAGACCCAAAACCACCTGAGCCACCTTCTTGCATGGGAAGGCTGCCTTGATGGCCTTAGCCACCTTCTTGGCGAATACCTCAAATTCAGCCAGGTCTGCATCCTCCATATCGAAGATGTAATCCACCTCCTTGCGAGGAATCACCAGAGTATGACCTTTGCCGATAGGGCTAATGTCGAGGAAAGCATAGAACTTGTCGCTTTCTGCACACTTGTAGCTAGGAATCTCTCCTGCTGCAATCTTTGAAAAAATGCTTGCCATAATCGCTAATCAATTTATAATTAATAATTTGTAATTTACAATTTATGTTTCTTGTCTTATCTTGGGGGCTTACATATAACATAAAAGGAACCGTCATACGGGCATCGCTGCCAATATGATAGTTCCTTTTATTCCGTTTTATTCAAATGAAATCTTGTCGATGCGAAGATTGATGGTACCGCGAGGAATCTTAATCTCCGCAATCTCACCTACCTTCTTGTTGAGCAATCCCTGAGCAATAGGGGTCTTGATGGAAATCTTGCCTTCCTTCAGGTTTGCCTCGCTTTCGCTCACGATGGTATAGGTCATCTTTGCCTTGTTAGCCATGTTGGTCATCTCTACCTTCGACATAATCTGCACGCAGTCGGTGCTGAGCTGCTTGGTGTCGATGATCTTAGCCTCGGCAATGGTGAGCTTGATGCGGTTGATCTTATCTTCTAGGTGAGCCTGTGCCTCCTTGGCGGCATCATACTCAGAATTCTCACTTAAATCACCCTTGTCGCGGGCTTCAGCAATTGCGGCTGATGCCTTAGGGCGCTCTACAGATACGAGCTCTTTCAGCTCAGCTACGAGTTTGTCGTAGCCTTCTTGTGACATGTAAGCCATAATTTTTCTTGTTGTTTATATGTTATTAATAATAAGGTTACAAAAGGCATAAAAAAATAAAGAATTCCAGTGCCTGCGGAGCACCGGAATCCTAAATCTATTTTGTGTCTCTTGTTTATCCTTTTGCCTATAATTCGATTGCAAAGATAGGACTTTATTTCCGTATCACCAAACTTTTTCGGTGAAATTTTGAAAATATCCCCCTTTTTCTTTCACATAGTCCATTAATTGGTTAAAAATCTGATTATTGCGCAATATCTCCGGATTGCCCGTCATAATCATCTGCTTCCTGGCACGGGTGATGGCTACGTTCAGTTTGCGGTCGATGATGGCACCATCTTCCACAAAACTGTTGCCGGCTAGGAAGTCGAGCTGCCAGATGTTCTGGATGGTGAAACTGTAGATGATGACGTCGCGCTGACTGCCCTGGTATCGCTCCACGGTGTCGATGCTTATCTTCTCCAGTTCCGGGATGCCGAGCTTCTCAATGCCCTTGCGCACCATGGCTATCTGGTTGCGGTAAGGAACGATGACGCCCACCGTCTTCTGGGCATCAAACCGCTCGCCGTAGAAACGGTGGATGCGGCGAAGCATATCTACCACGATTTCCGCCTCGTTGGCATTGATCTTGTCTGATACATTCGGCTCCTTGCAGAACTGGGATGTCAGGAAGATCATGCGGTGATTCTTCAGCAGGTCGTCGATGGCATCGAGCGATGGGAGGGTGTAGGAGAGTTCCTGTTCCAACTGGTGTGGACAAGGCACCGGTTCCAGCTTCTCCCGTCGGTAGAACATCCTGTTGGGGAACTCTGCGATTTCCGGATGCATTCGTCCCTGGCGGCGCAGGATGCCGATGAATTCGCTGCGTTCCTCATGGTCTTCCCAGCGGATTAGACGCTCGAAGAGGGAGTTGCGGCAGTTGGTGAGACAGATGTCCTGCAGGATGCTCATGTCGATGACGCCACCTTTCTGGCTGTCGTTGATGGTCGGAATGCCTGAATCCTTCTCGCTCTGCTGCACCACGGCTGGCAACTGCTTGTAGTCGCCGATGAGGATGAACTTGTCCACAGCCGAAAGCAAGCCGATGAGGTTGGGTTCCAATATCTGGCTCGACTCGTCGATGATGGCAAGCTTGAAGTGCTTCAGCGTGAAGATGAATGGCTTGGAGGTCATCATCGAAGTGGTGCCCACAATTACGCGCGTACCTATTATATATTGTTTGATAGCTTCCAGCTTCGGACAGTCGCTGATAGCCTTCTCTATCAGATATGGGCGGAATCTTTCGTCGCAGGAGTATTCGCTGCCGAGGCGCAGGAATGGGATGCCGGAATCTACCAGCATCTCGCAGATTTCATCCACGGCTCGGTTGGTATAGCTCATCAGGAGGATGGATGAGGCTGGTTGCTGATAGCCGCCTCTTGCCGTGGCGATGCTTTCCGCTGTCGGCATTCCCGTTCCGTCGTTCAGGGCTTCTTCTACCATGAACTTCAGGGCACGGCTGGTCTTTCCTGTTCCCGGAGGTCCCACGAGTAGGAAGTAATCCTGTGCCTGCTTGGCACGGAGGATGATGTCGTCCAGAACATCGTCGTAATGTCTGGTCAACGATAGGGAAGTGTCTCTTTGCGGAGCACGCTGTCCCAGCAGCAGGTTGCGCTTGTCCTTGGGTGCACAGATAAACTGGTGCAGGTTGCGGATGCTTCCGCCCGTGCTGGCATCGCTCGTTCCGTGTTCGATGGCATACGGCAGGTTCATCTCGAAGATGTCGGCATTCTGCTGACCGTCGTTCAGATGCACCACAATCTCATCGCTGTGAATCTCCTGCAATACACCTTTATATAATATAGCCTTTCTCACGTCGGGTTCTTCCTTCAGCTTGTAGGTGTAGAGATACACCATGTCGCCGATGCGGAAGTTGGGCAGGAAGTCCTTGCCCTGGTCGGGCACGCTCAGGGTAATGGTGTCGTATCCGCTTCCCTCGCTGCTCTGTTCCTTCCTGATGATGTGCAGGTCGGTGTAGATGTTGCCTGCATCCTTCTTTTCTGATAGAGGCATTGTCCAGAGGTCGGAGCTTGATGTGTTCGTACCTTCCTGTGCGCCCACCTTGCTGATCATCTGCTCTCTGAGCACAAAGGTCATCATGCGGCAGAAATAGGCTTCCTCCAGTGGAGATAGGGCATGGAGTGGGTTGGTGATGGCACTGAGCTGAGGCTTCAGGTACTTGTTGTAGAAAAAGTCCTGGGTGCCGGCTACATTGAGTACTTCGGGGGTAAACTCGTTCAGCGCATGCTCAAAGCCTTCCTTGGCTATCTCGAAGGAGGCGGCTACCAGCTGATTGCGGTAGGTGATGGCTTCCTGGAAGAGCTTGCGGTAATAGGCTACCACCATCAGTCCGTCTTGTGGCTGATACTTGGAATAGAGCAGACGGATGTTTACCCGTTCGTTGCTCAGCTTGAAGTTATGCTGCAGCACGCCATAGTAGAGCAGAAGCTGCACATAGTGCGGCTCCAGCTGATAACTGTGATAGCTTGGGTCTGTCTGATGGCTCTCTATGTTCATGTTGCGTCCCGATTTCTGTTCCACCAGCAGTTTGCAGTCGGTGGTCATCAGGTCCACACGTCCCTGGATGCCGAGTGCTTCGCAGACGAACGAAGGTTCCAGGATAGCTTTCTTCCTGTCGTAGAACTCCTCGCCCCGGAATGCTGTCATCTGTGCCTGCGATGCGGTGCGTGGGAAGAGAATATCCACCACCTGCTGCAGATTGAATGCCTGCAGACTGGCATCGGTATAGAACTTCTTGGCGTCAAACCAGGGACAGGTGCAGAACTCCAGGGCTTTCTCCCTGAAATTGGTCTTCACCGTCTCGTTCATCTGGTATTTTCCGTGCGTGTTGATGATGTCATCCAGTGCGGCTCCGGCAAAGTTACCCAGCAGGGTGGCCTGGGTGTTGGCTCTAGGCTTCATCAGGTTGAGAAGATAGAGCAGGGGATGGTGGCCGAAAGCCGTGAAGCAGGTGGCGATGCTACTGATATCTACCAGATAATCGGGCTCTACCACGACGAGTCGGGGGGTGATGATGGGTTGCTTCACCTGGCAGTCGAGCAGATTGAGCTGCATGCCTTCCTTCAGAAGGTCCCAAAGATAGGTATGGTCGATGTGGTTCTCCTCGTCCTTCAGTCTCACCAGGTATTCCTCCTCGTCGGCATCCTGGTCGATATCCACACGGATAAAGTCGCTGTCCCAATTCTTCACGATGCAGCGGATGCGGCGGTTGTTGATTTCCAATCCCTTCTGGTAGGGGCGGTTGGTATGTGGGATGAGCAAGTTCAGTTCGTGGGGCACATCCACTCCGAACACGGCAGAGATGAAGATGGCGAGGGCACGTGCATCATACTTGAGGTCTTCGCCCGACAGGGGTTCCTGCGAGTTGCTGTGTCGGCGCATGGTCTGGATGGCAATCTTGTCTGCCACCTTGATGCCGCGTGCCTTACAGAGATAATCCACCTGGGAGAAAAGGTTACCGAAAGCCTGTCTGGTATCCTTCACTCCTTCGTGGCAGCAGAGGATGAGCGTGTCGTGCATCATCTTGTTGCGTGTCTTCGGCTCCAGTTCGGGGAGTATCAAAAGTTCTCTTACCCTAAGGAAGAGTTCTGCGGCGCTGATATTGTTTTGA
>JAIJUV010000304.1 GCA_022732315.1 Prevotella sp.
GGATGCTACATTCTGTTTATTTCTAATTCGTAACCTCTTCTTTTTATGAGATAAAAACTTATCTCATTCTCAATCACTTATAAAAAATACGTACTTTCCAAACCAGAAAGCCGAGATTATAACCGCTCTTGAACACCTCATTGGCAAACATCGCTTGCGTGGCAGGCAGTGTCTGCTCGAAATTGTTATCCAAAGATTCGCTCTTCCTTGTGTGCATTTTAAGGGAAATGGCACTGGATAACAGGTCACGATTCCAACCTTTTGACAGGGTTTCTTGGGCATAATACGAAATGGCATTATCATCCTCACCGAACTTGCGCATCAATTTCAATGTATGTCCCCACGGCAAAACTGCGACAGCCTGTCGCAGTTTTGGCTCGCTCTCACAAAAACGCTCATAAAACTTCTTCATGTCCCACAGATTTCTCGGAGATACTCCCATTTGTGGGTAGCGTTGTTTTAAGTCATAGGACAAGCGGTTTACAACACCACTTCCATGCTTGCTTTCAAGTTTTCGGTCGTGAAGCAATTTTCCGATTTCCCAATGGGCAGAACCGATGGCAGAGCATATTGTTGTAGCTACCATTGTTCTTGTCCTGTCAATAACTGCGACAGCCTGTCGCAGAATTGCCTCATATTCGGATTCTTGTATGTTTGTAATGTTAGCCATATTTTTCTCTATTTCGTTTACAAATTTAGATAAAATTTCCGAATTATAAGCCAGTTGGGATAAAAAAACAGAAAGGAATATCTCCGAGTGCTCACTGCTTGAGTAAAAATAGTATCAACTAATAGTAAAACTAAATATAAACTGTGGCAACAGGCTTTACAGTTAAAACAGTAAGTGGACAACTATAAGTATTAAACTACAGCTAAAACATCATTGCCACGCTACAACAACTTTATTGCCACGCTACAACAACTTTATTGCCACGCTACCGAAACATCGTTGCCACGCTACCGCAACATCGTTGTCACGCTACCGCAACATCGTTGTCACGCTGCTATAATAAATGGCAGATAGCTGGAAGATTTCGACTATCCTCCAGCTATCTGCCAGCCATCTACCATCCCTTATATGTCTGAGATACAGAGCATTATAAGGAAACTGGAAGATATGGTAGATTTTTTCATCTACTTAGTTTTTTAAATACTCTGCGCACATCTCTGCACAACGTTCGCCGTCGACACCAGCAGAGACGATGCCACCGGCGTAGCCTGCACCCTCGCCGCAGGGGAAGAGTCCCTGTATGCGGACGTGCTGCAGCGTAGTGAAGTCGCGGGTGATGCGCACGGGCGACGAGGTGCGGGTCTCGGTGGCGATGAGCACAGCCTCGTTGGTGAGGAAACCGTGACTCATCTTGCCGAACTTCTTGAAACCTTCCTGCAGGCGCTTGCCCACGTGCTGCGGCATCCAGAAGTGAAGGGGCGAGGATATGAGTCCGGGGGCATA
This sequence comes from Prevotella sp., assembly GCA_022732315.1. The sequence continues at coordinate 1,454 of JAIJUV010000304.1, forward strand.
GCTGCTCTTGGGCAGGTCGTAGCTCAGGCGGTTGTTCACGAAGTCTGCCATGCGCTGTGCCGGAGCGGTCTGCTTCATGTTGCCCTGCTGCCAGCATGCACGCTCCAGTTCCTCCTGGAAGTGCATCACGCGCAGCGGATCGTTCTCGTCACCGCCCACGTCCTCGGGGCGTGTCTCTACGACCATGCCCGAGTTGGACCATTGTGTGCCGCGGTTGCTGGGGCTCATGCCGTTCACCACAATCTGCTGCTTGTCGGTGGCTGCCGGAATGACGAAGCCGCCGGGACACATGCAGAACGAGTAGACGCCGCGGCCGTCCACCTGTGTCACGAAGCTGTACTCGGCAGCGGGCAGATACTTGCCGCGTCCGTTGCGCGAGTGATACTGTATCTGGTCTATCAGCTGCGACGGATGCTCAAGGCGCACGCCGACGGCGATACCCTTCGCCTCAATCTCGATCTTCGCCTCGGCGAGGTAGCGGTAGACGTCGCGTGCGGAGTGGCCCGTGGCGAGAATCACGGGGCCGCGGAATGTCTTCTCGGAACCCGTCTGCAGGTCGACAGCCTCAACGCCCACCGCCTTGTCGCCCTCGAGCAGCAGTCGGGTCATCTTGGTTTGGAAGTGGACCTCGCCACCGCAGCGTATGATAGTGTTGCGCATCGCCTCGATAACCTGCGGCAGTTTGTCGGTACCGATATGCGGATGGGCGTCGACGAGGATTGACGTAGAGGCTCCATGCTGGCAGAACACGTTGAGAATCTTCTCTGTGCTGCCACGTTTCTTGGAGCGAGTGTATAGCTTGCCGTCGGAGTAGGCGCCGGCACCGCCCTCGCCGAAGCAGTAGTTGCTCTCGGGGTCTACGGTCTGCGTCTTGGTGATGTTGGCAAGGTCTACCTTGCGCTGGCGCACATCCTTGCCGCGCTCAAGCACAACGGGGCGCAAGCCAAGTTCGATGAGTCGGAGCGAAGCGAAGAGTCCGCCGGGGCCCTCTCCTACCACCACGACCTGCGGCTTATGGCTCACGTCGCCGTACTCGGTGTGTACGTACTCGGCATCCTGCGGTATCTCGTTGATGTAGACACGCACGGTGAGGTTGATGAAGATGGTGCGCTGGCGTGCGTCGATGCTGCGCTTCAGCACACGCACAGCGTTCACGGTGCGCACGTCGATGCCCTTCTCGTCGGCAATGTAGCTTATTATGTTCTGCTCGCTCGAGGCTACCACGGGCAGCACTCGTATTTGAAATTCCTGAATCATGTGGTTATATATTTATTAAATGTAGAGGGTGGCATGCGAAGATGCATAGAGGGTGTGCAAAAACTCACAAGCGACACGCCCCGAAGGGTAGGGTGTTCAAAATCGCTTTAAAATCCTGCGCATTTTTTACCTATAGTATTGATGCGCTTGACCACCAAATTTGGAGA
>JAIJUV010000305.1 GCA_022732315.1 Prevotella sp.
ACCCATAAACAGGCAAGGAATATGGATATCGTATGGATTCCATGCTCCGTGGGTAGTTCCCTTGCTGCTGTAATAATCGTAGTGACCTGGTTTCAGTACTATCTGGACGCTTCCGCTGCGCTCACGGTTGTAACCGTTGATGGCACGGAACTTCAGCTCTGCAGGAATGCTCTCTGTGGAGGTCTTCTCCATGTCGAAGGCATAGTGCACATCCTTGTCTTTCTTCAATCTATCTACCACTGCCTGCTTGATGGCTGCGTAATCCAAACCGAGTTCTTCGATGATATCTGTGTTGAAGAACACCTGGTAGTTCATGATGGTCTTCACGAGGTCCTTATCGGTATTGAACTTAGCTTTCAGAATCTGATTCAGCTCTTCTACCAATCCCTTTTTGTTCCAGATGCCGGCAGGGATTCGCTGGTCCTGTAGGAAGGTGGCGTTGTTTACGCCTCCATGGTCGGCGGTGAGGAAGGTGAGATAATTCCCCTTGCCCACGGTCTGGTCGAGATAAGCGAAGAAATCAGCCAACGCCTTATCAAGTCTAAGATAGCAATCCTCTGTTTCGATGGCGTTCACGCCCACCTGATGACCGATGTAATCGGTGCTGGAGCAGCTGATGGTCAGCAGGTCGGTATCTGTGTTTCTACCCAGGTTCTCGCCCTCGATGGCAGCCTTGGCAATATCGAAGGTCAGGTTGCAGCCGAATGGAGTGTTACGGAGAATCTTGTAGCCATGCTTCTTGTATAGGGCTGGCAAGTCGAGTGGCAATACCGCCTTCTCGCCCTCAGCGATGCCGTTCTCATAGTTGTTGTCATCGCTGGTGCTCTCCTTATAGGAATCGATAGGGTAGAGCGTCTCCCATTTCTTGGAAAGATACTTGTTAGGCAGTTTCTGCTTGTTGAACTTGTTCACCCACTCTGGCAACTTTTCCATATAGAAGGTGCTGGTGATGAACTTGCCCGATTTATCATCAAACCAGTAAGCGCCATTGGCGTGATGACCGGCAGGGAGGATGGAAGCTCTGTCTTTCAAGGCCACGCCCACCACCTTAGAGCGGTTGTTGGTAGCCAGACGGAGTTCATCGCCGATGGTAGTTACCCACAGGTTGCGAGGCGACATCTTGCCCGCCTTGCTATCAGAGCCCACAGGGCTCACGGTATCATCAGCAGTACAGTACACAACCTTTCCATCCTTCACGAAGTTATTTCCAGCGATTCCGTGGATAGAAGGCACGGAACCGGTCCAGATAGAAGAGTGTCCGATGGCTGTAACCGAAGGAATATAAGGAATCTTGCAGTTTTCCACGCTGAATCCTTCGCCGAGCATTCTCTTGAATCCGCCTTCGCCGTAGCGGGCGTAGTAGCGATAGAGGTAATCCCACCGCATCTGGTCGATTACGATGCCTACAACGAGCTTAGGTCGTTGAGGCTGAGCCTGTGCGATGCCGCAGAAGCAGCAGAGCACGAAGATGAGTTTAAAAATCTTATTCATTTCTCTACATGTTATTTGATACATCTATATCTGATATAGATAGATTGTAAATTGTAATATGTTTTAAATACGCTTGCAAAGATACAATTTATTTTGGGATAAAACAATAAAAACAGAAGAAAAGAGAAAAAACTCTATGATTGAAAAAAAAACTCCTGAAGGAGTGAACTTTTCAGATTTTATTTGTACTTTTGCCATGTCATTCAGTATTTTACTATTTTTTAGCAACACTAGGATAAGTGAATTTACTGATGTGGCAATATTCTGAATAACTTTAGGTTGTTCAGCTGTTTGTGAAAATATAGAGTTTATAGTGTTGTGGAAATTATTTAAATAATAAAGTCATGAAGGGGAGAACTATAAAAAAAGTATTTTTGTTGGTGCTTTTGCTGGTATCATCAGTTGCTGTTGAGGGAAAAGAAGATGTAGAAATTATAGGGAGAGATATGGATAGTACAGGCTCGGTATCTTCCTACACAGGACATGATTTTTATATCGGTGGTGCTGATGCTGCGTATCTGGATCATATATGTTGGAAGTATATCTTGCCATCAAGTGATGGGAAAGAGAATGTTGTCTTTCAAAAAAGTGACACGAAAGATTTCTCTATCCCACAAATAGATGATGCCAGTAAGTATCATATCAATATCAATGGTGATATTGATGCCAAGATAGTTTTAGAGGGAGAGGTGAGAGGACAGAAAATATCTTGTGTTTATAATTTGACTCTGGAATTAAAGCCTAGAATCAAAAGTGTAAAGGTGGTGAAAATCGTTAGTAATATGCCAAAGTACGATTCTTATGATGTGTATTATGATGTTGAATATGTTGGTAGCGATGAATTGTTTATCAGTGTAGAAGAGGAATATGGCGGTGGTATGTCAAGTCAGATAATCAAAGAGCCGTTTTATGCTCATGTTAAATCTGAATATATCACAGCTCCTTATTATGCTTGGATACATATTTCGGCAGAGAACAAATATGGTAAGGATGTATATACTTTAGAGCTACCTCCATATGGCAATGTTGCCGGAATAAATAACCTGCAGTTAGATGACAGGCATTTTATAGTTAGGGATTTGTATGGCAATCGTAAACTTTCGACAAATAGCTTTAGCAGTTTACAGAGTTTACCTGCTGGTGTGTATCTGGTGGAAGTTTATTCTGGCAAGACAAGAATAAAGACTATAAAGTTTTATAGGAAATGAAGCAATAGGGTGTGTTCTAATAAGGATATTTGAAAACGAAAAAAGCAGTTAAGCGATTTCTGCTTAACTGCTTGATTTTCAGCGTGGACCAGCTAGGGCTTGAACCTAGGACCTCCAGATTATGAGTCTGTTGCTCTAACCAACTGAGCTACAAGTCC
>JAIJUV010000306.1 GCA_022732315.1 Prevotella sp.
AAATCTTCTTGTTGCCTTTCTTCATCTCACCCATGCACTCCTTACAGATGTGTTGGACATGACCTTTCCCCGAAAATGACTCATTCGACTTGTATTCACCACAAACCCTACAGTAATGTCCTCTATGTTTCTTCTTTGCCATATCTCATCGTTTCAAGGGTTATGCAACTGTATGAGTATGCAGGATGCATCATCTTCCAAGTCTTCTATACGACTTGGCAATTTATTTTCTATTATAACAGAATCTAGGCAATCCTTGGCTTGATAGAATCCATCTGTACATAAGAACAACAAATCCATGTCTGATATTTTCGTTTCTTGAATTGATATAGGGTAACGGAAACCTCTTCCATTCACACAACGAGTCAGAAAAGTACAATTATCACCTTGCTTCAGGTGGTCTTCAGTAAGTAAATGTATACCTTTTTCTTTTTTGTAATATAGACGGACATTTCCTTGCCATGCGTAACAGGCAGTATCATCTTTTATGTATAAGACGGTAACTGCTGCTCCCATTTTGCAACTAAGAGCCTTGCATTTATCTGCAACTGCAATGTCAGCTTGCTCAAAAGCCTTGGCTAATAGCTCTCTTATATCCCCAGAATTATGTTCGGCCAATATTTTATAAATACTTTGTGCAACAGTGACTGCTGCAATCTCACCATATTGCAAGCCACCCATACCATCGGCAAGGATAGCGATGCAACTCCCATCTTGTAATTGTTTGCACAAGATAAAATCTTGGTTTGTATCACATAAGCCTTTTTGACTACAATATTTTATATCTATCATTATAAATCCCTTTCTTCTGCAGCAGAGCGAAACACTTCTGAAATGACTTGCCATGTTCTCCTTACTTGGTCATAATTCAAACCCGATTGTGAATTGAGAGTTTGGCTTATCAAATAGCTTCTCTCCTCCAACTGCAATTCCTCGTCAATTTTGTCTGCATAATATGCAAGTTGGTCTCGGTTCAATAACTTTGCCAAATCGTTTGCCAGCCAATAGCCACCAGCCACATATTCGTCAAAATCTTCCCAATCATACACTTCCATATACGTTCCTCGATTCAAGTTTGCCATAAAGTAGTTATCCAATATGAACGACATATCCTCTGCATCCTTGTTTGTGGTTAGATGTCTATCCATCCAAGCATTGAACTTCAGCAAGAATAATCCATGCAAAGAAGCTATCTTTACAGTGAATCTGTCATCAATACTAACCGTTATCGCATCAGAAAGCACTTCGTCAAACCCTTTTACGGACATGGCAATCGTTTCTTCGGGTGGCCAATAGATGTTGTCATCTTCCTTGGCGACATATCCGTATGGAACAACATCTATCTCATAGTCACCATAATAGAAGCGTTGGTGTTTTGCCTTGTCTTTCTCGAAACCATCCGCAATCAAACTATTTTTGATTTTGTCAAATTCTTGCCAGTTTGGAACAGCTATAGCCAAATCCAAATCTCTTGTCTTTCTACGTGATGACGTGTTCAGCATCTGCTGCATGATTATATCTCTGGCGGTGGCTCCTATGATAAAGAAGTCATGATCCATTTTACGGAAGCTATCTGCAAGCTTCTCCAACAAGTCCACTAGGAATGGATTGTTTATCTTTTCACTCGAAATCTTTAAGCTCATTCCTTAATATGCGTTGCGCAGCCTCCAAGCAGCGACTGTTGCCACTACCCATCAAGTCTGCATAGATTAATATAGCAGGAACTGTTCTGTTGTCTGTTTCCCAATTCCAAAATTTGTTGTACAGATGAATTTCCCCATTTGCATCTTGCTTGACGACACCTGTTCGTATAAGATGTGCTGCAGGTATTTCCGTGTATATGTCGAAAAGTCCTGGTTGCAAGTAGCCATCCGTCAAGTTTGCGGCAGGTTCTCCTCCCCATGACATACCCTTTGGCAATGCAATGTTTTTCCACTCATTTCTATTCTCTTCTGTTCTAAATGCCATTGTGCCTACCAACAATTTGGGTTTCAATACTTCATTGTAATTGCTTACCCATAAGTCAAGTAGTTGTTTTTTGTCTTTTATTATGCGTCCGTTTTTAGTGTCACAAACAAAGCCACGTCTTGCAAGTTCATCCAAGACGTTTTTCACGCTTCCCAAAGATACACCAATTTGCTCTTTTATCTCTCGATAAGGCTTCTTTATATTGTCTGCATTTTGCAACAGATAAAACACGACCTTCAATCCTGCATCTTGAAACACAGGATAGGTTTTCATCTTGGATTCTATATTTTTCCTTCCTTGATTAAATATTTGGAAAATCAAGTTTCCTGCCTTTGTATATCTGACAAGACAGTTTCCTGCACAGTCCAGATAGTTAATACCTCTGTTTGCCAATTCTGTTGATACCTGTGGCGTGACGTATTGCGTAACAAGCAAGATTTGCTGCTTGTCATTGTTCATAGTTTGCATAGTCGCTAATGTCGGATTTAATGTAGCCTTGGTTATATTTTCCCTTACATGACACAAAAAATCTACATTCATGATCTTAACAGTGACATCATTTTCATTGGTACAATTTCCTTTGACGGCTGTTGTTGACACAACATCCCCCACAGGAAGGCTTGCTCTAAGAGCATCCAATGCTTGGTTTATTATGATATTGTTTGTCATCATTTTATATTATTTGTTCAATATACCGGTTGCGTTCAATGTGATTGAACACTGCAAAGATAATGAACAAAACTTAAACTAACGAACTTTTTGTTCTATATTTCATCTTATTCAATACTATTTAACATTGAGCGAAGATTGAACAGGATATTTTCAGAAATACAATTCCCGAAAAGTGACACAAATGACAAAAAACGGGAATG
>JAIJUV010000307.1 GCA_022732315.1 Prevotella sp.
AAGTCCGCTCGTTTCCATATTGTTACCTATATAATATAGGCAAACGCCCAACTTCTTGATTTTCAATCAAAGCCCAATTTAGAGCGAGTTACTAAATAAAAACTTGCATACTTCAAAGATTATTATTATATTTGCAACAAAGATTATAATAAACTTTAGAATTATGTTAGGTATATCGATTTTTGCACTAATCATGACTTATGTCACATTTGGCATTTTTCATGCTTTTGGAAAGCTTGGCAACAGCTCGTGCCCAGCTTCCATAGCTTCTAAGCCATTATTCGATACCTATGATGAGAAATACGATGGGCCTATCAGACCTGCATCACCAAACAATATTATCAGCGATATTGTTAAAAAGGGCTATATTTTCTTTGTGACAATAGAGAACACTGTTACGGGAGACAAGCAGACTATTAGTAACAGAAATAAAAAATACTTAATATGGGATGCCAATAACATCGCCTACAAGTTCTACAATAAAGAACGAGGAATCACCAAGTAAATACGAGGTCGTAATCAATACGGTCTCGTATTTTTATTATTTTCCCGCCCTTGTTATCTTTGCCGTAAATATAAAAATATTCAATTATGGCAACAAATACAGACACCCACATCAGTAGAGTTATTCTTGATACCAAGGAAGCAAAGGATAAACTCAAAGAACTGCAAATCGCCATCAAGCTAAAAGCAGCAGCTACTGCATACGCATCTGCCATAGACAAAGCATATATAGCCACAACAAACCTTCTGCGTGCTGCTATGGTAGCTCTACATGCTTACATGGTCATATGTGAGAAAGGTCGTACAAAGCTTTTGTTTCATACAATGAAGCTATGCGTAACAGCACACAAGAAGCAAAGAATAACAGGGCGGTTGCTGAAGCACAGGCAAGTCTCGCCAAGAAAATATCTGATGCAACTCTTGATGAACGCAACAAAGTGGATATGCTTAACAAAGTTATCCATTCCAACGCCTAGGCAGAAGCTATATATGAGCGCAAGGTTGAAATCAACAAAAAGAAACTGGAGCTGAAACGTAAAGAAAATAGAATACGCTACTCTCTTAAAGCGGTTATTCCTGGTTGTGGCTAATACCTCACGGTCGTACATCAGATGGTCCAGGAAGTCGATGGCGAAAGCTCTGTCTATCTGGTAGGCGTATTTGATGTTCTTGCACTCCTGGATAAACGTCTCAAGCATTTTAAGGCGACTGAGGTAATCGATGGAGGTCTTTTCCTTCATCGACTTTTTATCAGTCATCGCCTTAATATAATCACGATATCTACTAAAGATAATTGGAATTTCCGTGAATTGGCGTGACTTGTCAACATTCACCCAAGGATTCCATCCAGCCGTCAGTTTTGCGGTGATATTATGGATAAGGAGACTGCCCATCATGCGCTTTTTCTGGTCTGTCTTATACTTGTTGAGCATATATTTCTTGCGCTTCATTGCGCCAGAAACAGGGTCGTGGGCATAAAAATCTACATACCAGTTGTTGCCCTTGGTATGCATAACCGGAAGCGTGAATCCTAACATTTCACGCGAACTGAGAAAATCAATTTCTGATGCATTCATTTTTTTTCATTGTCCGTTTTGCTGGCCAATGATATTATACTTCTGAAATGTCAATTCCGTCCTAGTTAAAAACGGAAAATCGGATAAGATGTTGTTGACCAACTTCTTACCCGATATTAGTTGCGGCGGCAGGACTCGAACATGCGACCTCCAGGTTATGAGCCTGGCGAGCTACCAACTGCTCCACACCGCGATATTATCAACTCATTTCTGAATTGCGAGTGCAAAGGTACAACATTTTTTGATAACAACCAAATATTTATAGCAAAAAGTTATTGCTTTAACTATATTTTAACACTTAAGGGTAAAATATGCCCCAAAAGAGGAGTAAAACAGAGAAATTACTGATAAAAGAGAAAAATAAGAGGAAACAAAAATCCGATCCATCCTTTTCAGGATAGATCGGACATATCAAAAATCAATTACTTTTTCAAAAGATTCATGACTTTCTCGAAATAGCGCTGTGTTCTCTTCACACTGTAGTGATTTCCACCATTCCAGGCACGAATCGCCTTCTCAATGCTATTAAGAGGATTGTGGACAGACTGAATCAGGAGAAACATCTCCTTAGACTTCGCTATGCTGAATCTATCAGCCAAAGTGAAACGCTTCTTGCTCTTGCGTCTCTTCAGGATGTCATTACACTCTGCCACTAAGATAGGGGTAATCTGCATAACACCAACAGAACTTCCACTCTTTGCTTTGGGGTTACCCTCACTCTCTACCTGGATAATCGCTTCCATCACTGGAGTCCAATCGAAATCATCAGTAGAGGATACATTTACATTCGTATCAGCCGACGCTGTACTTACCTTCGTCATCAGCATCAGGATGCTGACTAATACCATTGTTATTCTCTTCATATTTTTTGTTTTATGGAACCTGAAAAGCTGAACTACAACATCAGTGATTTCGCGGTGGCAACTTGTGAGAAAAAGATAGGCTGCTCACCTCAGTTCCGTTAGATACCTTAACGGATATCAATCTATGCGAAAACGCATAACCATGATATCCTTATTCTTATCGTTTGCAAAGATACAAAAAAAAATCGAGATATGCAAGTAATACGTTGATTATCAGCGCTTTTTTAAATTCTTAAACACTTTATAACAAATGTAATTGATATAAATCAACAAAAGAGCCCCGACTACTTCGTAATCGAGGCTCTTGATAAAAGAAGGCGGCTACCTACTCTCCCGCATTGCATTGCAGTACCATCGGCGCAAGTGAGCTTAACTTCTCTGTTCGGAATGGGAAGA
>JAIJUV010000308.1 GCA_022732315.1 Prevotella sp.
TCGTCATCATCCGAAGATGAACAAGCGGTGAAAGACACCATTGAAAACAAGGCGAAAAGAATCGCCATTAAAGAAAAATGTAACTTTTTCATAAGTTGTGCCCGTTATGCCGATAGCTAAGCTTTTAATGTTATTAAATTAGTGAATCCGATAGATTATAATTGCGAAGCCATCGTTCTCTACATCACCTACGGATACAAAACACGTGGACGAAACTTGTCCACATTGCAGCCGTAGGAAAAGCTGAGGAAAACGACAAGTAACGCCCACGCTATAGCGGACGCTTACTATCTGTCGGTATTCCTGCTTTTTATTGAAGTTTCCTACGTTCCAATGTGCATGACCGAATAGCAAACGCTAATTTAACCATCAAAAAACAGAAGTCAAACTCTTGCGAGAAATCATTCTGATTGCAAAAGTACAAAAACTTTCTGAATAATCAGCATTTACCATTCATTTTTTTCGTCAACTTCTTCTTTTTTATCTTATTTCTCCTCAAAGTAACTACCCGCTTCCATCTTGCAATCCATCGCACGGCACTTATTGTAGCGCTCTCTGGCTCTGTTTTCTCTTGCAAACATCGCCTTGGTGCCAGCCTCATCTTCCGAAAACTGAAAGTGGTTGTCGATGCCCATACCATGAGCTATGTTTTCCACATCAAGATCATCGGTGCCGATGAAGGTAAAGGTCCAGTTCTGCTTCTTCAGCTTCTCTATGAGGTTCTTGATCATCTTCAAATCATACTCCTCGCTGCAGTTCTCCTCACCATCCGTGATAATAGTTACCAATACGCTGTCATCCTCGGTGGTCAGGGCATTGATCTTGGCGATGCCCATGCCTATGGCATCGTAAAGAGGGGTGCCGCCACATGGGTTGTAATCCCTTGATTTCAATGGGTTGACATGGCGGGCAGACACATTATCGTAGAACAGCTTCTTGTGGGTGCTGTCGAAGGTGATGAGCGTTACACGCTGCTCCATGTCGTTATGCGTCTTCTGCATTTTCTGAATCGTGGTCAGAGTCTCGTTGATACCCACCAGTGCCTGGCGCTCGATAATGCTCATGCTGCCACTCTCATCTACTACCAAAAGATTGAATACTCGTTTCATAACTTGTTTCTCCTATTTATTTTAAATTGTTCAACATAATTTTATAAGCAAGAAGAACTATTCCCTGCTTCTATTTATCCCTTAAAAGAAAGAATAGAGGGAAAAATTAAGAAAAGGATTATCTTTTTTCCAAAAATATTTTTGTCAGTAGAAATAAAACCCGTACTTTTGCACCAAATTATTATACATATATTATATAAGGAGATGAAAGAAATATTGATAGTAAGCATCGGCAGCTTCTTCGGAGGCGGCATGAGGTATTGGATTTCAAAGTTGGTGCAATCCTGCACGGTGATAGCCTTTCCTTTCGGAACAATGGCGGTGAATGTGGCAGGATGCCTCATCATCGGGTTCCTCTCGGGATTGAACTGGCGGGAAGGGGGATGGATATCGCCATCTGCCAAACTGCTGCTCACCACGGGATTCTGCGGAGGATTCACTACCTTCTCTACCTTTATGAACGAGGGAGCAGGACTGATGAAAGAAGAGAATTACCTCTATATGATGCTTTATCTCTTCGGAAGTCTGGCGCTGGGACTTATCGCCGTTCTCGTAGGACATTATCTGGCGAAGATGATTGCATGAGAAGAAGTAGGAGAATAGAAGAAAAAGGCTCAGATTGCCGAAAAATATACAGAAGATAGTATTCCATCAAATGAAGAAATGATGAAAATACTATCTTTTTTATTATTTTATATTTTCAAAATGCCTTAATTACGAAATTTATTCGTAAATTTGCAGAAATAATCTGCATTCGACAATTTGAAAGCTAGCTTTCATCATGCTCGTTTGCCTAATTTTTGCACCAATGAATTCATTAGATACAAACAATATAAAATGGAGCGAGAATGTAATCATCGCTGACGCCGATTATATCGACAGAGTGGCTTTCGACCTGATAGTCAACTTCGAACGAATGATTAACCGTCGCATCCAACCAGCCGACATGGCACAATGGGCAGTCTGCATTGCCCTTGACGGAGGTCTGAGAGAGGGCGAGCACGAAACACAGGTTGTGCTTATCCACGACAAACAGTCGATGGCGATGAAAAACTTCCGCCCAGCCAACTATGAGAAGGATCTGAACGCTCAGGCTTTCAAGGATGATAAGCTCGGAGAGTTCATCATCTCTTCTTATCCTACAGAGGAGAAGATGGTAGGCAAGGATGACTTCCTCGTAGATGTGGCACGCACCGTATGCAACGCCAAGGAAGTGAAGCGAGTGATGGTAATCCCAAATTCTGAGGATGGAGATGCTTACGACCGGCTCCGCGAGATACTTCGCAAGGTAGATGACGATGACAAGCGCATCACCCTCTTTGCCATGCAACCTATGCCAGGCGGAAACTTCCGACAGGAGATTCTCGGATATTCGCTCATGAATGCCCTGGGGATTTCGGCAAATGAGATAAAGTAAACATAAAAATAACAAACATAAAAAAACAAGATTATAAATGAGTAGAGTACTAATGATTGGCGCAGGTGGCGTGGCTACCGTGGCTGCCTTCAAGATCGTCCAGAACCAGGACGTTTTCACCGAGTTTATGATTGCTAGCCGTCGCAAGGAAAAATGCGACAAGCTGGTTAAGGATATCCACGCCAAGGGCTACAAGATGGATATTCAGACAGCTGAGGTGGATGCCGACGACGTTGAGCAGTTGAAGGCTCTCTTCAATAGCTACAAGCCTGAGCTTGTCATCAACCTCGCTTTGCCTTA
>JAIJUV010000049.1 GCA_022732315.1 Prevotella sp.
TTATTTTCTATATTAGCATTGAGCAACAGATAGAGATACAGATGAACCATGTTGGTATTTTGATACCACTGCCAATTCATGAACATTCGTGGAAGTTTTATCCAGCTGTTATCAGTATTCATATTGTATCAATTTAATTCTTCTATATAAAAAGCCATACATCCCTTTCCGGACTTGTACTTTACCTCTATTTTTTCATCTAATAAGAGTATAGTTCGTATATGGGATAGCGAGAAAGAACCACGTCTCCATCGTACTGGTAAAGACCGTATGGTCTTATTGATTTCCATGAGACTTTTTCGACAGTCATCTTTAGCCTCATAGAGAGCGAAATGCTTAGGATTTATCTTTAGAAGCAAATCCACAACCCAAGGTTGTTTCTTTACAACTTGATATCTTCTTTTTATTTTGTACATATCACCTGTTTCTAAAAGTAATCTTGCTCTCTCCGGTGAAGCTCCTGGAGATCGCTAACCTTATATTCAATTTTACCTTTACGCTTTGAAAACGGTTTAAGTTTACCTTCCTTTACCCATCTTCTTACGTTTCCTACTCCGAAGATTCTCATGGACTCCCTTTGACTATAAATCTCCTTAGGAGGATTCTTAATCATAAGGGCTATCTTAGGAGCCAGGAATGTTGCAAGGTCGTCTAAGAAAGTCTCATAAGAAACATTCTTGTTTTCAAAAATAACTCTCTCGCTCATAAAACTTATTCCTTTGGAAATATTACTGGATTAAATCGTCCTGCATAAACACCTTCTCTTCGAAGAATATTGGTTACTCCTGCTCTGGTTAAACCAAACTCTTTTGCGAGATTTTCTATCACTGGTGTTGGTTTTAGCTTGCATTCAAGAATGAGATTTCCGTACTTGTACAAGTAAGACTCTACCAGTTGTTTCTTCTTCTTTATCAGTTCACCTTTCTTGGTGCCTGAATAAATTTTATCTAAAATTTCTTCGTTATTCTTGGTCATATTATAATTATTTTGTATATTTGCATACGGTATACGTAAGTATTTCGTAACACTTTCGTTATATTTGTCTGCAAAGATAAGCAAAAACTGATAAAAATATAAATAATCAGTGATAAATTAAGAATGTTTAACTACAATATAACTGTTTTATGAATGGCTCGGAACTTCGCCAGATCTTGACGAAAAGAAATATTAGTATAAGTGAGTTGGCTGAGAAACTTCATATGTCTCAGCCTAACCTCAGTAATCAGTTCAGGGTACAAGACGTTAAATCTGGTATTCTTGAACGGATATGTGACGCTTTGGATGTGAAGATGGACTTCTTTTATGAAGGAACCAAATACTTGAATGATAGTTTTAGCTCGGACAATTCCCCAGGCTCGAACCATCTTGATGAACAACCTACTGAAGGTATGTCTGATAATGATAAAGACAAGGAAATAAGTTATCTTAGAGGACAAATAAAGGTATTGGAAGCAATAAATGAGAAGTTGATGAATCAGACTCAAACTGTTGGTCAAAGTGTGACCTATCAGAAAAAACATGCCTAATTATTAAACATGTGTTTCAAAAAAAGTAATATATATATAATAAGGTACGTGTATATAATAAGGTGTGTAAAAAAGAGAATTATTGACAAAAAAGCATAAGTTGTTAAAACTATGTTTAGAGCAATCACTGAAATGGGGCTTTCCTACGTGATTTCTTGCTGCGGCGCAGGCTGCTGTTGAGGAGTAATTCTCTCTATCGTTAAGATAGTACGATTAATGAATTAGATAATTTGAGAGGAAAGTGTTTCAATGAGAGAACGCTTTCCTCTTTTTCGTTTTTTTAGCGATTGTTGGATAGAAAAACACGAAAAAACTTGCAGATTACAATTATTTTCTGTACTTTTGTCGGAAAATAGAGAAATATGGAAGGATTGGTAATGATTTATGCGACGATTTCCCGGCACGCCCTGAAAGGGCAGAAGCTCCTAGCCCAGGGCAGCGCCCTGGGTAATAGTTGTTGTAGCTCCGCGCCCTGTAAGGGCAAAAGGTTTTAAAATATAGCTGCAGTATGGAAGCTTTTGCCCTTACAGGGCGTAATTACCATCTCTATATTATCCCCAGGGTGTTGCCCTGGGCTAGGAGCTTCTGCCCTTTCAGGGCGTATGGGGCTTACTTGCGAAATTTAGTAAATAATTTAAAGGCTTCAAAAATGAATACATTGGCTTTAACTTTCGCAATATGCTTAGTTCCGGCTACGGCATTTTTGATTTGGCTCTTTACCCCTTGGGGAAAGAAATGGTCTAAGGAATTGTAGTGATGAAGAAGATAAAATATATAATGTTGGCTTGCTTGCTGACTGCAAGCCTGGGTGTCGAAGCCAAGTCGATGAAGGACTTGCTGGTATCGATGCCAGATGAGATGATGCCTACGCTCAGCAGCAACCTGCGACTGGAATTTGCCGAGTTGCAGGAGATGGGCGTGAAGGCTGAGGTGAAGAACCTCTTAGGTGAGGTGAGCGTGATGGATACGCTGACCCAGGACTTCGTGCAGGTGCGTATGAGCAAGGTTTCTACTTTGCAGATGAAGAAGTTGTCAATGGAAAATGGCGACTCGGTGCTCTGCGTGGTCAAATCGTTTGCCGGACCGGAGAAGGAGAGTGAGCTCTATTTCTTCAGCCAGGAATGGAAGGCTCTTGATGCAAACCCGTTCTTGGGTGGCAAGCGCATGGAAGATTTGGCAGAAACGCTCGTTCAGAAACCCGATACGATGAGCGAAAGTCGCTTTGCTGATTTAAAGGCGATGATTGAGCCTAAGATGGTGAGTGCTTTGCTCTTGCAGAACGAGAATGCACTGGTGGTTCGATTGGCTTCGCCATTGCTTTCAGCAGATGACAAAAAGAAGGTAAATGTCATAAAATTGCAAAGAAAGTTTAATTGGAATGGTAAAAGCTTTAAGGAGAGTTAAATACTTGAAGTTTTTTACAATAAATTATTGCAGGTTACGAGAATATTTGTAACTTTGCATCGTGTTTTTCATGGTATTAGATTATTAAGGTTAATAAAAGATTGGTTGTCGTGAGACAATCAATTTTTTTTTGTGCCTATTTGAAGGTGTTTGGGTTGTTTAGAAGATAAACAACCCAATGATTCCACAGATGAAAAGCAGCAAAATCGGATTTGCTTTTTTGGCCTTGGTGAAATAGAATGCACCCAGAAAGAGTGCTACGCTGGCTCCGAATGCAAATGGATCGTTGGTTGGCGAACCGAAATTCTCTTTATTCATCAGAAGTACGGCAGCAGCTGCTATCAGTCCGATGATGGCAGGACGGAGTCCGGCAAAGATATCCTTCACAATCTTGGAATCCTTGTGAGTCATCAGATAGCGGCTGATGAGAATCATGATGATGAAGGGCAACCACATGATGGAGAGGGATGCCAGGAAGGAACCCGCCCAGGCTGCCCAGATGGGATAACCTTCATGAAGACAGGCAGTATAGCCCACGTAGGTGGCACAGTTGATGCCGATAGGCCCCGGAGTTGACTGGCTGATAGCCACAATATCCGTAAACTCGGCATTGGTGAGCCAGTGGTTCTTCACTACGGTTTCGTTGTGGATGAGCGAAAGCATCGCATATCCACCACCAAAATTAAATGTACCAATCTTGGTAAATATCAGGAATAACTTTAAAAATAGCATTTTCTAACTATAAAACTATAAAACTATAAACTATTAACTTTTAACTATAAACTTTCCATAAAGCCATCCCAGCACGCCGGCTGCAATGATAATATAGATAGGAGAAATGCCGAATGCGGCAATCAGCAGGCAGCAAACTGCTGGAATCCAGATGTTGTAGCGGTTGATTTTTGCCGTCTTTGCCATCTTGAAGCAAGGAGCTGCAATCAGCGCAACCACGGCAGGACGAACTCCTGCAAAGAACTTGCCCACCCAATAATTGTCCTTGAACTGCTGGAAGAACATGGCAATGATGAGGATGGCGATGATGGAAGGAAGGGCAATGCCGATGGCACCCACGATGCCGCCCCATACACCCTTCAGCTTGTAACCGATGTGGCTAGCCATATCGATAGCGAAGATGCCTGGAGTGGTTTGAGCCACCACCATGATGTCCATGAATTCCTGTTTGTCCATCCATTTGTTCTTATCCACGAATTCCTGTTCCATGATAGGTATCATGGCGTAGCCTCCACCCAGGGTAAAGGCACCAATCTTGTTACACGTAAGGAAAAACTTTACTAACATTATCTCTTTTATATTTTGATTTCGGGTACAAAATTACATATTATTTGTTAAATAAGCTAGCTTTCCGAAGGAAAATCTTCAAAAATATGTGCTCTTTAAGATAAATTGTGTATCTTTGCATGAAATAATCTGCATTGCAATCCATCGGAATGGGATGGAGACTGCCGGCAGAAAAATAAGTTAAAACCAAAGAAAAAGAAATTAAGGATATGAATCTAAAAGTACGTTTGGCAGTGATGAACTTCCTGGAGTTCGCTGTTTGGGGAGCCTATCTCACTTCTATGGGCAACTATCTCGGCAAGGCTGGAATGGGTGCAGAAATCTCCTGGTTCTATACCATTCAGGGTATAGTATCTATCTTCATGCCTACCTTGATGGGTATTGTGGCGGATAAGTATATCCAGCCGCAGAGACTCCTGGGCTATTGCCATCTGCTGGCGGGTCTCTCGATGATAGGTCTGTTCCTGATGGGAGAGGCGAGTGCCATGCCTGATGAGGCTCTCTTCATGACGGTTTATACCTTCAGCGTTGCTTTCTATATGCCTACGCTGGCACTGTCGAATACTTCGGCGTTCACTATCCTGAAAAATCATGGGCTGGATACCATCAAGGACTTCCCGCCTATCCGAGTCTTCGGCACCGTGGGCTTCATTGCCACCATGTGGATTGTCAACTGTGCTACCTGGGATCATGGCTCGTTCATGTTCCTCTTTTCGGAAAATGCTTATAAGTTCCAGTATACCCACCTCCAGTTCCTCGTTTCTGGTGCGTTGAGCATCGTGCTCTTCCTCTATTGCTTCAGCCTGCCTCAGTGTCCGCTGGTCAAGAAGGAAGCTCGCAGTTGGGTGGAGACCTGGGGCTTCGATTCCTTCAAGCTCTTCAAGAGTCGTGAGATGGCGCTGTTCTTCATCTTCTCATGTATGCTGGGAATGAGTTTGCAGGTAACCAATGGTTATGCTACTCCATTTATCACCAGTTTCAAGGGTGATCCAAGCATGCTTGATACATTTGCAGCCAACAATGCCACACTCCTGGTATCAATCTCTCAGGTGGCAGAGGCTCTCTGCATCCTCCTGATTCCATACTTCCTGAAGCGTTATGGCATCAAGGTGGTGATGCTTATCGCCATGTTTGCATGGGTGTTCCGTTTCGGATTCTTCGGATTGGGTAACCCTGCATTCCCTGGTGTCATTCTCTTCGTGCTCTCCTGCATCGTCTATGGTGTGGCTTTCGACTTCTTCAACGTGTCGGGTGGCCTGTTCGTAGACCAGAAGTGCGAGCCTAAGATCAGAGCATCAGCCCAGGGCTTGTTCATGCTGATGACCAATGGCTTGGGTGCATCTATTGGCACAATTCTTGCAGGACAGGTGATTAACCATTACTGTCACTGGGAAAATGGATATTTGATGGGCGATTGGCAGACTTGCTGGTTTATCTTCGCAGGTTATGCTCTTGTGGTCGGAGTTGCCTTCGCCGTATTGTTCAGACCAAAGAAGGAGACAAAACAATGATGTATAAATTGATTTATAAAGGGACTTTTTCTATTCCAGAGGCAGATGATGCCTGCGTAATCACGCTTACCGACATGGCGGAGACCCGTGCGCTCTCTATTGTGTTGGCTAAGGAGATGGCGAGCGAAATCAAACGGCATGAGCGTAAGGCTGAAGAAACCAGAAATCATCTGGTTGACGTGTTTACGCAGGTGATGAAAGATGAGGAAATAACTCATTACCGCATTGAGTTCGAGGGTATTCAAGATCGTGGTTTCAAGGCAAAACTGGTTAATACGATAACCGGCAAGGGCTATGAACTTCTTCCGGAAACAGCTGTGCTGCTTTCGTTGACAAGTGGTTATGAGATGTGCGCCCCTCTGGAGGTGCTCCAGAAGTTCTCTACACCTTTTAATAAGGAAGTGATGAGTGTGGCTCTTCCAATCATGAGTTTGCCTGATTCTCTGCTGCAGAAGGCGTTGGATAAGGCTGTGGAGGAAGAAAACTACGAGGGTGCTTCCTTCATCCGCGATGAGATGAAGCGCCGTGAGGAAAAAAATAAGAAGTAACATAAAGAAATTAGATATTTCAAGAAAGAAATTAGATATTTCAAAGAAAGAGATTTGATATTTCTATGAAAGAGGTTAGATATTTCTATGTGCCTGAGGCAGCAACCCAGGTGGAGTTGCCTGCCGAGGAGGCTACCCATGCGCTCCGTGTGCTGAGATTGAAGGGCGGTGACGAGATTTTCCTCATGGATGGGGAAGGTGCGTTCTATCGTGCCGAGGTGACTGCGGCTTCCAGCAAGCGTTGTCTCTATGAAATCAAGGAAACAATGCCGCAGAAGCGTGCCTGGAAGGGCCATATCCATCTGGCGATTGCTCCTACCAAGATGATGGAGCGCATCGAGTGGATGGCGGAGAAGGCTACGGAAATCGGATTCGATGAACTGTCTTTTCTCAACTGCCAGTTTTCTGAGCGCAAGGTGGTAAAGACGCCAAGAATCGACAAGATTGTGATTTCTGCCGTGAAACAGAGTCACAAGGCATGGAAACCGGTGGTCAATGAACTGGAGAGCTTCAAGGAGTTCATCCAGACGCCTCGCCCAGGCAGAAAATTCATCTGCCATTGCTACGAGGAGATAGAGAAGAAAGACTTCTTCCAGGAAATCTCGTCATTCTCTGATAGTGCTGAAGACAACGATGCATCCTCTGCTGATATTACGGTATTGGTAGGGCCGGAAGGCGATTTCTCCATCGATGAGGTTCGTCTTGCCCTAGAGAATGGCTACGAGAGCGTATCTTTGGGAACCAGCCGACTTCGCACGGAAACGGCGGGCTTGGTGGCGGTTCACATGGCGCATATCGCAAGAAGACTATAACAAAGATGATATAAGAAAAAATACATAAGTGTTAGTTTTTGTGATGAAAAGATTGTATAAGAACTTAGTTTTTATGGGCTTAGCAATAACTTTCTTATTGCTAAGCTCCTGTTCTGGCAGTGATTATCTCAATGCCATTCCTAAGAAAAGTACTGCCCTTATCTCTGTGGACATGAAGCAGATGACTGCTGATAAAAGCGACGAGGATAAGGCGGGCATGCTGAAAACTTTGCTCCATGTAGATGACGTAGATAATTGCGGCATCGATGTAAGCGAGAAGTTGTATCTCTTCGAAACGGCCGATGGCAACCTGGGACTCTGTGCCAAGGTGAGTAGCGAGGATGGCGTTTCTGATTGGCTCGCAACTCTCGCCAAAAAGCATATTGCCACCGAAGTAACGGAACGAAAAGGCTTCCATTTCTCGGTGTTGAAGAATTCCTGGCTCGTAGGATATTCTGATGAGGCTCTCCTCGTGATGGGTCCTGTGGTGGCTGATGCCCAGGCTCAGCTGCAGCAGCAGATGGTGAAATATCTCAAGGCTGATGAAGAGGATGGCATTACGGCTTCTCCTATGTTCGATCGTCTTTCGGGTATTTCGTCTCCGATGGCGATGGTGGCGCAGGCGCAGGCTCTGCCGGAAAAGTTTGTGGCTCCATTCACTCTGGGTGCTCCTAAGGATACCGATCCTTCACAGGTGGTTATTGCTGCCGAGATGAACGTGAAGGAGGGCATCCTGCAGATTCAGGGCGAGACTTTCTCCTTTAATAAGTCTATCGATGAGGCTCTTCAGAAGGCTCTTCAGAACTATCGTCCTATCAAGGGCAATTACGTGAAGTCGATGCCTGCCGATGCTCTGGCGGGTATCTTTATGAATGTGAAGGGCGAACAATTCCTCCCGATGATGCAGAGCAACCGCAGTCTGCAGACCCTCCTGATGGGTATCAACCAGGCGGTGGATATGGACAACATCATGCGAAGTGTGGATGGCGACATGGCTATCATGATGCCAACCTTGGGCGATGCCAGCATGAAGATGATGATGGCTGCTAAGTTGGCTCATAGCAAATGGTTGGGCGATGTGGACTATTGGAAGACTTCCTGTCCTCCGGGTGCCAAGATTGCCAACTGGGGCAAGAATGCCTATTTCTATACCGATGGCAAGACTTCTTTCTATTTCGGAGTAACCGACGACAAGCAGTTCTTCAGCGGTAGCGATGAACTCTCTGCCCAATATGCTGTGAAGTCAAGCAATCATCCGATAGATGCGAAGATTCAGAAGCTCATCGTGGGGCAGAAACTGGCGATGGTCATCAACCTCGCCAAGAGTTCCAATGGTGATGGCTCTGGCAAGGACGATGCTATCTCTACCGTAACCGGTCTGCTCACCCCAATCTTCGGAAATCTCACTTCCGTGGTCTATACTTTAAAGGTAAAAGGGTAAATAAACATTATACATTATTAATTATACATTCATTAAATAATAAGGTGGAAAAGATTCAGCTTCATTCCGTTCTCCCGCAGGTCTTCGCCCAGCGTGACGACCTGAACTCGGAGATATGGAAGCAGGATGTTACCTTCGAGAAGGGACATCTTTATCTTGTAGAAGCAGAGAGTGGCAGCGGAAAGAGTACTTTCTGCAGCTATGTGCTCGGCTATCGTCACGACTACAGCGGAAGCGTGATGTTTGATCATGATGTTACCGCCAACTATAAGGTTTCTGATTGGGTGGAGATGCGCAAGCGTCACATCAGTCATCTCTTTCAGGAACTCCGTCTCTTCCCTGAGCTTACGGCGATGGAGAACGTGGAAATCAAGAATAAGCTTACGGGCTTCAAGACCCGTGAGCAGATTCTCAAGTGGTTTGACATGCTCGGCATTGCCGACAAGGTGGATGCCAAGATAGGCAGAATGTCGTTCGGACAGCAGCAGCGCGTAGCCATGATGCGCGCCCTCTGTCAGCCTTTCGACTTCATCCTCGCCGATGAACCAATCAGTCACCTCGACGACAATAACTCCCGCATCATGGGCGAAATCATGATGGCAGAGGCGAAGGAGCAGGGGGCTGGCGTCATCGTAACCAGCATCGGCAAGCACATGGATTTGCCTTACGAGCACGTGTTTAAACTTTAGTAAAGTTAATAATAAATGAATTTAGTTTGGAAATTACTTCGTCAGCATATCAGCATACCCCAGTTTGCCGGCTTTGCCTTTGCCAATCTCTTCGGTATGCTCATCGTCCTTTTCGGCTTCCAGTTTTATAAGGATGTGCTGCCTGTCTTCACCCAGGAAGACAGTTTTATGAAAGCCGACTATCTCATCATGAGCAAGAAGATAGGTATGGGAAATACCATCAGCGGTCGCTCAAATACCTTCTCGGGTGCCGAGATAGATGATGTAAGTGATCAGAAGTTCGTGAAGAAGGTGGGCAAGTTTACCTCCACCGAATACAAGGTAGATGCCCAGATGGGCGTAAACGGCGTGAATGTACTCAACAGCGAACTCTTCTTCGAGAGTGTTCCCGATGGTTTCGTGGATGTGCCGCTCAAGGACTGGAAATATACTCCAGGTTCCAAGGAAGTGCCTATCATCCTTCCGCGTACCTATATTAATATGTATAACTTCGGATTCGCCCAGAGCCACTCGCTGCCAAAGATAAGCGATGGACTGATGGGAATGATAGATTTCAACATCCAGATTCAGGCTGGCGGCAAGAAGGAGATGTTCAAGGGAAAGGTAATCGGTTTCTCTTCCCGCCTCAACACCATCCTTGTGCCACAGGCGTTCATGGATTGGAGCAACCAGGAGTTTGCGCCTAATCAGAAAAGCGACCCTAACCGCCTGATTGTGGTAGTAGGAAATCCGGGCGACGAGAGCATCACCAAATATTTGGATGATAACGGCTATGAGGTTGAAACCGATAAGCTGGATGCCGAGAAGACCACCTATTTCCTGCGCATGATGGTATCGCTGGTAATGATAATCGGACTGGTGATTTCCATCCTGAGTTTCTACATCCTCATGCTCAGCATCTATCTGCTGGTGCAGAAAAACTCATCCAAGCTGGAGAATCTGCTGCTGATAGGTTATAGTCCTAACGATGTGGCGAAACCATACCAGGTGCTCACCATCTCGCTGAATGTAGTGGTTCTCATCATTGCATGGGTCATCCTTTTCTTCGTTCGTGGCTACTACATGGACTTCATCGAAGCCATCTTCCCTGACCTCGACGAAGGAACGATGCTCCCAGCCATCTGCCTGGGCTTGGTTCTGTTCCTGATAGTATCAGTATTGAACATCGTTGCCATCCGCCGCAAGGTGATGAGCATCTGGCAGAGAAAGGAGTGAAAAATATTATAAGCAAAATCCATAAATAAATAATAATTTAAAGAAAATCTGCGTTATTTGCTTAACGCAGATTTTTTTTGTGTTTAAAAGCATAAAATTAACCCATTTGTAACACTTATATTGGATTTTTTGTTTAATTTTGCACTCGATAACGATATAAGAGGGAATATTTCCCAAACAATTAATTAAATTTTTATAATAAAAGGTATGCAGAAAAGATTGCATTTATTAGTGGCTTTGCTGGCCTTTATGGTAACCACAGCAATGGCGCAGATAACAACATCTAGCGTTAGTGGTAAAATTACAGCTAATGGCGAAGATGTCATTGGCGCAACAATCAAGGCTGTTCACCAACCTTCTGGTACAGTCTATCGTGCAGTGACCAACATGGATGGTCGTTATTCTATTCAGGGTATGCGCCCGGGTGGACCTTATGTTCTGGAAGTAACCTACGTGGGTTACAAGAACAAGCAGGTAAAGGGCATTTCTCTTTCTCTTGGTCAGAACACAGTCTTGAACGAGACTTTGGCTGAGGATGCTGCTCAGTTGGAAGACGTAGTGGTTGTGGCTGATCGCAACAACAACATGCGCACCGACCGTGCTGGTGCTACAACAAGTATCAATGCCGACCAGATTGAGGCTGTTCCTACCGTATCTCGTAGCATGAACGACCTCTTGAAGTTGACTCCTCAGGGTGCCAACGTAGGTAGCGGTTTTGCTGTAGGTGGTGGTAACTACCGTCAGTCTTACGTTACTGTGGATGGTGCTGCGTTCAACAACGCCTTCGGTATTGGTGGTAACCTGCCAGGCAACGGATCACCAATTTCACTCGATGCTTTGGATCAGATTTCAGTATCTTCATCTCCATACGATGTTCGTTTGAGTGGATTTACAGGTGGTGCTATCAGCGCCGTAACCAAGAGCGGTACCAATGATTTCAAGGGTACAGCTTATATGTATACTACCAACTCTCACTTGCGTGGTGACAAGGTGGGCGATTACGAGTTGAACCGTCTCCAGTCTCATTCTACAACATGGGGTGCCAGCTTCGGTGGTCCTATCATCAAGGATAAGTTGTTCTTCTTCGCCAACGGTGAATATCAGAGCAACATCTCTGCTGGTCCTTCTGGTACAGCTCGTGTGAATGCTTCTGATGAGTGGTCTCCATCATCAGGTACTGTTCATCGCCCATTGCAGAGCGATATGGACAATATGCTCAGCTTCCTCAACAAGACCTATGGTTACAACCCAGGTCGTTATCAGGGATATTCTCTCGATACTCCATCATACAAGTTCCTGGCTCGTATCGACTGGAACATCAATGAGAACAACAAGTTGAACATCCGTTTCTCTAAGAGTCACGACAAGGATTCTTCAGCTCCATCTAGCTCAACCACTCCATTCAAGGATTCTGTCATTTATCCTGGTGGTGAGGATGCTACAGGTGGTAAGTCTCAGTCGGGTCGTACAGCTAATGCAGGTCTCTACTTCGAGAGTGCACGCTATTATCAGGAGAAGAACTTTACTTCTTTCGCTGCTGAGTGGAACTCTAAGTGGGGTGGTGTAAGCAATGTACTCCGTGCTACTTACTCTTATCAGGATGAGCCACGTACTTATGTAGGTGGTATGTTCCCTACTGTGGATATCTTGAAGAATGGTTCTTACTACATGGGCTTCGGTCCTGATCCGTTTACTCAGGGTAACCTGCGACAGGTGAAGACTTTCGTTGCTACAGATGAGGCTTCATGGGCCATGGGTATCCAGAACTTCACCGCTGGTCTCCAGTTTGAGACCAACGAGGCTACCAACGGCTTCGGTGCTGCTTCTGCAGGTTACTATGTGTTCGAGTCTATGGACGATTTCATGAACGGCAAGGCTCCTAGAAGCTATGGTGTTACCTTCCCTATGGATGGTTCAAGCCAGTTTAACGCTACCATGAAGTACAACCAGTTCTCTGCTTATGTTCAGGATCAGGTTAACTTCTCAGACCGTTTCCGCCTTACAGCAGGTTTGCGTTTCGAGTTGCCTATCTATCCAGAGCTGAAGAACAACTACAGCAAGGCCTTCGCAGCCATGAAGTGGAAGAACGATGCTGGTGTAGAGTCTCAGTACACTACCGATCAGCTTCCTGATGCTCCTTTGACAGTTTCTCCTCGTGTAGGTTTCAACTGGGATATCCTCGGCAACCACAAGTTGGTGCTCCGTGGTGGTACAGGTTACTTCATCGGTCGTCTGCCTTTCGTCTGGCTCGTATCTGCTGTAGGTAACGCTGGTTGCGGTCAGTACACCTATTATTATAATACTCCATCTGACAAGGGTGCTAAATATTTGATGGATAAGTTCTATGCTAGCCGTGATGAGCAGGTAAATGTATTGAAGCAGCAGGGCTTGGCTGTTAACCGTGATGATGCAGCAGCTCCTTCTTCTCCTACCATCATCGACAAGGACTTGAAGATGAATGCTACCTGGAAGACTTCTTTGGCATTGGATGCCAAGTTGCCTTACGATATTGACTTCTCTCTGGAGGGTATCTATAGCCGTGAGTTCAATCCAGCTACTGTTATCAACCTCGACCGCTACTGGGATGGTAATTCATACATAGAGTTGGCTCCTGGTGACAAGCGTAAGAAGTATTCGCGCAACTCATCTATTAACCCTTACATGATTACAAATGCTGGTCATAAGGCATACTACTACTCAATCACTGCATCTTTGGCTAAGAAGTTTGCATTCGGTTTGAACCTCTCTGCATCTTACACCTATTCAAAGGCTAAGTCTTACGGTGATGGTGTAGGCGACCAGGTTTCTTCTGCATACTATAACAACCGTTACTCAGTAAACGGTAACAACGATATGGAGTTGGGTTATGGTACCTACGTGGCTCCTAACCGCTTGCTTATCTCTGCTTCTTACAAGAAGGACTACGGTAAGAACTTCGGTTCTGAGGTTGGCTTGATCTACGAGGGTATGAATATGGGTTATGCTGACGGTTACAGCTGCACACGTTACACCTACCAGTTGACTGGCAATGTGGTTAACGACTATGGTTCTAACGGTTTGGTTTACATCCCAGCTTCCCGCGAGGCTTTGGACGAGTGGAACTTCAAGGATAATGGAAGCTATACAGCCAAGCAGCAGAAGGATGACTTCTGGGCTTACATCAACCAGGATGATTACCTGAAGAATCACAAGGGTGAGTATGCTGAGCGTGGTGGTGCTGTGATGCCTTGGCATCATCAGGTGGACTTCAAGTTCAACCAGAACTTCTATCTCAACGTAGCTGGTCAGAAGAATACTCTCCAGTTTGGTGTTGATATCAAGAACTTGGCTAACTTGCTGAACAACAGCTGGGGTCTCTACAAGACCGTTAACAACACCAAGTTGCTGAAATATACAGCTGGCAAGAATGGTGCTCAGGGTTCATTCCAGTTCCAGAAGAATGGTAAGGAAGTATTGTCTAAGACATACACCAACAACACAAGCTTCAACTCTACCTATTCTATCCAGTTCTCTATCCGTTACATCTTCAACTAACGGATAAGGTTCTTAAGGAAGAATAGATAAGATTCAAGTCTGAATAGATAGATTTGAGTCAGAATAGATAAGCCATAAAATATCGGATGCACTTCTCTAGTAATAGGGGAGTGCATCTTTTTTTTGTCTGCGTGTTCGGCAGTTATAGTCAGCTGTTTATATCCCAAAACACCCATTTCGGGGTCTTTTTCCAATTTTAATCGAATTTTCTTCCTCTAAAAACTTGTTATTTCAAAAATTTTGTTTAAATTTGCAGCTAAGAAGTATAAAAAGGATTAAGTAAGTCTTCTGGGAAGATGAAATCCTGTTATTATTAACCAATTTATCTGAAATTCTATGCAGAAAAGATTGCATTTATTAGTGGTTTTGCTAGCCTTTGTTGTCTCTACGGCGATGGCGCAGATTACCACATCAGGCATCAGCGGTAAGGTAACATCCGACGATGAGAGTGTCATCGGTGCTACCGTTACTGCCATTCACCAGCCTTCAGGTACGGTGTATCGTGCCGTGACGAATATCGATGGCCGTTACACCATCCAGGGTATGCGTCCGGGTGGACCATACAAGGTTGAAGTATCTTACATCGGATACAAGGACAAGAGTGTCAACAATGTAAACCTGAGCTTGGGTGAGACTACCAACCTCACCTTCTCCTTGAAGGAGGATGCGCATCAGCTCCAGGAAGTGGTGGTAGCTGGCAAGGCGGGTCTCGCTGCTTCTCGTACAGGTGCTGCCACCAGTATGAATGCCGAGCAGATCAACAATATGCCTAGTATCACCCACGGTATTGCCGATGTGGCTCGCTTGAACCCTCAGCTCACGGTTACCAATTCGGGTAACATGTCGTTTGCCGGTACCAACAACCGATACAACAACTTCATGATTGATGGTGCGGCCAACAACGACGTGTTCGGTCTGGCTTCCAGCGGTAACAACGGCGGTCAGGCGGGTGCTCAGCCTGTATCTATGGAGACCATCGAGCAGATTCAGGTATCTGTAGCTCCTTTCGATGTACGACAGAGCGGTTTCACCGGTGGTGCCATCAATGCCATCACCAAGAGCGGTACCAACAAGTTCCACGGTTCTGCCTATTACTATGGCTACAACCAGGACCTCATCGGTACCAAGTATCCTTATCTGGATGGAACGGGTTATGCGCCTAAGTATCAGAAGCAGACTCAGTACAACATGGGTGTCACCCTGGGTGGACCTATCATCAAGAACAAACTCTTCTTCTTCGCCAACTACGAGCGTACCAACAAGGAGTATCCTAACCTCTATGGCGTGGATTCCGGTAACTCGAAGGTGAATACCGAGCAGGCGAAGGACATCATGAATATGTTGCAGAAGATGGCTGAGAAGCAGGGCGTAGCATTCAATGACTACTTCAGCAACCAGGATATCTACACCAAGAGCGATAAGGCGGGCTTGAAACTCGACTGGAACATCAACGAGTTCAATAAGTTTGCCATCCGCTGGAGTCTGGTCAAGGCAGAGCAGTTGAGTGGTGGCGGCAGTGCTTCCAGCCTGAACACCTATGCCTACAGCTATCCTTTCAAGAGCAATACCAACTCTTTCATCGCTGAGCTTCAGAGCCGTATCTCTCCAAACGTGAGCAATGAGGCCCGTGTCAGCTTCGTAAGAGTACGCGATAGCCGTGATATCAAGGCCAACCTCCCTATGATTTCCATCACAGGTGTGGG
>JAIJUV010000309.1 GCA_022732315.1 Prevotella sp.
CATTCAGGAGTGCAAGAACGAGAGGGCAAGAAAGGCGGTGATAGCAGCCATGAACGAGGGTTCGGTACGAGTATTGTTCGGCTCCACATCTATGTTAGGTACAGGCGTAAATGCACAAAAAAGGTGTGTTGCTATTCATCATTTGGACACACCGTGGGTGCGACATGAAGTCGCATAGATAATTGTTGGAATGATACTTTAAGTATCAGTTTTAACCCGCTGTTCCGTCAGCGGTAGCCTACCGACCGATGCACCTTAATGTTGTATTAAGCGGTCGGGACAAAGTACACTTTCACAAGACAAGACAGAACCGTGAGGGGAAGTCAAGTATGGTTAGTATCATACCGTAGAGTGGCGAGGCTGGATAGTATGGTTAGCGTAAGCGAACTGTTAGTAAACTTCGTAATGTCGTAAAAGAGTGCAAGATACTGATACACTCTACCCAAAATGGGATGCGGTCAGATAATCCTCTCCATGGTAGGATTACACGGATGTAAAGACCGTCGGAGGATGAGACAGAACCTAACCTATCCGTTAGTTATCTATGTGGAACATGGTAAGCCTGTACATCTCCTGTCAGACAAAAGACAGGTAAGCTGAAAGTAATGGATGCTGAATGATGTGCAGGTATAAGATAACAGAGAAAGCGAATGCCGTTCTGTAATGGGACGGATAGGGTTTGAGCCACTTATCACGAGTTGACAAGGGACAACATCAACCTACCACGAAAGTGGGCAGACTTCTGTGGTAATGTTTGGGAGGCAAATACCCAACATTAGCCAAATGGTAATTCTTTACAATAAACTTTTAGAACTTTTTAAAGTAGGAATGCAAATGAACGATAAAATCAAAGAAAATCTCCTCGACCAATCGTGTGCGCCGACTGACAACCTGCAATCAAATTGGGACAGAATAGACTGGACTAAGGCGGAGCAAGCTGTTAAGAAGCTTCAAGCTCGTATTGTAAAGGCTCAGAAGGAAGGCAGACATAACAAGGTGAAAGCCTTGCAATGGACGCTTACCCACTCTTTTTACGCAAAAGCCTTAGCCGTAAAGAGGGTTACTTCTAACGGGGGTGGTTGTACTCCTGGGGTTGACAAAGAAATATGGGATACCCCTAAAGCTAAAATGCAAGCAATAACCCAACTCAAACGCAGAGGCTACCAGCCAATGCCGCTGAGAAGAGTTCATATCAAGAAGAGCAACGGCAAACTGCGACCGTTGGGAATACCGACAATGAAAGACAGAGCCATGCAAGCACTCTATCTTATGGCATTGGAGCCTGTATCAGAAACTACAGCTGATACTCGTTCATACGGTTTCCGCAAGGAACGCTGCTGTATGGATGCAATACAGCAATGTCATAACATTCTCCGAAAGGGATATTCTCCCGAATGGATTTTGGAGGGTGACATAAAAGGGTGTTTTGACCATATCAGCCATGAGTGGTTACTTGCCAATATCCCAATGGATAAGGCAATACTCCGAAAATGGTTGAAATGTGGCTATGTTTTCAACAAGCAAATGTTCCCGACCGAGGAAGGAACACCGCAAGGTGGTATAATTTCTCCGACACTTGCCAATATGACTTTGGACGGATTGCAGAAAGCTCTTGCAGATAGATATAAGCGCCATCATGTTAATGGTAAGTTGTATTCACCAATGGTGAACCTTGTACGTTATGCGGATGATTTTATCATCACTTGCGAGAACAAGGAAACTCTTGAAAATGAAATCAAGCCATTGGTTGCTGAATTTATGTCTGAAAGAGGTCTGACCTTATCAGAGGAAAAGACGGTGATAACCAACGTGCATGACGGTTTTGATTTTCTTGGCTTTAATATCCGCAAATACGGCAAGGACATATTGACCAAGCCGACAAAGAAATCCGAGAAACGCTTTATGGAGAATATCCGTAAGGTAATTAAGGAGAACAAGGGTTGCAGACAGGAGTCGTTAATCAGAATGTTGAACTCTAAAATCCGAGGATGGGGAGGTTATTATCAGCATGGAGCGACACGTGATTCATTTCACAGAATCGACCATCAGATATTCCTCTCACTATGGCAATGGGCAAAACGCCGTCATTCCAAGAAAGGGAAACGGTGGATAAAAGACCGATATTGGCATGACATTCGAGGGAACAAATGGACTTTCGCTTCAAAATTCAAGAAACCAAACGGAAAGGAAGACCAATTGACATTATTGTCTCTGACTTCATCGTTTCCATTCCTGCAATACACGCAGATTAAAGGAGACATGAACCCGTTTGATGCAGACTGTCGTCTGTACTTCTATAAAAGAAAGAAGTCGAAAATGCTTGTTACGCTAAAAGGACGCAAGTCACTGCTGTACCTATGGGAAAAGCAAGGACGCAAATGTCCTATATGCGGTGAGCCTATTGATACGCACAAGGCATGGAATGTCATGCCAACCGTTCAAAACGGAAAGAAATGCAATCTGTTGGTTCATGATGAATGTTTTAAATTATCCCGCAAATCAAATGGAAACAAGAAGTAGTTTGAGCCGGTCTCTGCATACAAACAGAGGCTTAGAAAAGCTTGAGCCGTATGAGGGGAAACTCTCATGTACGGTTCTTAGGGGGGAAGAGGGCAGCAATGCCCTTGACCTACCCGATCGACCGTCAGACTTGGCACAGCGTGACGGTCGAGGTGTGCGTGCTGGTAACGAGATTGCCAAGCTGTATGCCGACAATAAGGTGGATGTCATCATCTATGCGGTGGAAAAGTCGCTTGACTCGTACAAGTTTAACCTCCTGCACTGCAAGCAGACTTTTATCTCGCAGTTGAAAAGC
>JAIJUV010000050.1 GCA_022732315.1 Prevotella sp.
TAGCAAAGCAGTCGATTTTATCGCTCTTAACGATGGTTCTACTATTAATAATATTCAGATAGTAGTCGACCCATCAAAGGTCGATGAGAATCAGCTCCGCCAGATTACCACTGGTGCCTGCATCAGCGTAGTAGGTACCTTGGTAGAGAGCCAGGGTGCCGGTCAGAGTGTTGAGATTCAGTGCGAAAGCATCGAAATCTACGGTCTCTGCGGCAGCGACTATCCAATGCAGAAGAAGGGACAGAGCTTCGAGTACATGCGTCAGTATGCTCACCTCCGTCTTCGTACCAACACCTTTG
Source organism: Prevotella sp. (assembly GCA_022732315.1). The sequence continues at coordinate 300 of JAIJUV010000050.1, forward strand.
GTGCCGTGATGCGTATCCGTCACAACATGGCGATGGCTATCCACACCTACTTCCACGAGCATGGATATTTCTATTTCAATACTCCTCTCATCACAGCCAGCGACTGTGAGGGTGCAGGTCAGATGTTCCAGGTTACAACCAAGAACCTCTACAACCTGAAGAAGACCGAGGATGGCAAGATTGACTATTCTGATGATTTCTTCGGCAAGCAGACTTCACTGACCGTTTCTGGTCAGTTGGAGGGTGAGCTGGGTGCCACAGCACTTGGCGCTATCTATACCTTCGGTCCTACCTTCCGTGCAGAGAACAGTAACACTCCTCGCCACCTGGCTGAGTTCTGGATGGTTGAGCCAGAGGTTGCTTTCCTGGATATGGACGGTTTGATGGAGTTGGAGGAAGACTTCATCAAGTACTGTATCCGTTGGGCACTGGAGCACTGCAAGGACGACCTCGCTTTCTTGAACAAGATGATCGACAAGGGCTTGATTGCTCGCTTGGAGGGTGTATTGAATTCCGACTTCGTTCATCTTCCATACACCGAGGGTATCCGTATCCTGCAGGAGGCTATCGCCAAGGGCAAGAAGTTTGAGTTCCCATGCGAGTGGGGTGACGACCTGGCTTCAGAGCACGAGCGCTTCCTCGTAGAGGAGCACTTCAAGCGTCCTGTTATCATGACCAACTATCCAAAGGCCATCAAGGCATTCTATATGAAGATAGATGAGGAGGAGAGCGGCTTCGGCGGCAAGAGCGGTCAGACCGTTCAGGGTACCGACGTACTGTTCCCACAGATTGGTGAGATTATCGGTGGTTCTGTCCGTGAGGAGAGCTACGATAAGTTGATGGGTGAGATTGAGGCTCGCAATATCCCTATGAAGGATATGAACTGGTATCTTGATACCCGTAAGTACGGTTCATGCCCACACGCAGGTTTCGGTCTCGGTTTCGAGCGTCTGATTCTCTTCGTAACCGGTATGCAGAACATCCGCGACGTGATTCCGTTCCCACGTACACCAAAGAATGCAGAGTTCTAAAGTACCCCAAAGAATGCAGAATTCTAATTTCCGTTGATATCAACGAAAACAGAATATAGAATAAGCGAGGCTTCTTTTTCAGAGGTCTCGCTTTTATTTTGCCTGCTTAGCTCATATTTTGGCAGCTAGGCTCATATTTTGCCTGCTTAGGTCTGGGTTTTGGTTATTTTTACATCTTTTCTTCCTCTTTTTCATTATTTTATTGTACCTTTGCAGCTAAATTATTAAAATCGTAAGAAAAATGGGAAAGATTATATTGACGGGCGACCGTCCTACAGGTAAACTTCACCTGGGTCACTACATCGGCTCATTGCAGCGCCGAGTACAGCTTCAGAATGCTGGCGACTTCGATAGAATGTTCGTGTTCATGGCCGACGTTCAGGCTTTGACAGATAACGCTGACAATCCTGAGAAGATTCGCCAGAACATTACAGAGGTAGCACTCGATTATCTTTCTGCGGGTCTCGACCCACAGAAGTGTACACTCTATATCCAGAGTATGATTCCTGAGTTGGCTGAGTTGACTACCTACCTGATGAACCTCATCTCTGTATCTCGTGTTCAGCGTAACCCTACCGTGAAAACAGAGATCAAGATGCGTAACTTCGAGGCAAACATTCCTCTCGGTTTCTTCTGCTATCCTGTGAGCCAGGCTGCCGACATCACCGCTTTCAAGGCTACAACCGTGCCTGCCGGTGAGGACCAGGAGCCTATGCTGGAGGTAACCCGCGAGTTGGTTCGCCGTTTTAACCAGACTTATGCGCCTGTATTGGTAGAGCCAGAGATTCTGCTTCCGGAGATTGCCTGCTGCCGTCGCCTTCCAGGAACTGATGGTAAGGAGAAGATGAGCAAGAGTCTCGGCAACTGCATCTACATGAGCGATGACGAGAAGACCGTTTGGAAGAAGGTGAAGAAGATGTCTAACGGTGAGCCACGCATGAGTATGGAAGAGCCTGGACATCTGGAGGGAAATGCCGTGTTCACTTATCTGGAGGCATTCTCTACTCCTGAGGACTTCGCTGAGTTCTGGCCAGAGTTCAAGACTTTGGATGAGTTGAAGGAGCAGTATGTGAAGGGTGGTATCGGTGATGGCACCTGCAAGAAGTTCCTGAACAGCGTCATCAACAAGATGCTTGACCCAATCCGTGCCCGCCGTCATGAGTTTGAGCAGGATATTCCTGAGGTATTCAATATCCTGAAGAAGGGTAGCGAAGATGCCCGCGAATTTGCAGCCCAGACCATGGACGAGGTTCGCAAGGCAATGCGCATCGATTATTTCAGCGATGCTGCCTATATTGAGGAGCAGGCTGCGAAGTTTAGAATTTAGTTTATAGTTAATAGTTTATAATTGATAGTTAGGCATACGCCGTTTCGGAAAGTACATTCTTAATTATTAATTATTGATTTTTAATTATGAATAAACGAATATTGCAATTAGCGGTGCCGTCGATAATATCCAATATCACGGTACCGCTTTTAGGTTTGGTGGATGTTGCCATCGTGGGGCATATCGGCGATGCGGCTTATATCGGAGCCATTGCCGTGGGGTCGATGCTTTTCAATGTCATCTACTGGCTCTTCGGATTCCTGAGAATGGGAACCAGCGGAATGACTTCGCAGGCTTTGGGCAGGAGAGACTTTGCCGAAGTGCTGAGGCTCCTGGTTCGGTCTCTGGGCATCGGCGTAGGGATAGGACTCCTGTTCTTTATCCTGCAGAGATGGATTATCGGCTGCGGACTGTGGGCGATGTCGCCGGAAGCGGATGTCGTGGAACTGGCCCGCAGATATTGCTATGTCTGTATCTGGGGAGCGCCTGCCGTGCTCGGACTCTATGGATTCACGGGCTGGTTTATCGGTATGCAGAACACCCGTATCCCGATGGTGGTGTCGCTGACGCAGAATGTGGTGAACATCGTTGCCTCCCTGGTGTTCGTCTTCGTCTGCCGAATGACGGTAGAGGGCGTGGCGCTCGGCACGGTTATCGCCCAATGGTGGGGATTCCTGATGGCATGCGTGCTCTATCGGCTTTATTATCGCAGATTAAATAAGTATGATTATTGCCAGCATCTCTTTGATTCTGAACCGCTGAAGCGATTCTTCTCTTTAAACAGAGACATCTTCCTCCGCACCGTATGTCTGGTGGCAGTGAACCTCTTCTTTACGGCAGCAGGTTCCCGCGAGAGTACGCTGGTGCTGGCTGTCAACACGTTGCTGATGACGCTTTTTACCATCTTCTCCTATTTCATGGATGGCTTTGCCTATGCGGCAGAGGCATTGAGCGGCAAGTATTACGGTGCCGGGAATAGGGTAGCGTTCCGGGAGGTGGTCAGGCGGACGATGGGTTTCGGAGTGGGCGTAGCCTTCGGTTTCACCTTATTATATATAATAGTTGGTGAGAACTTCCTCTCTTTGCTGACCAGTGATGAGCGGGTGATAGCAGCGTCGGGCGAGTATTTCGGATGGGCAATATTGATACCCCTGGCAGGAATGCCGGCATTCGTTTTCGATGGCATCTTCGTGGGCATCACCCGCTCGAAGTCGATGCTCTGTTCCACTGCCGTGGCCTCAGCCTCGTTCTTCGCATTGTTTTTTGGTCTGCATCCTCTGCTAGGCAACCATGCCCTGTGGCTTGCCTTTATCCTCTACCTCGTTTTGCGAGGTATCGTATTATTCGTCATTTACCGTAGCCAACTGCGGTAAATGGCGAATTGTGTTTTAATGGGATATAATACTAGAAATAATGCACATTGTTCTTGAAAAATTGCACACTTGAAATATTGTGTGCGCATTTTCGGGAAAAACTACATTAATTTAGTTTAAAACTTGCGTCGATATTCTTTTTCTTTGCATAATTTTCGTAATTTCGCACAGCAAAACTAGAAAAAAATAGAGTAAAATGACAGCAGAAGAATATTATCAGCAGGGAAACGCCTGGCGGAAGCAAGGCGACTTTAAGCATGCCCTCGACTGCTATATGGAGGCCATCGCCCTCGACCCCGAGAGTCCGGCTGTAGCGGCAAAGGAGATGCTTGATAATATCATGAGCTTTTATTGCAAAGACTACTACAATCCATAATGCTCTATGTGGACCGCAGCAGCCTTGGCTACTCCAAAAGTAAAGATAATAAGAAAAAATTTAGAATATGAGCAAGATTAAAGGGGCTATTGTAGTCGATACCAAGCGTTGCAAGGGATGCGCGCTCTGCGTAGAGGCTTGTCCTCATCATGTCATCGCATTGGCCGAGAAGAAGGTCAATGTGCATGGTTATCGCTATGTAGAGGCAGCTGTGCCTGATGCATGCGTTGGCTGTACTTCGTGCGCCATCGTCTGCCCAGACGGTTGCATCACTGTTTATCGAAAGAAGGAGGACTAAACAATGGCAAATCAAGAAGTAACATTAATGAAGGGCAATGAGGCGATAGCCCATGCCTGCATCAGATGTGGTGCGGATGGCTTCTTTGGCTATCCTATCACACCTCAGAGTGAGATTATTGAGACGCTGGCTCTGCTCAAGCCTTGGGAGACATCGGGAATGGTGGTTCTGCAGGCTGAGAGTGAGGTGGCGGCTATCAACATGGTTTATGGTGGCGCCGGTGCCGGAAAGCGTGTCATCACCACCTCGTCAAGTCCGGGTGTGGCTTTGATGCAGGAGGGCATCTCCTATATGGCGGGTGCCGAGATTCCGGGTGTTATCGTCAACGTGCAGCGTGGCGGTCCGGGCTTGGGTACCATCCAGCCATCACAGAGTGATTATTTCCAGGCTACCCGTGGTGGCGGTAACGGCGATTACAACGTCATCGTGCTGGCTCCTGCATCGGTTCAGGAGATGGCAGATTTCGTAGATCTCGCCTTCACCCTTGCCTTCAAGTATCGCAATCCGGCGATGATCCTGAGCGATGGCGTCATCGGACAGATGATGGAGAAGGTGGTTCTGCCTCCGGTAAAACCACGTCGCACCGAGGAGGAGATTGCTAAGGAGTGTCCATGGGCTACCATCGGCCGTACTAAGAGTCGCCCTGTGAACATCATGACCTCTCTGGAACTCAAGCCTGAGGTCATGGAGGCACGCAACATCGCCCTTCAGGAGAAATATCAGAAGATTCGTGACAACGAGGTAAGATATGAGATGGAGCAGATGGAGGATGCCGACTATGTTATCGTAGCCTTCGGAAGTGCGGCACGTATCGCCGAGAAGAGTATCGAGAATGCTCGTGAGCAGGGCATCAAGGTGGGATTGTTCCGTCCTATCACCCTCTGGCCTTTCCCTGAAAAGGAGATTCATGAACTTGCCAAGACCAAGAAGGGCATTCTGGTTGCCGAAATCAATGCAGGTCAGATGGTTCAGGATGTGCGTTTGGCTGTAAATGGCCAGACTCCAGTTGAGCACTTCGGTCGCCTGGGCGGCATCGTGCCTGAGCCAGAGGAAATCGTTGAAGCATTAAAGAAGTTAATAAAATGAATGATATAATTTCACCAGAGAATCTGGTATATAAGAAGCCTACGCTGATGAACGATACCCCGATGCACTATTGCCCGGGCTGTTCGCATGGCGTAGTTCATAAGCTCGTTGCCGAGGTCATCGAGGAGATGGGCATGGAGGATAAGACGGTGGGCGTTTGTCCGGTGGGCTGTGCCGTATTCGCTTATCGCTATTTGGATATCGACTGGCAGGAAGCTGCCCATGGCCGTGCTCCTGCTGTGGCTACGGGCATCAAGCGCTTGTGGCCTGACCGCCTCGTCTTCACCTATCAGGGTGATGGCGACCTGGCGTGCATCGGTACCTGCGAGGCCATCCACGCCCTGAACCGTGGCGAGCACATCGCCATCATCTTCATCAACAATGCCATCTATGGTATGACTGGTGGACAGATGGCTCCAACCACCCTGTTGGGGCAGAAAACCGCTACCTGTCCTTACGGACGAGAGGCTGATCTTCATGGTTATCCACTGAACATCACTGAACTTGCCAGCCATCTGCAGGGTACCTGCTATGTAACCCGCCAGAGTGTGGAGACCGTGGCAAGCATCCGCAAGGCAAAGAAGGCTATCCGCAAGGCGTTCGAGGCAAGCATGCAGGGCAAGGGTTCCAGCCTGGTAGAAATCGTTTCTACCTGCAACAGCGGATGGAAGCTCTCACCTGTTGAGGCAAACAAGTGGATGGAAGAGAACATGTTTAAGCAGTATCCTAAGGGCGACCTGAAGGATACAACGGGAATTTGAGCATAGAATTCAAAGTAATCATCAAGTTCAAAGTTCAATTCTCAAAGTTCAAAGTTAAAAATATGAAGACAGAAATCATTATATCCGGTTTTGGTGGTCAGGGCGTCCTTTCGATGGGAAAGATCCTGGCCTACTCAGGACTGATGGAAGACAAGGAGGTAACCTGGATGCCTGCTTACGGACCAGAGCAGCGTGGCGGTACAGCCAACGTAACGGTCATCGTGAGCGACAGCCGCATCTCTTCGCCTATCCTAAGCCATTATGATGTAGCCATCGTGCTCAACCAGCCATCGCTCGATAAGTTTGAGCCAAAGATTAAGCCAGGTGGTATCCTGATTTACGATGGTTATGGCGTGATGAATCCTCCACAGCGCAAGGACATCACCATCTATCGCATTGATGCGATGGACAAAGCTGCCGAGATGAAAAATTCGAAGGTGTTCAATATGATTGTATTGGGTGGACTGCTGAAGGTTTGCCCTGTGGTGAGCACCGACGGTTTGAACAAGGCACTCTTCAAGTCGTTGCCAGAGCGCCATCATAACCTGATTCCATTGAATATGCAGGCAGTGGAAGAGGGAATGAAAATTATCGAGAAAGTAGAACGATAAGTTTTAAAATAGTACGCTAAGTTAGAGACAATAGGTCGATAGCTTAGCGGACTGATATTAATTTTTTATAGATAAGCCGTATGACTAAAAAATCCAACAATCTATTGTCCCTTTTCGGGGCACTCTTACTAACCTCGTCCCTTCAGGCTCAGAATCTGTTGCCGAAACCACAGCAGGTTACGATGGGCAAGGGCGTATTCAACACCAGCGACGGTGTGAAAGTAGAAAACCAGGTAGGCGCTGATGCCGAGAATATCTATACCAAGGCATGGAATGTCAAGGTGAATGATGCAGCTAAGCGAGTGGTGAAGTTTACCAAGCTCGCCAATGCCTCTTCGCCAGAGGCATACCGGCTTCATGTGGCATCTGATGCCATTGAAATCAGTGCCGCCAGCAGCGAGGGTTTTCTCCGTGCCTGGCAGACCATGGAGCAGCTTACCACCAAGAAAGGCATCGCATGCTGCGACATCGTGGATGCACCTGCCTACAAGTGGCGCGGTTTGATGCTCGATGTTTCCCGTCATTACTTCCCAATCTCCTTCCTTAAGAAGCAGATTGATGTGATGTCGGAATATAAGTTCAATCGTCTCCATATCCATCTGACCGATGCAGCCGGATGGCGTATTGAAATCAAACGTTATCCTAGACTCAACAATTTCGCCGCCTGGCGTTCGGGTAAGTTATGGAAAGACTGGAATGCCAATGGCAACAAGTACCTGGAGCAGGGCAGCGAGGGTGCCGAGGGTGGTTACTATACCCAGGATGAACTCCGCGACCTGGTGGAATATGCTGCCGAGCGCGGCATCACCATCGTTCCGGAAATCGAGATGCCGGGTCATTCTGAAGAAGTGCTCACAGCCTATCCAGAGTTGTCCTGCACCCATGAACCTTACAAGCAGGCAGATTTCTGTCCGGGCAACATCGGAACCTACGATTTCCTGGAGAATGTCTTGAAAGAGGTGATGGATATCTTCCCATCTCATTACATCCATGTGGGTGGCGATGAGGCTGCGAAGAAGTCATGGGGCAGTTGTGCCCTCTGCCAGAAGAAGATGAAGGAGCTGGGCATCGGCAACGTGGATGGATTGCAGGCTCATCTCATTTCCCACATGGGCAAGTTCCTGAACGAGCATAGCAGACAGCTCGTGGGCTGGGACGAGGTGATAGCCGGAAATCTCTCCAAGAATACCACCGTGATGGTTTGGCGTGGCACCGAACTGGCACACGAGGCCATCAAGCATGGCTACGACGTGGTGATGTCGCCGGGAGCCTACTGCTACTTCGATATGTATCAGGATGCACCGGGCACCCAGCCTGTGGCAAATGGCGGTTTCATTCCTACCGAGAAGGTGTATAGCTATGTGCCGGGAAGCGATCTTCCTGAGGCGGAGCGCAATATGATTACCGGTGTGCAGGCAAACCTCTGGACTGAGCATATTCCTACTCCTGAATATGCCGAGTATATGCTTTATCCTCGTGCCTTAGCTCTGGCTGAGATAGGATGGAACGGAACCAAGACCAAGAACTATCCTGAGTTCAAGACCCGTGCCCTGGCGCAGATAGAACATCTGAAGGCTGAAGGCGTGAACCCATTCGAGTTGAAGAAGGAGATTGGTGAGCGCAAGGAGAAGATGAAGCCGGTGCAGCACAAGGCTGTGGGTGCCAAGGTTACCTATAACCATGCTTACAACCGCTACTATCCTGCGGCTGGCGAAAAGACGCTGGTGGATGGCAACATGGGTGGTTGGGCTCATGGCGATGGTCGCTGGCAAGGCTTTATCGGCAAGAATTGCTTCGATGTAACCATCGATCTGGGTAAATCTACCAAGATCAGCAGCGTAGGCACCGACTTCATGCAGAGCAGCGGTCCTGAGATTTTCTATCCTTCTCAATATACGGTATCAGTCAGTGAGGATGGCAAGAACTTCACCCAGGTATTTGACAAGAAGTATGAATCGAGCAAGGAGCCGATTCTGAATTTCAAGACGCTTACCTGGAAGGGCAGCAAGACAACCCGCTACATCCGTGTTCAGGCGAAGCCAAGCAGCTTCGGCGGCTGGCTGTTTGTTGATGAAATTATCGTGAAATAATACGCCCTGAAAGAGCAGAAGCTGCGTCATGGCTTCAGGCATATTCCTCAGCGCCTTGGTGACTCAGGACATACCGCCACCACTATATTTATGGTAAAGGAGTTGTAGGACAACGTCTACGAATGTCGACTCTTTAAATGACAACTGCAAAATAGAATCTCCAGAGAGAAATTGAGTAGCTTATGCTCCTTGGTTTCTCTCTTTTTTTGTTTTGTTTGATCAGTTAAGTGACGTTTGGGATTTCAAATTAACCGTTATTGTGATGCCTTGCGATGATGGGAAGCAACAGATGAGTGGAAAAACTGGGATATAGAAAATGGTGATGATTACTTTATTCACTGAGATCTGCAGGATATTTGGCAGTTGCTTGTTGAATTCGCGCGAATGAAAAGTGTGTTAAAAGCGTTAAAACTTGGAAAAACGGACAAAATTAAGTGTAAATCCCTTGGAAAAACGGACAGAATATAGTACTTTTGTATTGGAAAAACGGACAAAATGCATCCGTTTAATATTAGAAAAGAGGACAAAAAATGATTAAGCGTAAGATAGACAGATATTTAGCTGACTTTTTCGATACCGATAGAAAAGCTTTGATGTTGACAGGAGCAAGACAGATAGGAAAAACATATTCTATCCGTCGTTTCGGTCATGAACATTTTGAAAGATTCGTTGAAATCAATTTCATTGAAAATCCGGGTTTGGTAAAGGTCTTCAGCAAGGCGAAGAACTGTCAAGACATCTTGTTGCGTCTCTCCACAGTGACCAGCCAGGATTTAATAAAGGGTAATACTCTTGTGTTTTTTGATGAAGTGCAGGAATGCCCGGAAATTGTAACTGCCATCAAGTTTTTGGTGGAGGAAGGGAGTTATCGCTATATTTTAAGTGGTAGCTTATTGGGTGTGGAAATCAAGAATCTCCGTTCAGCTCCAGTGGGATATATGGATGTGAAAGATATGTATCCGCTTGATTTTGAGGAGTTTGCATCTGCCGTTGGTATCAACGATAGAATTATAGATGTTTTGAGGAAACATTTTACAGAAGGGACGCCTGTAGATGAATTCATCCATGAAAAGATGATGGAGGTATTCCGGCTTTATCTTATAGTAGGTGGAATGCCTGCAGCTGTTGATAAATATCTGGCTACCAATAATCTGCAAGATGTAATGGCAGAGCAGCAGGCTATTATACGTCTTTATAAGCAGGATATAGCGAAATATGACCCTGACCATAAATTGTATATTCAAGAAATCTTTGACAGGATTCCTGCTGAGCTTGATGCCAAGAACAAGCGTTTCATATTGAAGAACCTGAATGAAAACATCAAGTTTTCACGTTATCAGAATAGTTTCTTGTGGTTGAAGGATGCTGGTGTCGCTCTGCCGGTATATAATGTTGAGGAGCCTACTGTGCCTTTGATTTTGTCAAGCAGCCGAAACTTATTCAAGCTGTTTATGGCAGATATTGGTCTTTTGGCAAGTCTTTATGCAGATGGCATTCAGCTGAAGATTTTGGATAACGAACCGTCCATCAACTTTGGTTCGATATATGAGAATGCGGTGGCACAAGAACTCCAGGCGCATGGCTTCCAGTTGTATTATTATAACAACAAGCGGCAGGGTGAACTGGATTTTGTGATAGAGCAAAATGGTGAGGTGTTGCCTTTAGAGGTTAAATCGGGCAAGGATTATGAGCGTCACAAAGCGCTTACGAATGTGATGAACTCTACAACCTATCAGATTTCAAAAGCCTATGTGTTGTGTAACGATAATGTGAAGAAGGTGGGAAAAATCACTTATCTCCCTATTTATATGCTGATGTTTATCAAGAAGGAAAAGAAACTTCCTACCCAATACTCCCTTGATTTAAGCGGACTGGTTTAAGGAGTTGGTTTAACTAACCTTTAAATTTTGGAGTACCTTTTGATTGTGAGAATTGGTACGAAAGAAACAACTGAAGAATGGATGAGTAGGGATGATGTAGACGGGGGAAGGTGACAACAAACTGTTTTGCCTGTTCCACCATTCTTATCGAATTTACAAATAATGGAATGCATTTATGATTTTTCAGTCTCCAGTTCCAGCAAAATTCTCTTTGCTTCCAGTCCTCCGGCAAAGCCTGTCAGGGAACGGTTGCTGCCGATAATGCGATGGCAGGGGATAAGGATGCTGATGCCGTTGGCTCCGATTGCTCCAGCCACGGCTCTGACACAATTGGAATTGCCTATACTTTGAGCGATTTCCTTATAGCTTCTGGTTTCACCGTATGGTATATCAAGCAATGCATTCCATACTTTTCTCTGGAAATCTGTTCCTACAGGATGCAACGGAATTTCGAATGACCTGCGGATGCCTAAAAAATATTCATCCAGTTGCTGCCTAGCCAGCTCCAGGACAGAAGATGTTTCTATCTTGAAATCTGCGTTCATATACCTTGCTAGTCGAAGCTTATTGCGCTCTGCACATGGCTTTTCATTCCAATCACATAGACACAATTCATCACCCACTGATGCCAGGATTAACTCTCCACAGGGCGAGTTGTAATATTGGATGTTTATTTGCTGCATTCTATCAAATACGATTAAACAGAATCTTTATCTTTCATACAATTCTATCGGCAAACCATGATCTTCATTCCGAGCACATCTGTATAGAAATGCTTGGATTTCTCATAGTCTGAGCAAATCACGGCTATATGATGGATTTTGTTAAGTTTCATATATATATTGTACTTTTTTGCAAAAATAATAAATATTTTCAGATTTCGCAAGATAAAGTACAATATGGCATTCTTATTTATAATATATTATACTTTTGACGGTAGCCGCAGAGAGGATCTTGAAGCCGTGGAATTCTAGAAGACAAGGGAGCGGACTAGGTAATGCTTTAGTCCGCTCCCTTGTTTAATTTAGTTTAAATCCTGAACAATTCTTGTTTATCTCTAGGTAAAATTGTATTTTTGCAGTGGAGAAAGTTATGTTTAGTACTGCTGAACTTATATTCAACACTGCTGAACTTAAGTTCAACACTGCTGAACATAGATTCAGCATCGCTGAACGGAGTTTTCTTCTAATGATAAAGACTATTATCCTTAAGAGTATAGGTGAATGCATTTTAGGATGCAAACCATCTCTTCCAGGACTACGGTCTCGCTTTATAAATGATGATGTAGAACTTAATAAGGAAAGGAATTGATATGGCAAAGTACAAGTTGCAGGAGATGTCGGATGTTCATCATGACGGCAAGCGTAAGGTTTATCCCAAGATGGTGGCCAATCGTACACTATCTCGCAAGGAGTTTATCGACAAGATGCAGGGTTATCATCGTGGCATTTCTCCGAGTACCACTGAAGCCGTGCTGATGGATGTGGAAGATATGCTGGTTCGCATGCTTTCCATGGGCTATAATGTGAATCTGGAAGGTCTCGGCACCTTCTCTCTATCCTTGGGTTTCGAGGATGACAAGCCTACCGAGATGCAGGGTGATGATGATAAGATGGCCTATCGTAAGGTGGGCGTAAGAGACGTCAACTTCAAGGCGTCTCCCGATTTCATCCAATCTGTGAAGCGGGAAACCGATCCCGATCTTGAGCGTGAAATGAGTGGAGTAAAGCAGATTTTGAAGCAGAAATATACCCGAGAGGAGCGCATCGCCCGAGCCCTGGATGTCATCGATGAGAATGGCTTCATCGGTCTTACCGACTATGCCTACATCAACAACTTGAGCCGCACCGCCGCCTCATTGGACTTGAAGGAGATAGCCCATGACGAGACTGCTCCCATCCGCTCTGTGGGTCAGCACAGCCATAAGGTCTGGGTGAGGAGAAAAAAATAAGATAAAGTATGATTTCTCATCATTTTCTTTGGTAATTAGGAAATATTATTGTAGTTTTGCACAAAGAAAAAATAATGTCTAAAAAATAGTAGATATGGAACAGAAGAAAAAACGCGTATATCGCAAGCGCATCCCTTATGGCATGATGAATTTCGAGGATGTTAGAAAGGATGATTGCTATTATGTGGATAAGACTCCGTTCATAGAAGAAATAGAGGCAGCAAATAAGTTTTTCTTTTATGTTCGCCCTCGCCGATTCGGCAAGAGCCTTACCCTTTCTATGCTCCAGAATTACTATGATGTGAACAAGAAGGATAAGTTTGAGCAGCTCTTTGGTGATCTTTATATAGGTAAGAATCCAACCCCTGAGCGTAATTCCTTTTTGGTGCTGAATCTGAATTTCTCTGTAGTTGCAGCTGGTATCGACGATTATAAGGATGGTTTGGATGCTACCTGTAATATCAGTTACAATATTTTCTGTGATGTTTATCAGCAGTATCTTCCTAAAGATATCAAGGAGGAAATGAATAAGCAGGAGGGATGTATCAATCAGTTGCAGTATATTTGCGAAGTATGTGATAAAGTTGGTCAGCAAATCTATCTCTTCATAGATGAGTACGATCATTTTACCAATAAGATCCTTGCTGAGCCGCAATATATGACCAGTTATCGCAAGCAGACGCATGGCGAAGGCTATCTGCGTCTCTTCTTTGATGCGGTGAAGGCGGCTACAAGTACATCCCTGAAGCGTGTTTTCGTAACAGGTGTCAGTCCTGTGACGATGGATGATTTGACCAGTGGTTTCAACATCGGCACCAACTATTCCTTGAGCGCCGAGTTTAACGAGATGACGGGATTTACGGAGGAAGAAGTACGTGAGATGTTGACCTACTATTCTTCGGTTTGTCCTTTCCGTCATTCCGTGGATGAACTTATCCAGGTGATGAAGCCATGGTATGATAACTATTGCTTTGCTGAGGAGGTTTATGGAGAAACAACGATGTATAACTCAGTGATGGTGCTGTATTTCATCGACCAGTATATTCACAATAATTGTGATATTCCTCGTTATATGATAGAGGATAACATCCGTGTAGATTATAACAAGCTTCGCATGCTCATCCGCCACGACAAGGAGTTTGCCCATGATGCCAGCATCATCCAGCATCTGGTTACGGAGGGATTTGTTACGGGTAATTTGAAAAGGGGATTTCCTGCCGAGAGCATCAACGATCCGGACAATTTCGTCAGTTTGCTCTTCTACTTTGGCATGTTGACCATTGATGGAACCTATCGTGGCAAGACCAAGTTTGTGATTCCTAACGAGGTGGTTAGAGAGCTGATTTATGCTTATTTGCTAGAAGGGTGAGTCGTATGTGCATGGCTTTACTTTGGCGATGACTTGTCAGAATATGTTCTATCGTCCAATCTCGGAACTGGACAACCAGGCTGGTTATGCCGACATTTTCCTGCGTCCGCTTCTGGAGAATTATCCGGATATGGAGCATTCATACATTGTGGAGTTGAAATACTGCAAGTCGGATGCCACCGATGAGCAGGTAGCGAAGTTGAGAGAGGCAGCCATCGCTCAGGTTAATCGCTATGCAGATAGTGATGTGGTGAAATCAGAGGTAAAGACCACCCGCCTTCACAAGATTGTTGTGATATTCAGGAGCGTGGATATGGTGGTGTGTGAGGAGATAGAATAATCTTACTGAGATAAAATGGTATATGAATTATGCAATTTGCATTATGTAATTTGCATAATTCAAAATAAATAATTACCTTTGCAGTCGAAAGTAACATTCTAAAATGGCGAGCAATATGGAGAATCCTTTTATCATAACGGGTTATATCAAGCCCGAATATTTCTGCGACAGAGAAAAGGAAGCGGAAAGAATCATCAGTAAGGTAACTAGTGGTGAGAATATGGTGGTAATGGCTGCAAGACGAGTAGGCAAGAGTAAACTGATAGACTTTTGCATGGACTCTCCTGCCATCAAAGACCATTTTATCTGTATTTCCATCGATATCCTCCGAACTTCCAGCATCCATGAATTTGCCTTCGAGTTGGGAAAGGCCGTATTTGATTTGGCTGCCCGTCGTGGAACCAAGATGATGAGAATGGTGGTTAACACCCTGAAGTCTATCAATGGCTGCTTCGGTTACGATCCGATTTCCAATACCCCAACGTTTAATCTTTCGTTGGGTGATATTTCTAATCCGCTCTATACTTTGGATGAGATATTTGCCTGTTTAGAGCAGGCTGATAAGAAATGCATCGTTGCCATCGATGAATTCCAGCAGATAGGTTATTATCCGGAGAAGAATATGGAGGCCATTCTCAGAACTTATATTCAGAAGTGTAGCAATGCCAATTTCATCTTCTCGGGCAGCGAGCGTCATCTAATCTCCAAGATGTTTTCCGAGAAAGCGCATCCTTTTTACAATAGTGCTGATATGATGAACCTGGAGGTGATTCCGCTT